>NZ_CAACUY010000025.1 GCF_900659615.1 Actinomadura fibrosa | reverse complement strand
GTGAGCGGGGTGCGCAGCGCGCGGTGAGCCGGGTGCGCGGCGCGCGGTGAGCCGGGTGCGCGGCGCGCGGTGAGCCGGGTGCGCAGCGCGGGGTGAGCCGGGCGCGCCGACCTGTAACCTCGGCCGGGAGACGACTCCTCGGCCATTGACGGGAACGACCTCGACGGAGCTCCGAATGCCGAACAGCAAGAAGGACGCCGACAGGAAATCCGGATCCGGACCGAAGCTGCTCTCCGGCGGCAACCCGCAGATCCCGAAAGGGGAGGGCGACGAGCCGGTGCAGGCCTACATCGCGGCCATGCCCGGGTGGAAGCGCCCGATCGGCGAGCGGCTCGACCGCCTGATCGTGCGGACCGTCCCCGACGTGCACAAGGCCGTGAAGTGGAACCAGCCGTTCTACGGCCACGAGGGCGAGGAGTGGTTCGTCGCCTTCCGCTGCTTCACGCACTACGTCCAGCTCCAGTTCTCGCGCGGGACCTCGCTCGACCCGATGCCGCCGAAGGCGTCCAAGCACGAGGGAATGCGCTACTTCGACATCCACGAGGACGACGAGCTCGACGAGGAGCAGCTCGTGTCGTGGATCGAGCAGGCGAGCAGGCTGCCGCCGAAGGAGAAGTAGCGCGCGGCGGTCACCGCCGGAGTCCCCGCACGCTGCGGACCCTGCGCGCGTACTGGACGCGTCCGACGGTGTGCCAGGCCAGCCGGGCCGGGAGCGGGAGCGAGCCGAGCAGGTGCGCCCGCTCCCGGCGGTCCGCCCCCTCCAGGACCGCGCCCATGAAGAACAGCAGCTTGTCCTTGGGCATGTGCGCGGCGAAGTGCTGCGACAGCCTCTTCCACTCCTCCACGCTCACGTGCTGCTCCACCAGGGGGAGGAGGTTCCGCTCCTCGTCGTCCAGGTGCTCGGTGAGCAGCGCGACGTGCTCGGCCAGCAGCGCGCCCAGCGCGTCGCGCGACTCCTCGTCCGCGTGCTCGGCCCAGGCCCGCGCCGCCTCGGTCATGCGCTCCATGCCGGCGGCGAGCCGCGCGTGCTGCTCCTCCATGCGCCGGACGAGGTCCGCGTCGGCGCCCACGCGGGCCGGGAGCAGCGGCCACAGCAGCTCGTCCTCGGCCGAATGGTGCAGGTGCAGGGCCAGCAGGTAGTCGGCCAGATGGGCGGCGAGCACCCGGGCCCGGGCGGTGTCGCCCGGCCTCACCTCCGGCACCCGGGCGGCCAGCACCCGCGACTCGCGCCGGGAGGCGCGATGGGTCACGACCATCTCGTGGGTGTCGGGACGCTGGCGGGACGCTGTGGCCATCGACGCTCCTCTTGCCGGTCGTAGTCGTACCGCGCGATCGTCGGCCACCGCTCTCGGAACGGGCTTGAACCGGCATGGAGGGCGCCGTGCCCGCCGCGGCCCTCCCGGGGCGCCGTGCCCCGGCGGCCGTTGAGCGCCTCTCCAACCGCGGTTGAGCGCGGTACCGGACGCTGGACGGCACGTTCCCGCGCCTTCCGGGAGGAGGAACATGATCAACGGTACGCGGCTCACCCGGCCGGCCGGCTCGCCGGGACGGCGCCGGGCCCGCGGCGCGCCGGCGGGCGTGACGAAGGGGATCATCCTCGCGGGCGGCACCGGCACCCGGCTCTACCCGCTGACCCGGGTCGTCTCCAAGCAGCTGCTGCCGGTGGGCGACAAGCCGATGATCTATTACCCGCTGTCGGTGCTCATGCTCACCGGCATCCGCGACATCCTGATCATCTCGACGGCCGAGGACGTCCCGCGCTACAGCCGCCTGCTGGGCGACGGGTCGGACCTCGGGGTGCGCTTCTCCTACGCGGTGCAGGACGAGCCCAGGGGCATCGCGGACGCCCTCCTCATCGGCGCCGACCACATCGCGGGCGAACCGGTCGCGCTGATCCTCGGCGACAACGTCTTCCACGGGCACCTGCTCGCCGACATCCTCCGCGAGCAGGCGCGGGACGTGGACGGCTGCGTCCTGTTCGGCTACCCGGTCAAGGACCCGCAGCGCTTCGGGATCGCGGAGACCGACGCCGACGGCCGGCTGCTGTCCATCGAGGAGAAGCCCGCCCGCCCCCGCTCGAACCGGGCGATCACCGGGCTCTACTTCTACGACGGCGGCGCCGTGGACATCGCGCGGCGGCTGCGGCCGTCGGCCCGCGGCGAGCTGGAGATCACCGACGTGAACCGCGCCTACGTGGCCGAGGGCAGGGCGCGGCTCGTCGAGCTCACCCGCGGCTTCGCCTGGCTGGACACCGGCACGCCGGAGGCGCTGACGGCCGCCGGGAACTACGTGCTGGCCCTGGAGGAGCGGCAGGGCCTGCACGTCGCCTGCGTGGAGGAGATCGCGCTGCGCATGGGGTTCATCGACGCCGAGGCCTGCCACCGGCTCGGAGCCGGCCTGGCCTCGTCGCGGTACGGCCAGTACGTCATGGCCGTGGCGAGTTCTGAGTTGTCCGACCGGAGACCTGATCGGAAGCCTGACCGGCAGGAGGCCGCCTTGCAGGAGCTGACCATCGAGAACCTCAAGCGGATCATGCGCTCGTGCGCGGGCGAGGACGAGTCCGTGAACACCGACGGGGACATCCTCGACACGTCCTTCGTGGACCTCGGATACGACTCCCTCGCGCTGCTGGAGGCGGCCGCCGTCATCAAGCGCGAGTACGCGGTGACGCTGGAGGACGACGACATCGACGTGCTGGAGACGCCGCGGGCGTTCCTCGACAAGGTGAACGGCGTGCTCGTCGGCGAGCGGGCGCCCGGCGCGTAGCGCCTCACCCGTACCCCTCCGCCCCCGGCGGCCAATGGTGGCCGCCGGGGGTTCACATGTTTACCGGGGCATCCCCGCCACCGTTCTGTCACAATGGTCGACTACGTCAGCAGAAGGCACGCCCGTACCCGGTTCCCGGGAATTCACGCGCGCACCGCCGAAGCGCTCAAGGCCGGTCGCAAGGATCGGAAGTAGTACAACCTTAGGAGCGGAGCACATCCTTCGGCGCCGCGGAGGGGCACCTATCCGACCACCCGCCGGGCACCTTCTGTGAATTGATCTTGTCATCCCCCGGGGCCGTGCGTAACGTGCTCACGTAGTCGACCTCTGGTCGATCCCGCCATTACTCCCAATTCGAGGGAGAGTGTTGTGCAATTCCGGGTTCTAGGGTCCTTCGAGGTCATCGAGTCGGCCGTCGACATCGCTCCGACCGCGCCGAAACCGCGCCAGGTCATCGCCCTGCTCGCGCTGCGCCGGAACTCCGTCGTCCAGACGTCCGAGCTGATCGACGAATTGTGGGAGGACGACCCGCCGGTGAGCGCGATGACGACCTTGCAGACGTACATCTACAAACTGCGGAAAATCTTCCAGAAATGCGGCGCGGGAGAGATCCTCCAGACGCGGCCCGCGGGCTACATGCTGACCGTCCCGGACGAGGACGTCGACCTCTACTGGTTCGAGCAGGCCATCAAGGAGGGGCGGGCGATCCTCGACCGCGGCGACCCCGTGCGGGCGGCGGAGATCCTGGCGGACGCGCTCGCCATGTGGCGCGGGCCGGCGCTGGTCGACGTGACCGCGGGCACCCTGCTGTCGGCGTACGTGGCGCGGCTGGAGGAGGTCAGGTTCCGGGCGCTGGAACTGCGGATCGAGACCGATCTGCGGGTCGGCCGCCATCTGGAGCTGATCGGCGAGCTGAAGTCCCTCGTGGTCAGGTATCCGCTGCACGAGGGTTTCCATTCATCGCTGATGACGGCCCTGCACCATTCCGGGCGCCGTTATGAGGCGCTCGACGTCTACCGGACGCTCCGCGCGAACCTCGTCGAGCAACTCGGCCTGGAACCGGGCCGCGATGTGCAGCGGTTGCACCAGGCGCTGCTTTCCGCCGATCTGCCGGCGGCATCGGGAAACGGATCGGCTCCGATTCCGGAACCGGGCCTTACCCGTTCCGCGGCCGAGGGCGGCGAGGACATCGTGGCACCGGCGCGGCTTCCCGCGGTGACCGGATTCGCGGGCCGCGAAAGCGAGGTGGAAAGGCTCTGCCGGCGGGTCACGGCACCGCCCCGGGGGCCGCGCGGCACCGGGCGTATCGCCGTCATCAGCGGAATGCCGGGTGTCGGGAAGACCGCGCTGGCCGCGCACGCCGCGCACCGGGTCCGGTCCGCGTTCGGCGACGGGCACCTCTACGCGGACCTCAGGGGGTCGGCCGAGTCCGCACGCGACTCCGCCGAGGTCGCCCACGCCTTCCTCCGCGCGCTCGGCGTGCCCGGGCACCGGATCCCGGAGGGCATCGAGGAGCGCGGCACGCTGCTCCGCTCGGCGACCGCGGGGCGGGACCTCCTGATGGTGCTGGACGACGCCGCGTCGGTGGCCCAGGTGCGGCCGCTGCTCCCGGACGGCCCCGGATGCGCGGTGATCATCACCAGCCGGCGCAGGCTGGAGGGCCTCGCGGGCGCGTGGAACCTTCCGATCGACGTCCTGGACCGGGCGGACGGCCTGGAACTGCTCGCCGGCGTGATCGGCCGCCCCCGCGTCCGCAGGGAGCGGGAGGGCGCCGAGTCGCTGGTCGACGCGTGCGACTGCCTGCCGCTGGCGCTGCGCTGCGTCGGGGACCGGCTCGCCGCGATGCCGGGCTACCCGCTGGCCCGCATGGCGGAGGAGCTCACCCGCTCGCGCCAGCGGCTCCCGGAGCTGCGGTTCGGCGACCTCGACGTGCGGTCGCGGTTCGACTCCAGCTACGAGCGGCTGGGCGACGAGGAGCAGGGCGTCTTCGCGCTGCTCAGCATGCTGCCGTCGGACTTCACCGCCGACGCGGCGGCGGACCTGCTGGGCTGGGACGTGCCCGCGGCGCGGCGGGCCCTGGACCACCTGCTCGACCACCATCTCGTGCGGTCCGTCCAGCACAACGGCTCGGTCCGGTACGGGTTCCCCAAGCTGGCGCGGATGTACGCGCGGGAGCGGCTCACGACCCTCATCCAGGCCCGCGGCGGCGGCCGGCGGGCGGCGCGGACGCCGGCGCCCGCGGCGCGATAGCGGCCGCCGCGGCGCCGCGCGAATGATCCCGGCCGTTCCCGCCGCCTCCCAGTGGCGCGCAAAGTGTCCCGCCCTTACCCCGCCTCACCCGGGCTCCGAAAGAGGGCGGGAATGCGGGCGGTAGTGGATCCTGGTCGCGTCGTCACAGGCGGGTTGAGACGCTCATAACGGCCATAACGGTCATAGCGGCTTACGACGGCAGCGGCTATGGTCAATGCAAAGACGGACTTCTTGCCCACGCGGGGGGACATCGTGGCAGAGTTACCTCCCTGGCGGCCGGAGGCCACCGGCCCGGAGGCGGCTTCCCGACTGGAAGCCCGCCGGGCCGGGATCATGGCGGAGTACGGGCGGGTCCTGGACGAGCCGGGCGGTCCGATCGCGTCCGACGCGGCGGCGCGCCGGCAGCTCATGGCGAACGCGGAGCGGATCCTCACCGACGTCGTCGACAGCCTGCGGGCGGGTACCGTCCGTGTCGACGAGGGCTACAAGCTCACGATCAGGGAGACCGCGGAGGCGCCCGCGCCGCACGGCGTGCAGCCGCGGGAGTCGCTGCGGACGGGGATCGCGCTCTTCGACGTCGTCCAGCGGGAGCTGTTCCTCCACCTGGGGTCCGGGGAGCGGTCGCAACGGCTGCTGATGCTCGCCCTCCGCGCCCTCTACGAGAGCATCACCGTGCGGATCGGCGAGGGGGTCCTCGCCCACGAGGGATATCTGCTCGACAAGATCCACAAGGCGCAGGTGGAGGAGCGGCGCCGTATCGGCCGCGATCTCCACGACCGCGTCGGGCTGTGGCTGAGCGCCGCCTACCGCCAGCTCGAACTGTACGACCTCGACGCGAGCGGGAAGGAGAACTGCCTCGGCACGGAAAAGCGGCTCACCGCCGCTTACGACGCTGTTCGGGAAGCGATGCGAATCCTGCGAGAGATCACATCTGAATTGCGTTTCTGTGAGCCGTCGGATTCTCTGGAGAAGGCGTTGTTAACGGCTTTCGAGGCGGTGGCGACCGGTGACGCGGCCGTCCAGCTCAAGATAAACGGCGACGAGGTATGGGCCCCGCCCGCGGTGAAGGACGAGTCGTTCCTCATCGTCAGGGAGGCCGTCCGGAACGCGGTGGTGCACGGCAGGGCCGGGATCGTCCTGGTCCGCATCGACATCGCGCCGCGCGAGATGCGCATCTACGTCGACGACAACGGCGGCGGTTTCGACCCGCGGCGCACCGCGACCTCCGGCGGTGTGGGCCTGTCCACCATGCGCGAGCGGGCGGAGCTCGTCGGCGGCACGCTCGCCGTGTCGAGCGCGCCCGGCGAGGGCACCCATGTGGAACTGTTCATACCGCTTCCAGGAAGCGAAGATGGCCGCCAAGGATCATAAGACGACCGTTCTGATCGTGGACGACCACGCGCTCGTCCGGGAGGGCCTGCGGGAGATCCTGGACTACCAGGACGACCTGGTCGTCGTCGGGGAGGCGGGCGACAGCGAGGCCGCCGTGGCGCTGGCCGCGGAGAAGCGGCCCCACGTCGTCCTGCTCGACGTCGAGATCCCCGGCGACGACGCCACCACCACGGTGGGCCGCATCCGCAAGCGGTCGCCGCACACGGCCGTCCTCATCCTGAGCATGTACGAGGGCCCGCAGCTGCTGCAGAGCCTGCTGGAGGTCGGCGTGCGCGGCTACCTGCTGAAGAGCGTCACCAGGCAGGACCTGGTGTCCGCGATCCGCAGCGTCCGCATCGACAAGCGGCGCGTCATCGTGTCGGTCTCGCGGGAGAGCATCGCCGCGAACCAGGCGGGCTCGGCGATGCTCCTCTCCGACCGCGAGCGCGAGGTCCTGGAGCTCACCGCCCAGGCGCTGAGCAACCGGCAGATCGCGTCTCGGCTCTCGCTCACGGAGGCGACCGTCAAGCGGCACCTCCGCAACATCTTCGTGAAGCTGGGCGCGGTGTCCCGCATCGACGCCGTCAACAAGGCGGTGGCCGCGTCGCTGATCGAGGTGGGGGAGGGGAAGCGCCAGGGCGCCGAGTCGGCGCACCGTTAGGACGCGCTTCAGGGGACGGCGCGCCCGGCGACCGCGGCGGGCGGGAACAGGGCCGCCAGGTGCTCGCACTCCTCGGGGGTGAGCCGCACGCCCGCCGCGGCCGCGTTCATCTCCAGGTGGAGGCGGTCGCGGGTGCTCGGCACCGGCGTGACGCCGCCGTTCCGGCACAGCAGCCAGGCCAGGGCGAGCCGGGAAAGGCCGATGTCGCGGTCCGCGGCGGCCTTCTCGGCCGCGCGCAGCAGGTCGAGGTTGCCTGGCAGGTTCTCCGGCCAGAAGCGGGGGTCGTCACGGCGGAGGTCGCGGGCGGCGAGCTGGTCCGCCGAGCGGATCCGGCCGGTGAGGAACCCGCGGCCGAGGGGGCGGCAGGCGAAGACGGCGCCCCCCCGCCGCCGGGCGGCGGGCAGGCACTCGGCCTCGACGCGCCGCTCCCACAGCGAGTACTCGGCGGCGAGCGCGGCGACCGGATGCACCGCGTGGGCGCGCCGGAGCTGGTCGACGGAGACCCCCGACACCCCCACGTGCCGGACCTTCCCGGCCGCGACCAGCTCCGCGAGCTCGCCGATGCTGTCCTCGACCGGCACCCGGGGGTCCACGCCGGCGAGGTAGTAGAGGTCGATGTGGTCGACCCCGAGGCGGCCGAGCGAGGACTCGCAGGACCGCCGCAGGTGCCCGGGCGTGCCGTCGAGCCGGGCCCGCCGCCCGCCGGCGTCCCGCCGGAACCCGCCGCACGCCGCGATCACGGCCTCGTCCCGCCGGCCGGCGACGGCCCGCCCGACCAGCCGCTCGACCCTCTCGGCGCCGTGGACGACCGCGGCGTCGATCAGGGTGACGCCGATGTCGAGCGCGAAGCGGATGGTGGCGACGCTCGCCCTGTCGTCCACCGGGCCGGACCGCCCGGTGAGGGCGAGCGTGCCCAGTCCGATGGCCGACCGGCTGATCGGACGGGCCGCACCGGCCGAGCCGAATTCCCTGGCGTGCATCTCCGAGACGATCCGTGCTGAGCGTGCTCGCGGGCCCCATCGCCCATCCCTTGCTCGTCATCAATGATTCACATTGTCGCCGCAGATCCGGCCGCCGGGGGGCGGCAGCGCTCAAAGTGCGGTGCGGGTATCGAAAGGAGAGCGCTCGCGAACCGGTCCGCCCGGCGGCGTCCGACCGCCGGGTATGTCCGGCCGCCTTTCGGGCCCGCGGCGCGCTTCGCCGCCTCGCCGCTACGCCGCGAGGAATTCGGCGAGGGCGCGGGCGATCCGGCCGGGAGCGTTCTCCGTGGGAATATGGTCCGCTTCCGGGATGCGAATGAGCGTGGTCTCCGGGACCTCTGACGCGAACCTCTCGGCGAACCCGACCCGCTCGAACCCGTCGTCCTCGCCCCAGACCAGCAGCTTGGGCACCGGCGACCGCCGCAGCGCGGGGACGAGGTCGAGCGTGTACCGGCTGTCGGCCGCGCCCGCCAGGGCCAGCCAGGAGCGGCGCACCCGCGGATCGGTCCACGGGTCCAGGTACTCGGCGATCAGCGGTTCGGTGGCGGCCCCGGCCAGCGCCGCGGTCACGGCCGCGCGGCGGGCGGCGAGGAGCTCCCCCGCGGCGTCCGCTCTGTCGGCGCCCGCCCCGCCCGCGTTCCCGAACCGGGCCACGTGGGGCGCCGGCCAGGAGTCGTAGAGCACCGAGTTGACGAGGACCAGCCGGGGCACGTCCAGCCGGCCGTGGACGAGCAGGTGCTGCGCGATGGCGCCGCCGATGTCATGGGCCGCCACGGCGACCGGTCCCGAGATCCCCAGCGCGGACGCGAAGCGCGTCACCCATTCCGCGAGCGCCGGGACCGTGGCCGTCTCCGGTGTCAGCTCGCCTCCCGAGCGCCCGAGCCCGGGGAGGTCGACCGCGATGGGGCGCAGCCCCGCCTCCGCGAGGCGGCCCAGGACCGGCAGCCACACCCGGCTCCAGTACGTCCCGTGCAGCAGCAACACGGGCGGACCGTCCCGCTCCACGGTCAGGTAGCTGGCCGCCTCCCCGTCGACCTGCACCGCCGTCCGCAGCACGCCCGCTCCAGTGGGTTCACTCATGGGACCACTGTGACCCGATGGGCCTCGCGCGACCGAGAGTCCGAAAAGACATCTATGGGTACTTTCCTGCCATCGCGGGGACGGCGTTCAACCGCCGTTCTCCGCTGTTGAACGAGGGGGACCGCGGAGACCGAGCACCGTCCCGGCCCGTGCTAGCGCTGTTCGAGCCGACCGCGACGGCCGCGGGCGACCCTGGCGGCCGGCCTGAGCGGTGGGAGTGCGGATGGACAGCGCAGTCGAGAGGGCGATCGAGTGCATCCGGGAGCGGTACGGCGAGCCGCTGTCCCTCGCGGACATCGCGAGGAGCGCCCTGCTCAGCCGCTTCTACCTCGCCCACCGCTTCCGGGACGCGACCGGGATCACGCCCGGCCGGTTCCTCGCCGCGATCCGCATCCACCAGGCCAAGGTCCTGCTGCTGGACACCCCGCTGAGCGTCACCAAGATCGCATCCGCGGTCGGCTACACCAGCCTGGGCTCGTTCACCAGCCACTTCTCGGCCAGCGTCGGCGTCCCGCCCGGCCGGTTCCGCCGCCTCGCGCGGGACGGCGGGTTCGCCGCGCCGGTCCCGCGGACGGACGGCCGGACCGCGACCGGCGCGGTCGCGGGAACGATCAGCCTGCCGGAGGGCCACGGCAACGCCCGCGTGTACGTGGGCGCCTTCCCGACGCCGATCGTCCAGCATCCACTGGCCGCCGGGGTGATCGTGGACGTGCCCGGCGGCCGCCCGTCGTGCTACCGCCTGCCGGACGTCCCGGACGGGCGCTGGTTCGTCCGCGCGGTGGGGGTGGCCGACGGGGTCGGGCCCGACGCATCGTTCCGCCGGAACTCGCTCGTCGGCGGGCACGACCCGGTCACGGTGACCGCGGGCAGCGTCACGAGCGCGGCGGTGCGCCTCCACCGCCCCCGTCCGGCCGACCCGCCGGTCCTGCTCGCGCTGCCCGACTTCGCGCCCCCGCCCGCCTCCGCGGGGATCAGCGGTTGCCCGGTCATCGGCGCGCGACCGGCGCCCGCCGGCGAGCACCACCGCACGGCCCCTCTCACCCCGGCCTAGTTGGGCGCGGTCAGCGCACCAGGGGAAGGAAGATCGTGTCGACGATCTCCTCCAGGACATGGTCGGGTACGGGGGCGAACGTCGAGAGGATCTCGTGGCGCAGCAGGACGAAGGGGAGGGTCTTGACGCGCTCGGTGAGGCGCTCAGGCGCGATCTCGCCGCGGGCGACGGCGCGTTCGTAGAGCGCGTCGAGCGCCGCCGCGCGGCCGGTGGCGACGGGGTCGAACAGGCCGGTGGGGCTTTCGCCCGTCTCGCGGTAGTAGCTGGCCAGGTGGGCGTACATCACGGTGACCAGCTGGACGTGGGAGGTGGCGATCTCCCGCATGAGGGCGAGGAGGTCCTCGCGCAGATTCCCCGTGTCGGGGACGGCGGGGCGCGACTCCTTGAGGACGTGGACGATGGTCGCCTTGACGAGCGCGTCACGGTCGGGCCAGCGGCGGTAGAGCACGGGCGGGCTGGTGCCCGCGCGCTTGACGACGGCGTCCATGGTGAACCTGGCGTAGCCGTTGTCGTTGAGTTCGTCCCAGGCCGCGTCGAGGAGCGCCCTCTCCAGTTCCGCGCCGCGGCGCCGCCGAGTCATCGGATGCCCTCACAAGTTAGATAGATTTGCCTTTCTTAGTGTAGCGGCCTACCCTGACCCGCGTAAGGAAGACTCGTCTATCTTAAGAGGCCGCCGTGAGCACTTCCCGCGAGGCGGGACCCGCCCCCGCCGATCCCGCTTCCGCCGATCCGGGCCGTGTGGACCCCGTCGTGCTGCGCATGGCGATCACCCTGATCGTCGGCGCTCTCGGTGTCGTCTTCGACACCACCATCACCAGCGTCGCCCTGAACGACCTGGCCGAGGACCTCGACGCTCCGCTGTCGACCGTCCAGTGGGTCAGCACCGGCTACATGCTGGCCGTCTTCACCGCCATCCCGCTCGCGGGGTGGGCCCAGGCGCGGCTCGGCGGCCGGCGCCTGTGGGTGCTGGCCCTGGCCGGCTTCCTGGCCGGCTCGGTCCTGAGCGCGCTGGCCTGGGACGCCGCGAGCCTCATCGCCTTCCGGCTCGTCCAGGGCCTGGCGGGCGGCATCATGATGCCGCTGATGTACACCCTGCTCATGCAGGCCGCCAAGGGTCGCGACATCGGCAAGGTGATGGCCGTCATCACCGTGCCCACCGCGCTCGGCCCGATCCTCGGTCCCGTCCTCGGCGGCCTCATCCTCCACCTGGCCGACTGGCGGTGGCTGTTCCTCGTCAACATCCCCTTCTGCCTCCTCGGCGTCTGGCTCGCCCACCGCGACCTGCCCGACGACCGGCCCGCGCCCGATGGGCCCCGCGTGCGCCTGGACGCGGTCGGCCTGTTCCTGCTCTGCCCCGGTTCCGCGGCCGTGCTCTACGGCCTCTCCCGGGTGGACGGCGATACGGGTCTCACCAGTGCCCGGGTCCTCGTCCCGGTGCTCGCCGGGCTCGCCCTGGTCGGGGGCTTCACCGCCCGGGCGCTCACCAGGGAGTCCGCCCCGCTGGTCGACGTGCGCCTGTTCCGGCACCGCTCGGTGGCCTCCTCGTCCACCCTGCTCTTCCTGGGCGGGATCTCCCTGTTCGGGTCGATGATGCTGCTGCCCCTGTACTTCCAGCAGGTCCGCGGCGCGACCCCCCTCGGCGCCGGACTGCTGCTCATCCCCCAAGGAGTCGGCGCCCTCGTCGCCCGCGGCCTGGCAGGTACCTACATGGACCGTGTCGGCCCTCGCGCGGTGGCGCTCGTCGCCTTCGCCTTCGTCGCCGCGTCCACCGTGCCGTTCGCCTTCGTCACCGCCGGCACGAGCGAGGTCCTGCTCACGGCCGCGCTGTTCGTCCGCGGCGTCGCCCTGGGCGCAGCCATGATCGCGCCCATGGGCGCCGCCTTCGTCGGGCTGGAGCACCGGGAGATCCCCGACGCCAGCATGATCACCCGTGTCGCCCAGCAGCTCGGCGGCGCGGTGGGCGTCGCCGTCCTCCTCGTCGTCCTCCAGCGGAACATCGGCGGCGCCCGCACGCCCGGCGCCCTGGCCGCCGGCTTCGACCACGCGTTCTGGTGGGCCGTCGCCCTCACCGCCGCCGCTGTTCCGCTCTGCCTGCTCCTGCCAGGCACTCCTGATCCGACGGCGCGTGCATCAGGCGGGTCGTGAGGCGGTCATCGTCCGGGCGGTGCTCGTGTGAGGGGTGCCGAACCAGCGGTGGATGGCGGTGGTGAGGTCGTGGTGGGTGCCGGGGTGGGTCCAGGCGATGTAGCCGTCGGGTCGGATGAGGACGGTGTCGAGTTCGGGGTGGTGGTCGGGGGGCCAGGTGGCGGTGATGGTGTCGATGCGGTCGGCCCACTCGTCGGCGTGTCGCTCGTGAACCTCGGGCTGGGTGGTGATGAGGAGGCCGCGGGCGGTGTGCAGGAGTTCGGCGATGCGGACGTCGGTGCCGTTGGTGAGGGTGAGGTGCTGGTCGGGTGGCATGCGGCGGCCGAGGAGGGGGTGGTCGCCGGGGCCCATGTCGTAATGGACGCCAAGGCCGCTGAGCATTCCGGCGAGGTGTCCGGCGGCGTCCTTGTGCGCCAGCAGTTCACCGATCACGTCCCGGACCGGGTCCATCTCGTCTCCCGTGAGCCGCAGCTCGATCGCGGCGCGGGCATTGCGCGCGAGCCGCCGTCCGACGGGATGGCGCTCGGTGCGGTAGGTGTCGAGCAGCCCGTCGGGTGCCCGGCCGGTGACCGTCGCGGCGAGTTTCCAGCCGAGGTTCACCGCGTCCTGCACGCCGACGCTGAGCCCCTGCGCCATGGCGGGAGGCTGGACGTGCGCGGCGTCGCCCGCCAGGAACAGCCGCCCGCGCCGGTACTCGGCGGCCACCCGGGACGCGTCGGTGAAGCAGCTCAGCCAGCGGCATCGCGCATGATGGATGGACTCGCCGGTCAGCCGCTGCCACGCGTCCGCCAGCTCGGTGAACTTGAGCGAGTCGCGGTCCCGCGGCGGCATGCCCCGCTCGTGGACGACGACCCTCGTGACGCCGTTCTCCAGATCCATCGACAGGACCATGCTGCCGCCCGGCAGGTTCTCGGGGGTGAGCCGTCGGCGGGTCCGGATCCCGGTGACGTCGGCCGTGTAGAAGCCGCGCGTGGGCTGCGCGCCCGGGAAGTCGATGCCGGCCAGTTTGCGGAGGGTGCTCCGCCCCCCGTCGCAGCCGACCACGTACGCGGCGGTGTCCTCGCCGGGGCCGTGCGGCCCGTCGAAGGCGACCGTGACGCCGTCCGGCGTCTCGCGGAAACCGGTCACCTCGTAACCGCGCCGCACCGGCACTCCCAGCTCGGCCACCCAGTCCTCCAGCATCCGCTCGGTGCGGAACTGGGAGACGCCTCTGACGCTGGAGTGGTCCTCGTCGAGCAGGCGCACGTCGATCCGCACGCCGCCGAGGTGGCTCTCGGTGGACTCCACCTCGCCGAGCCTGCCGAGCAGCCCCCGCTGGTCGAAGCACTCGGCCGTCCGCCGGGTGAAGCTCGCGCCGCGCGACTCCCGCGGCGGGACGGGCAGCCTCTCGTAGACGACCACGCCGGCGCCGCCGAGGCGCAGCTCACCGGCCAGCATCAGCCCGACCGGGCCCGCGCCGACGACGATCACGTCCGTTGCCATGCTTGCGCTCCTGTTCGGTCGGTTCCGGTCGGTCTCGGTGGGTGCGGTCCGGTCAGCGGCCGGACGTCCGGGCGGTGGCCATGGCCCGGGCGGTGTTCGCGTGGGGGGTGTTCGTGTAAGGGGTTCCGAACCAGCGGTGGATGGCGGTGGTGAGGTCGTGGTGGGTGCCGGGGTGGGTCCAGGCGATGTAGCCGTCGGGTCGGATGAGGACGGTGTCGAGTTCGGGGTGGTGGTCGGGGGGCCAGGTGGCGGTGATGGTGTCGATGCGGTCGGCCCACTCGTCGGCGCGAACCGCGGGGTCGGTGGTGATGAGGAGGCCGCGGGCGGTGTGCAGGAGGTCAGCGATGCGGACGTCGGTGCCGTTGGTGAGGGTGAGGTGCTGGTCGGGTGGCATGCGGCGGCCGAGGAGGGGGTGGTCGCCGGGGCCCATGTCGTAGTGGATGCCAAGGCCGCTGAGCATTCCGGCCAGGTGTCCGGCGGCGTCCTTGTGCGCCAGCAGTTCACCGATCACGTCCCGGACCGGGTCCAGATCGTCACCGCCGAGGTAGAGCATCGTCGCCGCCTGCACGTTGCGCATGAGCTGCCGCCCGATCGGGTGGCGCTCGGCGTGGTAGGTGTCGAGCAGCCCGTCGGGCGCCCGGCCGGTGACCGTCGCGGCCAGCTTCCAGCCGAGGTTCACCGCGTCCAGCAGGCCCGCGCTCAGCCCCCACGCGGCCAGCGGCGGGATGGGGTGCGCGGCGTCGCCCGCGAGGAGCACGCGTCCGCGCCGGTACTCCTCGGCCAGCCCGGCCGCGTTGCCGCAGGCCCACGTCCACAGCGGTCGCGCATCGTGGACGGACTCGCCGGTGAGCCGCTGCCACGCGTCCGCGACCTCGGGGAACGTGAGCGCGCCGGGATCCGGGTCCGCGGGCAGGCTCCTGTCGTGGATCACGATGCGGTACCGGCCGGGGCCCTGCGGCGTGCACAGCACCATGTTGCCGCCGGGGAGGCGCTCGCCGATGGGACGCGGACGCAGCCGGACCCCGCTGATCTCCGCGGTGTACATCCCGCGCGTGGACTCCCAGCCCGGCGCCCGGATGCCCGCCAGCTCGCGGACGGTGCTCTGCGGGCCGTCGCAGCCGACCATGTACGCGGCGGTGTCCTCGCCGCGGCCGTGCGGCCCGTCGAAGGCGACCGTGACACCGTCCGGCGTCTCGCGGAGGCCGGTCACCTCGTGGCCGCGCAGCACCGGCACCCCGAGCCCGTCCACCCAGGTTCCGAGCATCTCCTCGGTCCTGGCCTGGGACAGGCCCAGCACACCGCTGTGGTCCTCGTCCAGGAGGTCGAGGTCGATCCGGACGCCGCCGAAGTGCCCCATCCGGCCCCACATGAAGTCGCCGAGCCGCGACAGCAGGCCGCGCTGGTCCAGTGACTCGGCGGCCCGCCTGTTGAAGCCGAGCGCGCGGGACTCGCCGGTCGGGGCGGCCAGCCTCTCGTAGACGGTGACCTCCGCCCCGCCGAGGCGCAGCTCGCCCGCCAGCATCAGCCCCACCGGACCCGCACCGACGACTATCACGCGACCATTCATTGTCCGGCCCTCCCGCAGGCTGCGGTACGAGAAATGCAGCGCCAAGCTACGCGCCGGCGCGTTCAGTTTCCAGGAATGGCGAGCGGGCGCGGACGAGCGCGGTTGAACGGTCTGGGAATTCCGAATCCGCGATGGAAGGATGACTTATCGGTCTGCCATCCCTCCCCGTGAAGGAAAGGGGTCTCCGGACGTGTCGGTCGAGAGGATCGCGCTTGTCACGGGCGCCAACAAGGGCATCGGGTTCGAGATAGCACGGCAGCTCGGGGAGCAGGGCGGCGTCGTGCTCGTCGGCGCCAGGGACGAGGTGCGCGGCAAGGCCGCCGCCGACGCGCTGGCGGGCCGCGGCATCGCCGCGGTGCCGCTGCGCCTCGACGTGACGGACCCGGCCTCGGCGGCCGCCGCCGCGGACGCGATCACGGAGCGCTACGGCCGCCTGGACGTCCTCGTGAACAACGCGGGCATCGCCGGCGCCTTTACCGGCCCGCCCAGCGAGGCCACCGCCGGCGACCTGCGGGAGGTCTACGAGACGAACGTCTTCGGCGTGCTGACCGTGACCAACGCGATGCTACCGCTGCTGCGCCGCTCGGCCGCCGGGCGCGTCGTCAACCTGTCCAGCCACGTGGGGTCGCTGACCCTGAACGCGGATCCGCGCTCCCCGATGGCGAACCTCAACATGATCGCCTACCAGTCCTCGAAGACGGCGCTGAACGCGCTCACGATCGCGTACGCGAAGGAGCTGCGGGAGACGCCGATCAAGGTCAACGCCGCCAATCCCGGATCGGTGGCCACGGACATCAACGCCCATCGCGGGCAGCGGACCCCGGCGGAGGGCGCCGCGATCGCGGTCCGGCTGGCGCTGCTGGACGCGTCCGGGCCGTCGGGGGCGAGCCTCGCGGACGAGGGGAACGTCCCGTGGTGACCGCGGACCCCGAACACCCGAGGACACCGAATGCCGCGCACAACGAATACCGCGGCCACCGTATGGCGAGAAAAATGCCGGCGCGTGCTCACGATGGGAATCCGGCGTGAAGCAGAACATCGATGACTTCGCCCTTTTCGGCGGGCCCGCGGCTTTCGCGGAGCCCCTTTACGTGGGGCGGCCGAGCCTGGGCGACCGGTCGCGTCTCTTCGCCCGGCTCGACCGGGTGCTGGACAGCCAGTGGCTGACCAACGGCGCGCTCGTCCGCGAGTTCGAGGAGCGGGTGGCGGACCTGGTCGGCGTGCGCAACTGCGTGGCCACGTGCAGCGCGACCATGGCGCTGCAACTGCTCTACATGGGGGCGGGCCTGTCCGGCGAGGTCATCATGCCGTCGATGACCTACGTGGCCACCGCGCACTCCGCCCGGATGCTCGGGGTCACCCCGGTGTTCTGCGACGTCGATCCCGCGACCGGATGCCTGGACCCGCGTGCGGTGGAGGCCGCGGTGACGTCCCGCACGTCCGGTGTCGTCGGCGTCCACCTGTGGGGACGGCCCTGTGCGGTCGACGAGCTGGGGAAGGTCGCGGCGAGGCACGGCGTGCCGCTGCTGTTCGACGCGGCGCACGCGCTGGGCTGCTCCTACGGGGGACGGCGCGTCGGCGGCCTCGGCACCGCGGAGGTGTTCAGCTTCCACGCGACGAAGGTGGTGAACTGCTTCGAGGGCGGCGCCGTCGCCACCGACGACGACGGGCTCGCGCGGCACCTCAGGTCGCTGCGCATCTTCGGCGCCGGGCCCGACGGCCGCGTCGAGCGCGCCGGCACCAACGCCAAGATGACCGAGGCCGCCGCGGCGATGGGCCTGACGTCGCTGGAGGTGTTCGACCGGACCGTCCGGCACAACCGCGCGAACCACGCCCTCTACCGGTCCGAGCTGGCCGGGCTCGACGGGCTGTCGGTCGTCCCGTTCGACCCGGACGAGACGCCCAACTACCAGTACGTGGTGGTCCGGATCGACGAGGCGGGCGCCGGTCTCCACCGCGACCTGCTGATGCGGGTGCTCCGGGCGGAGAACGTCATCGCGCAGAGCTACTTCTCGCCCGCCTGCCACCAGATGGAGCCGTACCGGACGGAGCGCCCGGTCGAGCTGCCGCACACCGAGCGCCTGGCGGACGAGGTGCTCGCGCTGCCGACGGGACCCGCGGTCTCCGAAGCGGACATCCGCCTCATCTGCGACATCGTGCGGTGTGCGCTCACCTGGAGGGCGCAGGTGGCCGGACGATGCGGGCCCGTGCGCGCACCCGCTCGACCAGCGCGGCCTGGCGTGTGATCGCCTCGGCGTGCGGCGCGTAGTCCGCGTCGCCGAGGACCGATCGGGCGAACGCCTCGGCGGTGTTCTTGACCTGGTCGTCCGCCGGGAGGGACAGCTCCTCGGTCCCGTCCGGCGACTCGACGCGGACGAGCGGCTCCGAGCCCGGAGGCGGGGTGAACGCCCGGTCCACGGTGATCCGGGCACGGTCGCCCCACAGCGCGTAGCCGGAGCGGTAGGCGTGCTCGAAGCCGAACGACAGCTCGGCCGTGATGCCCGAAGGCGTGCACAGCAGCGCGTGGCCGGCGACGTCGACGCCCGTTGCCGGGTCCATGCGCAGGACCGAGCCGACGACGTCCAGCTCGGGGCCGAGGAAGTGGGACGCGGCGCGGATCGGGTAGACGCCGACGTCCAGAAGGGCGCCGCCGCCGAGGTCGGGCCGGTACCGGATGTCGGCCGCGTCCCGCGGCGGGATGCCGAAGCGCGCCGTGAACACGCGCGGCGCGCCGATCCGGCCGGCCGCGACGAGATCGCCGACCGCCCGGTGCTGGCCGTGGTGGAGGAACATGTAGTTCTCCATCAGCCACAGCCCGGCCTTTCGCGCCTGCTCCACCAGGGCGACGGCGGTGGCGTGGTCGCAGGTGAGCGGCTTCTCCGCCAGGACGTGCTTGCCGGCGGCGAGCGCCCGCTCCGTCCAGTGCGCGTGCAGGCCGGTCGGCAGCGGGATGTACACGGCGTCGATGTCCGCCCGGCCGAGCAGGTCCTCGTACCCGCCGGCGGCGGCGCAGCCGAACCGCCGGGCGGCGTCGCGCGCCCTGGCCGGATCGCGGCTCGCGACGGCCCTCAGCTCGACGTGCTCGGCGTCCCGCATGGCGGGCATGACCTTGCGGAGCGCGATGCTCGCGCACCCGAGGACTCCCATACGGACCACGGACGGCATGCCCGTCACCGCCTTCGGTTCCGCGTTCCGGAGGCTTCCCCCGGAGTCAGCTCGGACGGCATTCGATGATGAAGCGGCCGGACGGCGCCGTACCGGACGCGGTGACGGTCAGGCCCGCCTCCGCCGCCAGGGCGCTGAACTGGTCGAGGTTGCGGGCCTTGCCGCCGGTCAGGATCATCACCATCAGGCCGCCCCGGGGAGGCGTCCGCCCGGGGGACACGCACCCGTCCACGACGACGCGGCCGTGCGGGGCGGCGGCCTCGGCGCACCGGGTGAGCAGCGCGACCGCCTGGTCGTCGGGCCAGTCCAGGAGCAGGCGCGTGAGCAGGTAGACGTCCGCCCCGGCGGGGAGCGGGTCGAAGAAGCTCTGCCCGCTGACGGTGACGCGGTCGGCCACCCCCGCGGACGCGAAGACCTCATCGGACCGCGCCACCGTGCGGGGGAGGTCCACGAGCGTGCCGCGCAGGTGCGGGTGCGCGCGCAGCGTCTCGGCCAGCATCGCGCCCGTCCCGCCGCCGACGTCGACGACGTGGCGGACGTCCTCCCACCCGCCGTCGATCAGGACGGCGGGGTCCGGGACGGCGCGGCCTCCCTCGCTCATCTGCGCGTCGTAGCTCGCCGCGATGTGCGGATGGGCGTCCATGTCCTCCCAGTAGGGGAGCCCGAAGACCTTTTCGTAGGCGGGACGTCCCGTCCGGACGGCCGTGAGCAGGCCGCTCCACGCGCCCGCGATCCGCCCGCCCCAGCCGTCGAGGCCGAGGTTGCCGCGCAGCGCGCCGGGCTCCACCAGGACGCGGGCCGCGTCGTTGAGCGCGAACTCGCCCTCGGCGGGCTCCTCGAAGACGCCCCTGTCCACCAGGTGGCGCAGCACCCTGGCCAGGGAGTCGGCGTCGCAGTCCGCCTCCCGGGCCAGGTCGTCGATCTTCGTGGTGCCCCGCGCCAGGTGCTCGGCGACGCCCAGGGTGACCGCCACGCGCAGGCACCAGGGGGTCGCCAGGTCGCTCAGCGCCCAGACGTCCGCCGTATCCGCCATGTCCTAACCTCCCGGGTGATCGGCCCCTTCGTCCATTGTGAGAGCCGTGTCCCCGGGAGGCATCTTTCGGCGGTGCGGCGTTCAACGCCCGGCATGGCCGGTGACGTGCCGCCGGGCGGCGCTACTCCGGCGCCGCCCAGACGAAGCCGTCGGGGTCGGTGAACGGCCCGGCGGCGCTGCCGATCACGAGCCGGTGCGACCCGCTGCCGTCGGGATCGACGCCGGCGACCTTGGCGAGGCCGCGGCGCTTGTAGAGCGACAGCTTCACGGGGCTGGACTCGGCGGCGAACTCGACGTACCTGCCGCCGTAGCTCTTCGTCACCTCCAGGCCGTGCTCGACGTAGAACTGCTTGCTCTTGCCGACGTCGTCGACGCCGAGCTGAAGGACGATGTCGTCGATCTTCCGGCTGGCGGGGCCGGAGTCCTTCTTCGACTGGGACGCGACCGTCCACACGGTCCCGTCCGGGGCCTGGAAGGCGCCGCCGTAGCCCCAGAGGGACTTCTTGGCGGGCTTGAGCGACGTGGCGCCGGCCTCCAGGGCGGCGTCGAAGATGGCGTTGGCATTGGCGGGCTGGGACACGATGAGCGACATCGTGAACCCGCGGAACCCGCTGGTCGGCGCCTCCGAGGACTGGAGGCGCACGACGTCCAGGTCGAGGGCGGTGGAGTAGAAGCGCTTGGCGGCCGTGAGGTCGGCTACCTCTAGAGTGACGAAGTCGACGGAAGCCATGGCGGTCATGGTAGATGCGGGCCCGCGGCCGTGCTTCTCGATTCCTGATCGGTTCCGGTCACGTTTCCGTCAGCGCCTCCATCGCGCGGACCGTGTCGACGGGCGACGGGAGCGCGGCGTTCTCCCGGGCGAGCTCCCGCGCCCGCTGCGCGTACGACGGCGTGGAGAGGATCTCCCGGCAGCCCGCGGCGAACGCCGCGGCCTTGTCCTCCTCGGTCTCCTGCCGCTCGGGCAGCACCGTCAGCGCGGAGCCGAAGCCGGTCATCGCCCGCGCCACGGCCTTCGTGGCGGTGTTCGGCGGGAACAGCAGCTGCGGCGCCCCGGCCGCCAGGACGGTCATGGTGGTGGTCCCGCCCGTGTGGTTCACGACCAGGTCGCAGGTGGGAGCGACCACGTCCAGCGGCATCCAGCCGACGCGGACGCCGTCCAGCCCCTCCAGCGCCGCGCGGAACTCCTCGGCGGTCTTGCCCGGCGCCGCCACGAGCACCTCGGCCCCCAGCGGGGCCAGCTCGTCCGCGAGGTGCCGCAGCGCGCCGGGGGAGAGCATGCGGAAGTGGTTGCCCGAGGTGACCAGCACGCGCCGGCGCCCCTCCGGGCGGGTGTACATCCACCGTTCGAGGCGGCGCTGCGGATTGCTCGGCACCCAGCGCAGCGGCCGCACGTCCGGGGCGGGCGCCGGCCGCAGCGACGGCGGGCACGCCTCGATGAACAGCGCCGGAGCCGGCGGCGCCGAGAGCCCGAGGCGCTGGAGTTCGGGCCGGAGCCCCTCCTCGGCCGCGGGGTCGATGTCGGTGACCGGGATCCCGGGATACTCGGCGAACCGGACGTGCGGGATCTTGCGGTGGGCGGCGAGCAGCCCCGCCGCGAAGCTCATCGCGCCGCCGACGACCAGGTCGGGGGACCAGTCCTCCGCCACCTCCAGCAGCGCGTCCAGCGAGGCGGACGCCATCCTGGCGAAGCCCCGGCCCATGCCCCGCGCCTCCTCCCGCAGATCGTCCGGGCTCTGCGCGTCCTTCCTCGTGCGGCCGGTCATCACGAAGTGCCGGGTCGGCTCGGACATGACGCTGACCGCGGGAATCCGGACCTCCTCCGCATACGCCATCATCGGGTCGTTCGCGGCGAGGAGTATCTCGTGCCCCGCGCTCCGCACGGCCATCGCGAGCGGGGTGACGGCATCGACGTTCGCCTGGCTGCCGACCGGCGTGAACAGGAATCTCATGGCTCCAGGATCGGCTCCCGCCGCGTTCAACCGCGCGATTCACCGGTTGAACGGACCGTGCCGCGCCGGGAAATGGAAAGGCGCGCCGAAAAATGGTCCGATGGCCATTCGGAATTCGCGGCGGCGGCGCGGAACCCGTCATCGCGCCGGGCGGAAGGAACGGTGATCTCCCATGACCGTACTGCTGCTGAGGCCGCGCTCCGGAGCCGGGGCCGCCGAGCGGCTGGCCCGCTCCGCGGCGGCCGCGGAGGGCGCCGGCATCGCGACCGCGGACGTGCCCGGCTGGCTGGCCGCGCGCCGGCGGGCCCGCCCGTCCCGGGTCCGCCGGATCCCGTTCGCCGAGCTCGACGGCTGGTCGTTCGCCGACGGCACCGGCGACCTGCGGCACCGCAGCGGGCGGTTCTTCTCCGTCGAGGGCCTGCACGTCGTCCGGCCGAACGCGGACTGGCAGCAGCCGATCATCAACCAGCCGGAGATCGGCATCCTCGGCATCCTCGCGAAGGAGTTCGACGGGACGCTCCACTTCCTCATGCAGGCGAAGATGGAGCCCGGGAACCCCAACCTGGTGCAGCTCTCGCCGACCGTGCAGGCCACCCGCAGCAACTACACCAAGGCGCACGGCGGGGCGCGGGTGAAGTACCTGGAGTACTTCCTCGACCGGGACCGCGACCGCGTGCTCACCGACGTCCTCCAGTCCGAGCACGGCGCCTGGTTCTACCACAAGCGCAACCGCAACATGATCGTCGAGGTGGACGGGGACGTGCCCGCCGACGACGACTTCCGCTGGCTCACCCTCGGGCAGCTCGGCGCCCTGCTGCACCGGGACAACCTCGTGAACATGGACGCCCGGACGGTGCTGGCCAGCGCGCCGATGACCCACCCCGAGCGGCGGGCGCTGTCGTCCGACACCGACCTGCTGTCCTGGTTCACCGGGGAACGGGCCCGCCACGACGTGCACGCCCGCCGCATGCCCCTGAACCAGGTGGCCGACTGGATCCGCGACGCCCACTCCATCTACCGGGCCGACCAGCGGTTCTTCCGGGTCGTCGCGGTCGCGGTCGAGGGCGCCGCCCGCGAGGTCTCCAGCTGGACGCAGCCGCTGTTCGAGCCCGTCGGCCCCGGCGTCGTCGGCTTCGCCTACCGGGTCTTCGGCGGCGTCCCGCACGTCCTCGTGCACGCGCGCGTCGAAGGCGGCTTCCTCGACACCGCCGAGCTCGGCCCGACCGTCCAGTACGTCCCGGCGAACTACGTCCGGCTGCCGTCGGCGCACCGGCCGCCCTTCCTCGACCTCATGCTGGACGCGCCGCCGGACCGCATCCGCTACGCGGCGGTCCACTCCGAGGAGGGCGGCCGGTTCCTCAACGCCGAGAGCCGCTACCTGATCGTCGAGACCGACGAGGCGGCGACCCCCGCCGAGGCCCCGCCCGGCTACCACTGGATCACGCCGGGGCAGCTCAACTGGCTGGCCGGGCACAGCCACTACGTCAACGTGCAGGCCCGGACCCTGCTGGCCGTGCTCAACACCCACGCCGTCAGGCTGTGAACTCCGGTCAGGCTGTGACTCCGGTCAGGCTGTGAACTCCAGGATCGAGCGCCCCGACCCGGTGGCGACGTCGTCCCGCAGCGCGAGCCCGGCGGCGGCCGCGAGCGCGCGGTACTCGTCGAGGGAGCGCTCCCGGCCGCCGATGACGGCGAGCATCCGCAGGTCCATGGCGGTGGTCTGCGGCGAGGTCCCCTGCTCGGCGACGACCTGCTCGATCACCAGCACCCGGGCCCTCGACCCCGCCGCCTCGGCGCAGCGGGCCAGGATCGCCGTCGCGCCGTCGTCGTCCCAGTCGTGGAGGACCCTCGACAGGACGTAGACGTCGCCGTCCGCGGGCAACGGGTCGAAGAAGCTCCCCGGGACGAAGCCGCACCGGTCGGCGAGCCCCGCGGCGGCGAGGTCGCGCCGCCCCGCCTCGACGACGGACGGCAGGTCGACGAGCGTTCCCCGGAGGTCCGGATGCTTGGTGAGCAGCGCCGCCAGCAGCGTGCCCGTCCCTCCTCCGACGTCCACGACGTGGCGGACGCCCGACCAGTCGTACGCCGTCGCGACCTCGTCCGCCACGAACGAGACCTGAACCGCCATCAGCGCGTCGAAGGCCCGGCTGCGCTCGGGGTCGGCCTCCAGATCGTCCCAGAACGTCCGCCCGAACATGCTCGCGTAGACGGGACGGCCGGTGCGCGTGACCTGGAGCAGCCCGGACAGCGCCATGTCCGAGCGCCCCAGCCCGCCGTCGGCGTCCAGCCACGGGGTCATGCCCCCGTTGCGCCCGTCGGTCAGCAGCAGGCGGGACAGCTCGGTGAGGGCGAACACCCCTGGTTCCGGCTGCGCGAACACGCCCTTGGCGACGAGGTGCCGCAGCACCCGCTCCAGCGCGGCCGCGTCGGCCCCGCACCGCTCGGCGAGCTCGCCGGGACGCCGGGCCCCGGCCTCGATCAGGTCCGCCAGCCGCAGGGTGGCGGCGACCCGGATGGCGTAGGGCGTGGCCAGGTCGGACAGCGCCCGCAGCCGCCCCATCACCTCCGCCCCCGCCCCGCCGCCAGGCCCACCGCTCCGTCGGGCTGAACTCTCTACCCCGGCACTCGTGCCGGCGTTTTTCGCAGCACTCATCGCAACGACCTCCCTGTCATTCGGATCCCGGCCCCGTCACTCGGCGTGGGCGGGCGTCTTGTCCAGGTGGCCGAGGACCTGCTCCGTGGCCTTGCGCGCGGCGTTGAAGCACTGGCCGATGCCCACGCCGTCGTAGGCGTTGCCGCAGAGCGCGAGCCCGGGCTGGGCGGCGGCGACCTCCGCGCGGACCTGCTTGATCCGGCCGACGTGGCCGACGGTGTACTGCGGCAGCGCCCCGCGCCAGCGGGTGACCCGGGTCTCGACGGGCGCGCCGGTCGCCCCGGTCGCCTCGGCCAGCTCGCCCGCCGCCAGCGCGACCAGGTCGGCGTCGTCGCGGTCCACCAGCTCCGGGACGTCGATCCCGCCGGCCTGGCAGCGCACGATCTCCACGTCACCGGCCAGATGCGCCCACTTCACGCTGGAGAACGTCACCGACCGGACCGTCCGCCCGTCCACGGCGGGCACCCGGTACCCGGACCATCCCCGCTCGGCGAGCCCGCCGGGGAACGCCGCGCGGGGATATGCCAGCGTGATCATCGCGACGCTGGCGTAGGCGATGTCCGCGAGCGTCGCGCGGGCCGCGGCGGTGCCGGGCACCCCGGCCATCAGCTCGCTCGCCGTCCCGGCGGGGACGGCGAGGATCACCGCGTCCGCGGCGATGTCCTCGGTGGCCGGCCCGGCTGTGTTCCCGGCTGTGCTGCTTGCGCCACCGGACGACTTCACCGTCAGGTTCCAGCCGTTGTCGTCGCGCGCGAGGCCCGTCACCTGGGCTCCGGTGCGGATGTCGGCGTGCGGTGAGGCCGCGAGGACGGCGTCCGCGAGCGCGCCGGGCAGCGCGCCCATCCCGCCGACCAGCGTGCCGAGCCCGCTGTGGAGCGCGGGGATGCCCGACTCCGGCGACGGGAGCAGCATGCCCGCCGCCCTGGCGAGCGAGGCGTGCTTGCGGGACGCCATGAACAGCGGCAGCAGCGTGGCCTCGAACGACAGGTCGGCGGCCCGGCCGGCGCACATCTCGTTGATGAACGGGTCGACCAGCCGGTCCACGACCTCCTGGCCGAACCGCGCTGCGACGTAGGCCCCGACCGCGACGTCCCCGTCGCGGGGGGTCGCCGGCAGCGCCAGGTCCTCGCGGGCCCGCGCCACGCCCTCGTCGGACAGGACGCCGCACTTGGCCAGCTCGTCCATGTCCGAGGGCACGCTCATGAAGTGGCCGCCGGGCAGCGGCCAGAGCCCGCCCCTGGTCCACGTCGCCACCGCCGCGTTGTCGGCCGACACGAGCCGGTCGCCCAGCCCCGCGTCGCCGATCAGCCACTCGGTCTTGGGCCGCCACACCGCCTCGGCGCCCTCGTCGACCGCGAGCCCCGCCACCTCCGACACGGCCAGCTGCCCGCCGAGCCGGGACGTCCCCTCCAGCACCGTCACCCGCACCGGCTCGTTCCGCAGCAGGAACGCCGCCGTCAGCCCGGCGACGCCGCCTCCCACGACCGCCACGTGCGGTACCCCGCCCACCAGTCCCTGACCCTGATCCGTGGCCACCATCCCGGACTCTCCCTCGCCTTTGTCGGAACCGTGCCATCGCACCGTGGCAGGGGCACCCATAAATCCGGTCGAACGCGAGTGGACGCAACGTGGATCGCGTGTGGATTAAGTGTGGATTCAGCGGGGTCCGGCGGGCCGGTGCCTTTACGGGTTCAGCACCCAGGCGGATTCGTGCCGGGTGAAACCGATGTGCGGGTAATAGTCCGCCGCGGCGGGCGCGGAAAGGAGCACGAGCTTGGCCTGCGGCGCCTCTTTCCGCGTCGCGTCGATGAGGGCCCGTCCGATACCGGAACGCTGGTACGCCGAACTGACCGCGATATCGGAGAGGTAGGTCACGTACGAGAAATCCGAGACGCTGCGCGCGATGCCCACGAGTTCGCCGCCGACACGGCAGGTGATGACCAGGTTGGCGTTGCGGACCATCGCCGCCATGCGCCCGGTGTCCGCGACCGGCCGCCGCTCGCCCAGTCCCGACGACCGGTACACCTCCAGGACCTCGTCCAGGTCCAGGGCGGCGCCGTCCTCGCGCTCAATGTCCCACCCACGCTCAGTGTCCCACCCACGCTCAATGTCCCGCGTCACGGAGCTTCTCCAATCGCTTGAGGATCACGTCATGGTGTACCAGGAAGCGCTCCGGCCCCAGCGGGCCGGCGTCGATGCCCTGGGCGCCGAGCAGGGCGGCGAAGTCCCCGTCGCCGGCGATCGCGCCGTTCGCGGCGGCCTGCACCGCCCGGTAGGCCCGCTCGCGCTCGGTCCCGTCCTCCAGCAGGTCGGCCAGTACCGCCGAGCTGTACGCCAGGCCGCCGGTCCGGTCGATCGTGGCGCGCATCCGCTCGGGGAACACCTCCAGGCCCTCCACCAGGTCCGCCGCCGCGCTGGCCTGGTAGTGCGCGACGGTCATCGCGTCCGGCAGGATGATCCGCTCCACCGACGAGTGGGACAGGTCCCGCTCATGCCAGAGCGCGACGTCCTCCAGCATCGTGGCGGCGTGGCCGCGCAGGAGCCGGGCCAGCCCGACCAGGCGCTCGCTGGACGTCGGGTTCCGCTTGTGCGGCATGGCGCTCGACCCCTGGTAGCGGGACGTCCGGGGCTCCTCCACCTCGCGGACCTCGCTGCGCGACAGCAGCCGCACCTCCGTGGCGATCTGCTCCACGCAGGCGCCGAGGGCCGCCGCCGCCTGGACGAGCTGCGCGTGCCGGTCGCGGGCCACCACCTGGCTCGGCGCGGGCTCCACGCCGAGGCCGAGCTCGCCGCACACGTACTTCTCGACGAACGGGTCGATCAGCGCGTACGTGCCGACGGACCCGGAGATCGTGCCGACCGCGACCTCCACCCGCGCCGCCTCCAGCCGCCGCACGGAGCGGTCGACCGCGAAGGCGAACCCGGCGAGCTTGTGGCCGAACGTCGTGGGCTCCGCGTGCATGCCGTGGGTGCGGCCGATGCACACCGTCTCCCAGTGCTCGGCGGCCCGGTCCGCCAGGACGCCGCGGAGCCGCGCCGCCGCCTGGACCAGCAGGTCGCAGGCGCGGGCGAGGCAGTGGCCGAGGGCGGTGTCGACGAGGTCGTAGCTCGTCATGCCGAGGTGCACCCAGCGGGCGGAGTCGTCGGGGATGTCCTCGCAGAAGGCCGCGAGGAAGGAGAGGACCTCGTGGTCGCGCTCGCGCTCGATCTCCGCGACCCGTGCCGCGGACGGCACCCGCGCGCGCCGGATGTCGTCGACCGCGCTCGCCGGGACCCGGCCGAGCAGCGCCTGCGCCCGCGACGCCAGCAGCTCCACTCTGGCCCAGGTGGCGTAGCGGTTCTCGTCCGACCAGATCTCCGCCATCTCGGGCAGCGAATAGCGGGATATCATATCCGTGGTCCTTTCGCGGGCGTCACCGGCAGCCGCAGGATAGGTTTCGCCGCGGCGCGATGTATAGCCGGGCTTTTCGCCGCGCCGCACCCGCCGCGCCGCACCGCCGCTCCGCCGGGAACCGCGTTCAGCCGCCGAAAGTCGGCAGTTGAACGTCTCCCGCCGGACGTATTTCTCCGAGATTGCTCTGCGCGGCCCCGGTCCTGGTGATCCGTCACTTGCACGCGAGTTGCCCGGTGCCCTGTAGTGGGTCGCGTGTCAGTTCCCACGAGCACGAGAAATGGGCAGCGGATCTGCCGAGGCATTCCCGAGACACGGCAGTTGTTCCGGGACGGCCGCAGCACGGTCGCCGAGCATGTGCGGGCCGTGCTCGACGCCATCCGCGCAACGGACGCGCGGCTCGGCGCGTTCGTCGCCGTCGCGGACGCCGGCGCGCTGCGGGAGGCCGAGGCCGCCGACCGGCTGATCGCCGCCCTCGGCGACGCCGCCTTCCGCGACCGGCCGCTGCTCGGCGTCACGGTGGCGGTGAAGGACCTCGTCCAGACGCGGGACCTGCCCACCCGGCGGGGTTCGCTGCTGCCGAACCGCCGCGCCGCCGAGGACGCGCCCGCCGTGGCCCGGCTCCGCGCGGCGGGGGCCATCGTGGTGGGGAAGACGGCCACGTCGGAGCACGGCTGGAGCGCGAGCACGGTGAGCCGGGTCGCCGGCCCCACTCGCAATCCCTGGGCGCCCGGCAGGTCCGCCGGGGGATCGAGCGGCGGGTCCGCCGCCGCCGTGGCGGCGGGGCTGTGCACCGCGGCGATCGGCACCGACGGCGCCGGGTCGATCCGCATCCCCGCCTCGTTCTGCGGCGTCGTCGGCTTCAAGCCGTCCTTCGGCCGGATCCCCTACGTGCCGCCCTGCGCCGACCGGCTCGCGCACGCCGGGCCGCTCGCGCGGTCCGTGGCCGACGCCGCCGAGCTCATGGCGGTGCTGGCCGGTCCCGATACCCGCGACCCGGACTCGGCGGCCCGTCCGCCCGTCCCCGCGTGGACGGCCGGCCCTGCCGCGGCGGCGGGCCCCGCCGCGGCGGCGGGCCCGCTGCGGATCGGCTGGATCGAGTTCCCGCGGACGTCCGGCGAGGTCCGCCGCGTCACCGAGGACGTGCTGCCGGTCCTGGCCGGGCTGGGGCACCGCGTCGACCGCATCGACGTCCCGTTCCCCGACCCGTACGCGGCGCTGGTGGACGTCCTCGCCGCCGCCGAGGCGAGCGGCACGGCGCCGGAGGACGAGCCGTGGTGCGACGCGGGCCGCGCCGCGGTCGTGCGGTACGGGCGCACCCTGACCGGCACGGCGATCATGCGCGCCGAGGAGGCGCGGATGGCGCTGCGGGCGACGCTGGGCGCGGTGATGGACGACTACGACCTCCTGGCCATGGCGACCGTGCCCGTCGAGCCGTTCGCCGCCGGGGCGATCGCCCCGCCCTGGGCCGCCGACCCCGGCGACCTGCTGTGGCTCGCGTGGTCGCCCGCCACCTACCCGTTCAACATCACCGGGCAGCCGGCCCTGTCCCTGCCCGCCGGCATGACGTCCAGCGGGCTCCCGGTCGGGCTCCAGCTCGTGGGCCGCATCGGTGACGACGACCTGGTGCTCGCGACCGGCGGCGCCGTCGAAGCGGGCCTCGCCGAGGCCGGACCGACCGCCGGCCTCGCGCCGGTGCCGCCCGTCCTCGCAACGGAAGGGGAACGATCATGATCTCCCGGCCATGGTCCGTGCACGGCGGCGAGGGCGCCGTCGGACGCCCGTCGTTCGTCGCCGAGTTCGGGCTCTGGGACGACCGCCGCGCCGCCGCGGCGGAGCGGGTCGAGACGCAGCTCGGCGAGGTCGACCTCGTCCGCGTCGTGTTCTGCGACCCGCACGGGCTGGCCCGGTCGAAGACGGTGCCCGCGGGCGTCTTCCGCGCGGTCCTGCGCAACGGCATGGACTTCAGCGCCGGGCCGTTCCTCTTCGACACCGGCCACGCCGTCGCCGTCGACTTCCTCACCGACCCCGGCGTGGGCGTCGGCGAGCTGCTCGGCGCGGGCGACTTCGTGCTCGTCCCGGACCCGCGGACGTTCCAGGTCCTGCC
This sequence comes from Actinomadura fibrosa, assembly GCF_900659615.1. GTDB lineage: Bacteria > Actinomycetota > Actinomycetes > Streptosporangiales > Streptosporangiaceae > Spirillospora > Spirillospora fibrosa. Next base: position 40,181 of record NZ_CAACUY010000025.1, on the reverse strand, counting down.
CGGCACCGAGCCGAGGACCGCGTGGGTCCTCGGCGACGAGTACCTGCGCGACGGCTCCCCGCATCCGCTGGCGTCCCGCGCCGTCCTGCGCCGCGTCCTCGGCCGGTACGCCGAGCACGACCTTGCCCCGGTGATCGGGCTGGAGGTGGAGTGGTACCTCACCCGGCTGACCGGCGGGACGCCGGGCAACGCGGGCAACGGCTTCGGCCTCCAGGGACCCGCCCCGGCCGTCGAGGCGATGAACTCCGGCTACCAGTTCAACCTCGACGGCCACTACGACTCGGTGGCCGAGGCCGCGGACCCGCTGACCGTGCTGCTCGCTGAGCTCGGCCTGCCGCTGCGCTCGATGGAGCACGAGTCCGGCCCCGGGCAGATGGAGACCACCTTCGCCCCGATGCTGGCCCTGGACGCGGCGGACGCGATGCTGCTGTTCCGCACCCAGGTCAAGCGCTTCTGCCGGCGCCGCGGGCTGCACGCGTCCTTCATGACGTTGCCCCGCCTGGACAGCTTCGACTCCAGCGGGTGGCACCTGCACCAGTCCGTCCTGAGCACGAAGACGAACCGCAACGTGTTCGCGGCGACGACCGACGCACCGAACGCGGTACCCGACGCCGTGCCTGACTCCGTGCCGAGCGCGGCTCCCGATGCGATGTCGCCCGAAGGCGAGGCCTATGTCGCGGGCCTCCTGGCGCACGCGCGCGAGTTGTGCCTGCTCAGCGTCCCGACCGTGAACGGCTACCGGCGCCTCGGACCGGAGTTCACGCTGTCCCCGACCACCGCCGACTGGCGGTTCGAGGACCGCACCGCGATGGTCCGGGTGCTCAGCGGCGGCGAGTCCACGCACGTCGAGAACCGGATCGGGGAGCCGTGCGCGAACCCGTACCTGACCATCGCGTCCCAGCTGCACGCGGGCCTGGAGGGGCTGACCGCCGGAGCGCCGGCGACCCGGGACGCGTACCCGCCGCTGCCGAAGTCGCTGAGCGAGGCATTGGACGCGTTCCGTGCCGGCGGCAGCGCGGAAAGGCTGCTCGGAGCGCCGCTGAAGACCTGCCTGGAAAAGCTGAAGGAAAGCGAGACGGCGCGGTTCGACGCATGGTGCGCGGCCGAGCGTCCGGCCGCCGGTGAAGTGACCGAATGGGAGCACCGCGAGTACTTCGGTGTCTTCTGATAGCGAGAGAGGACGTCCATGTCACGGTACGACTGGGGCGGCACGAACCCCGCCGTCGAAAGGCTCAAGGAATCCATCGAACCGGCCCGCCAGAAGGTGGTCGGGCACCCGCTCTACGACCAGTTGAGTACCGTGGACGCGGTCGTGGCGTTCACCGAGCACCACGTGTTCGCCGTGTGGGACTTCATGTCCCTGCTGAAGACCTTGCAGCGCCGCCTGACCTGCGTCGAGGTCCCCTGGGTGCCGTCCGGGCCCACCGGCGGCCGCAGGCTGATCAACGACATCGTCCTCGTCGAGGAGAGCGACGAGCTCGGCAGCGGCTTCACCAGCCATTTCGAGCTGTACCTGGACGGCATGCGGCAGATGGGCGCCGACACGTCCGCCATCGACGCCTTCATCGGGCTGCTGCGCGCGGGCCGGCCGGTCCTCCCGGCGCTCGCCGAGGCGGGCGCACCGGAACCGGTCGTCGACTTCGTCACCACGACCTGGGGTTTCATCGAGGACGCCCCGGTCCACTGCCAGGCCGCCGCGTTCGCGTTCGGCCGCGAGGACCTGATCCCGGACATGTTCGACCAGGTCGCCGCGTTGAACGCCGGATCCGGTGCGCTGACGACCTTCGTCGACTACCTCCGGCGGCACATCCAGGTGGACAGCGAGGAGCACACGCCGATGGCGATGCAGATGCTCGTCGAGCTGTGCGGCGAGGACGACGCCAAGTGGGCGGAGTGCCGGCGGACCGTCGAGGTCGCGCTCACCGCGCGGATGAGCCTGTGGGACGGCATCCTCGGCACGGTCCTCGAACGCGGCGCCGCCGGGAAGCCGAGGTGAGGGCGGGATGCCGTGGGCGAAGGACACCCTCGCCGCCGCGGGCGCCGGGCGCGGCGAGCGGATCGCGCGGCGCTCCCGCGACGAGGCCTGGAGGAAGCCGCCGCGCCGCATCGAGACGTCGGAGTGCATCACCTGCGACCTGTGCCTGCGCAACTGCCCGCCCGAGTTCGGGGCGATCTTCGATCGCGGGCTCGACGTCGTGATCGTCCCCGAGCTGTGCTCCGGGTGCCCGGTGTGCGTGATGGTCTGCCCCGTCGACTGCATCTACGTGGACGAGGAGTGGACGCCCACCGGCCCCCGGCTCTGGGACCACATCGAACTGACGGCCGAAGGGGCTCCGCGATGACTCTTCCGACCACGCCCGGCGGCGGGGTGTCCCGCAGGGCCGCGCTGGCGAAGGCGCGGCAGAGCCGCCGGCCGAGCAGGCTGGGGCGGCGCGCGGGAGCGGCGGCGAAGCCGGACTACCCGATGGAGGCGGACGCCGGGTTCCCCGGCCTGCTGAAACGGGTCTGGCAGCAGGCCGCCGCCGCGCCGGACCTCCCGTCGGCCGTGGACACGCTGCTCACGCTCGGCGGGCACGTCCCGGCGGACGTCCAGCTCCGGGCCCTGCCCGCACCGGACGAGTGCGCGCTGAAGGTCCTGTTCGGCCGGTCATGGCGGACGTCCGATCCTCCGGAGGAAGCAGTCCCTCGGGAAGCCGTTCCTCGGCAGGACGCGGCCGGGACGGCGTTCCTCGGCGAGATCGGGCTGAACACGAGCGGCCGGGTCGTCGTGCGCGTCCCGTCCAAGCCCCCGCTCGCCGGTGCGGAGGACCTCGTGGACGGCGTGCTGCGCGTGCGGTGGTCCGGCCGCGACCTGGCGGCCTACCGGGCCGAGCTCGCCGGTGCCGCCGGACGGTTGCGCGAGTCCGTCGCCGACTGCCGCGCGTGGCTGGCGGCGGCCGGCGAGGACGGCCGCCGGGACATGCTGGAGAACCTCAAGGAGGCGGCCCTCCGGACGGCGCCGTTCGTGCTGTACTCCGGCGACCGGCAGTACACCAACTTCCGCGACCGGAACACACTGACGGGCAAGACGCTGTGGCCGGGGCATCCGGACTGCGCGCTGAGCAGCCTTTCGGCGGTGCCGCTCGACCTGTGGTCGGACGGCGACGTCCTGATGGTCACCTGCCTGACGCTGCTGGTGCGGTCCGCCGGGTTCGCCCGGATCGAGGAGGCCAACGGGACGCAGCTCACCCTCGACCACGTGGCCTGCCTCCTCGAACGGACGCGCCTCGCGTACAACGGCGTCGCGGGCGGGCGGCCGGTGCCGCCCGCCGCGTCGTCCCGGGTCGCGGCGCTCGCCGGCCTCGCGGACGCGATCGCGCGGCGGCGCCGGGAGATCGCCGGGGACGTCCGGCTCTACCGCGAGATCCACGGCCCGCTGATGCACAAGATCGAGCGCGTCGCGGGCGCGCCCGCGGACGGCGCGCGGCGGCTGGAGGCGGGGGTCTGCGCGCGGCTGCGCGACCGGCTCCCGCTCTCCGGCGGCACGCTCGCGGAGCTGGGCGCCTCCGCCGAGGCGTCGCCCGGCTGGCTGGCCGAGCCGCACGGCGGGTTCGGGACGGGCCTCGAATCCCTCGTGTACGAGACCGTGCGCGCGGCGGCGGACGCGTTCGACGCCGACTTCGCGATGAGCCGCGGGATGCGGTCGCTGACCGCGCTGGTCGAGGCGATGCGCGGTCAGCGGTGGGCCGAGATCGCCGCCTGGGACCTGCCGCACTTCTTCTGCTGCGTCGTGCCCGCGCCGCGGGCCCGCCGGTACTTCGGGGAGTCGAGCGCGCACCTGGCCGACACCGCCTGGTCCATCTCCGCGCGGATGCAGTACAACTCGTGGCACTTCCTCGTCGGGAACCTGCCGAAGGTCCCCGAGATCGCGGCGCGCGACTACTTCGTCCCGCCCACGATCCCGGACGTCGCGTACCACTCCGACCAGCACCACCACGGCCACGTCGCCGCGAAAGTGCGCTTCAGCATCCGCAGTCCGCAGGCGGTGACGGTGCTCGGCCGGGCGCTGAACGGCTTCGTCGACCTGCGGCTGCTGCGCTGCGAAGGGCGGCCGTTCGGCGAGCAGGACCTGCTGGCCGCGCATCAGGTCTCGGGGTTCGTCGCGAAGGCCACGGGCGCCGCCGCCGCGCTGGTCGCCGGCGGCGCGGACATCACGGTCACGGCGTTCGACTCCCAGTGGCACTGGGACACCATCGCCCAGTAAGGCAGAACACGCGGCCCTCGGCTCGTCCGCCGAGGGCCGCGCTCATGCACGGGGAGTCAGGCCACCGCGGGCTCCGACGCGGACCGGCTGTGGACGACCCGGTAGGTGTTCCAGTCGAGCTCGGTCGTCAGCGCCTTGCGCCGGTTCAGGCTCTTGCGCCGTGCGGCGGGCTGCTCGTCTTCGGCCGTCCCGCGGAACGCGTTGTACGACGCTTCGCCGTCCCACTGCGAGTAGACCACGACGAAGTCGTTGTCCCTGCCGACGGCCGTGAGGCCGCCGTCCCCGGGACCGCGGGACCGGATGCCCCGCAGCACGCTCTGCGACCGGTAGCCCGGCACGTCCAACAGCCAGTCGTGGGACGCCGCGAGCACGGCGATCAGGTCGCTCTGGTCGGCGGGCTCCACCCCGAGGACCTCAAGGACCGTGTAGTCGTCGCGGTCCGGTGAGATCTCGGTGGCGTCGCCCTGGGACGGGTGGCGCCGGCTCGACTCGACCTCGGTCTGCATCAGCCGGATGAACGTCGTGATCTCCTGGAAGACCGGCACCGTGCGGTGCTTGAACTCGTCACCGGCGTACCGCGACTCCAGGTCCTGCTTCCCGCGCCACTGGATGAAGTTCGCGGTGCCCGGCCTCGCCTCGCCCCGGTGGACGGTGCTGGAGATCCAGCCGGGGAACGCCGCCGTGTCGACGATCGCCCGCATCTCGCTGACCAGCCGGTCCACGCGTTCCGTCGTGTCCGTCCTGAACAGGTTGATGACGGTCAGGTACCCGTCCTCGGGATTGATGAATGGCATGGTGTCCTCGCATCCTCGGGGTTGCGGTGGCTACGGCCGGGCGGCCGCCGCCGCGGCGGGGGCCGCGGCCCGGTGACTGTCGTGCGGCCGGCCGAACCAGCGGGCGAGGGCGTCCGGCAGGCCGTCAGGACCGGGCTCCGCGCTGGAGTCGTCGGCGCCGATCCACGCGATGTAGCCGTCCGGCCGGACCAGCACGGCCTCGACCCCGGCGAGCGCGCCCGCCGGACGCGAGGCCGTGGTGATCACGTCGATCCGGTCCGTCCACGGCGCGGCGTCCCGCGCGAGCCGGGCGGCGCGCTCCTCGCCTGCGCCGAGGCTGAGAAGGACACCGCGCCCGGCGTGCAGGAACCGGAAGGCACGAGCCGCACCGTCCGCCGAGCCGTTGGCCGGTCGCACGCCCGCGAGTTCGGTGTCGGGCAGCCGGCGGCCGAGCAGCGGATGGCCGCCCGGCCCGACGTCGTAGCGGATGTCCAGGCCGGTGACCATGCCGACCAGCAGCCGCTGGACCTCCTCGTATGCGAGGAGCTGCGACATGATCGCGCGCGACGGGTCCATCTCGTCGCCGCCGAGGTACAGCATGCGCTGGGCGAGCGTGTTCGCCAGGATGCGGGCCGCCACGGGGTGCCGCTCGGCGTGGTAGGTGTCCAGCAGGCCGGCCGGCGCGTACCCGTTGATGTCGGCGCCGAGCTTCCATCCGAGGTTCATGGCGTCGCCGATGCCGGCGCTCATCCCCTGGGCGCCGATCGGCAGGTGGATGTGCGCGGCGTCGCCGAGCAGGAACACCCGCCCGCGCCGGTAGTGCTCCGCCTGGCGGCTCGCGTCGGTCGTGAAGCTCGTCCACAGCGGCCGCGCGCCGCCGATGTCCTCGCCGGTCAGCCGCTTCCACGCGGCGGCGATCTCCGCGAACTCCGGGGCGCCGTCGCCCTGCCGCGCCATGCCGCGCTCGTAGACGATGACGCGGTTGACGTCCGGGCCGAGCGGCAGCACCATCACCATCCCGCCGGGGACGCGCTCGCCGGTGAAGCGGGGCCGCAGCGGGCACCCGGTCACGTCGGCGAACCACAGCTCGATGGCCGGATCGGTGCCGGGGAAGCCGATCCCGGCGAGCTTGCGGACGGTGCTGCGGGCGCCGTCGCAGCCCGCCACGTAGCGGGCGCGCAGGCGTTCGCGGCCGTGCGGGGTCGCGACGTCCACCTCGACGCCGCCGTCGCCGTCGGTGAGGCCGGTGACCTCGTGGTCCCGGCGGATCTCGGCGCCGAGCCCGGCGGCCCATCCGGCCAGCACCTCCTCGGTGCGCGACTGGGGGATCCCGCGGGCCCCGTAGGAGCCGCCTTCGACGACCCGGTAGTCGATGGGCAGCCCGCCGAAGTGGCCGACGGGGATGGTCTGCACGTCGCCGAAGCGGGGCAGCAGGCCCCGCTGGTCGAACTCCTCGATGGTCCGGGCCGAGAAGCCGAGGGCGCGGGACTGCCTCATCGGCTCGGCGAGCCGGTCCAGGACGAGGGTCCGGACCCCGGCGAGGCGGAGTTCCCCGGCGAGCATGAGCCCGGTGGGGCCGGCGCCCACGACGATGACGTCGGCGTCGAGACTCCGGGCAACGTCCAGGTGCCCGGTGCTGGAGCCTTGCATGTGCTTCCTACCTCTCGGCGTGGGCCTCGGCGGGCCTCGCGGCGCGCTTCGCGGCGAGCCCTTCGGCGAGTCCTTCGGCGTGGGCCTTGGCGAGGCGCAGGGTGGCCAGGCTGTTGCCGCTCAGTGCGTTCCGGACGAACTCCTGCGCGGCCCGCATGTCCGCGCCGTCGCCGAGCACCTCGGTGATCCGCTCGGCGTTGATCCGGACCGTGTGCCGCGACGTCACCGTCACCCCGCCGCCGTCGGCCGGTTCGATGAGCCACCGCCCGGTGTGCAGCGTGAGCAGCGCGGGCAGGACGATCTGCTTGTAGACGATGCTCGTGTGGGGACGGCACACGCGCACGGACCGCGTGGTGTGCACCGACCCGTCCTTCGTCCTGGTGTCCATCTCCAGGATCTGGAGGCCGGGCGTCTCCTCCTCCAGCGACACCCTGGCCACGTGCGGGAGCCGCTCCGACCAGAGCTGCGCCTCGTTGAGGAAGCCGTAGACGTCCTCGGCGCGGCCGTGGACCGTCACCGTGTCGTCGAACGTGACGAGCCGGTCCGGTCCGTCCTGCTCCGCGCTCGCCTTGAGCGCCCGCAGCTCGGACATGCTGTTGCGGTCGACCGCCTCGCTGATCCAGTCGAGGTCGGCGGGGTCGCCGGTCGCCGCGAAGAAGTCATGGAGGAGGCGCGCCCGGCACGCGGACGCGGAGACGGGCTCCACGACCCATTCGCCGCCCATCCCGCCGACCGGGTGCTGGGACCGCTGCTGGCGGAACGTGACGCTCATGCGCTCCGGGTCGTGCTCGCGCCTGGACGTCCACGTCTTCGCGGTGCCGTTCGCGGTGGCCCAGAGGCGGATCAGCTCGGAGTTCCCGTCCCGTTCGACGCACTCGGCGTCCACCGTCGGGGGGAAGACCTCCGGCCACCGGCCGACATCCGCGATCAGCGCGTACACCTGCTCGGCGGGGGCGTCGACGTCGATCGCGTGCTCCGTCCGGCGTACGGGGCTCGCCGGCACGGGCGCGCCGAACCAGCGGCGCAGGGCGTCTCCGAGGTCGCCGCCGTCCGGCGCGACCCAGGCGACGTACCCGTCGGGACGGAGCAGCACCGACTCCGTCGCGGCGCCGCAGGCCTCCGGCACGGACGGGAAGGACCGGACCCGGACGATGTCGACGCGGTCGGACCAGCCGGCGGCGGTCCGGGCCGCCGCACCGGAGGCGTCGGCGGTGATCAGGACGCCCCGCGCCGCGTGCAGCAGCCGCGCGACCTGGTCGCGGCCGCCGTCGGCGAGCTCCAGCGCGCGGTCGGGCATCCGCCCGCCGAGCAGCGGATGCCCGTCCGGCACCCCCATGTCGTAGCGGACGTCGAACCCGCTCACCATGCCGATGAGGTGCCGCGCCGCCGCCGGGATCGCGATGATCTCCGCCATGACCGTCCGCAGCGGCTCGACGGAGCTGTCGTTGAGGTTCAGCGTCCCCTGGGCGAGGGTGTTGAGCAGGACCCGCGCGCCCACCGGATGCCGCTCGGACTCGTAGGTGTCGAGCAGGCCCTCCGGGGCCCGGCCCGTGACCGTCGCGGCCAGCTTCCAGCCGAGGTTGAAGGCGTCCTGCGCGCCGACGCTCAGCCCCTGCCCGCCCGCCGGAAGGTGGATGTGCGCGGCGTCCCCGGCCAGCAGCACCCGGCCGCGGCGGTACTCGGTGGCCTGGCGGGTCGCGTCGGTGAAGCTGCTCACCCAGCGCGCCTCGCCGTGGTGGATCGAGTCGCCGGTCATCCGCTGCCAGGCGTCCGCGAGCTCCGTGAACCCCACCTGGCGGCCGGTGAAGGTCACCTGCTCGCCGGGGTCCGGCCGGTTCCCGTTCTCGCACACGATGATCCGGGTGTAGCCCTCCTCCAGCGGCGCCGCCATGACCATGCCGCGCGGCGACAGCTCGCCGATCCTCCGGGGCTTGATGTCGCAGCCCCTGACGTCCGCCAGGTACATCTCGCGGGTCGCGTCGGAGCCGGCGAACGTGAAGCCGGCGAGCCGCCGGACGGTGCTCCGCCCGCCGTCGCAGCCCACCAGGTAGCGGGCGGAGACCTGCTCGGTCCCGTCCGGGCCCCGCACGGTCGCGGTGACGCCGTCCCCGGTGTCGTCCAGGCCGGTGAGCTCGTAGCCGCGGCGCACGGACGCCCCGAGCTCCCGCGCCCGCGTCTCCAGCATCTCCTCGATCCTGTACTGGGGCGCGTTGCGCACGCCGAAATGCGCGCCCTCCAAAATCCCGTAGTCGATCGGGATGCCGCCGAAATGCCCGCGCGTGGTGGTCTCGGGATTCTCCAGGCGGTCCAGGAGACCGCGCTGGTGGAACATCTCGGTGGCGCGCGCCGTGAAGCCGATTCCGCGCGACTGCCAGCCCCGCTCGGTCATCCGTTCCAGGACGATCACCTCGGCGCCGCCGAGGCGGAGTTCGCCGGCGAGCGTCAATCCCGTGGGCCCGGCGCCGACAATGATGACGTCAGTATCCATTCCTATCCAATCCCCAGCCGTTTCCTGCCCTCGGCGCCTTCCGCCCATGAAGTGTTCTCGCCGCTCTAGACCGGGACCGCCTCGACGATGGAGACCGGGCAGGCGGTGGGGACCGCCCTCGTGACCTTCAGGCCCGCCTTGGCGAACAGCTCGGTGTACTCCGGCAGCGTGCGCTCCTTCGCGCCGAGGAGCAGGAGGAGCCACAGGTCGATGATGTTGCCGATGTGCCGCTCGTTGTTCCCTTCGAGCACGTACTCGATGAGGAGCAGCCTGCCGTCCGGGGCGATGGCGTCCCGGACGTTCTTCAGCACCGCGAGGCACTGCGGCTCGGGGAAGTCGTGCAGGACGTGCTTGAGCACGTAGGCGTCCGCGCCCGCCGGCAGCGGGTCGAAGCAGGTGCCGTTCTCGACCGTGGCGCGGTCCGCGACGCCGGCGCCCTCGAACACCGCCGGCGCGTCCGCGGTCGCGATCTCGGTGTCGAACAGCACGCCGCGCGCGTCCGGCGCCTGCGCGAGGATCCCCGCGAGCAGGCCGCCGCGCCCGCCGGTGACGTCCACGACCGTGCGGAACCGCGAGAAGTCGTAGGCCGCCAGCACCGGATCGGTCTCCGACGCCGAGATGCTCCCCATCCCCTGGAAGAACACGGCGGCGTACTCGGGATTGGCGCCGAGGAAGTCGTAGGCGCCCATGCCGCGCAGCTTCGGCAGGTTGGCCTCGCCGGTGCGGACCGAGGCGAGCAGATGCCCCCAGTCCTCCCAGAGCAGGGGATGCCCCATCAGGACGGCCATGCCGCGCATCGAGTCGGGCGCGTCCTCGCGCAGCGCGTCGCCCGTCGGCGTGAGCGCGAACCGGCCGTCCGGGCCGGCCTCGAACACCGAGAAGCCGGACAGCGTGCGCAGCAGCCGGTACGTCGCGTCCGGGTCGGCGCCCACCCGCTTCGCGACCTCGTCCGCGGGCAGCGGCCCGTCCGCGAGGACGTCCGCGATGCCGAGCCTGGCCGCGACGGATATCGCCTGGGTGATCACCGAACCCTGGATCAGGTCCAGCAGCGAGTACGCGGCAGACTGGTCGCGCACCGCGGGCAATGCGGACATGTTCGCCTCCTGTGTCGGTAGCCTCTGGCGGCGAACCTAGAATGGCGTGCTTTCCACCCGCAACTTCACCCGGAACGTTCAACCGGAGAATCGGGACGGTTGAACTCGACCGGAATCCATCGGTGTTCGACCGGAATTAGTGGGGCCCCTGCCAGACTGCCACGACAAAGTGTCAAGAAGGAGAGAGTGCCGAGAAGGAGTTGGCGGAATGGCGGACAATGGACAGCGGGTCGCGCTCGTCACCGGCGGGACCAGCGGAATAGGCCTGGCGATCGCCGAGACCCTCGGTGCGCGGGGCCTCAAGGTCTTCATCTGCTCGCGGAACGCGGAGGCCGTCCAGGAGACGGCGGGCAAGCTGCGGTCGAACGGCCACGACGCCGACGGCGTCGCCGCGGACGTCCGGCGCCCGGAGGACGTCCGGCGCCTGGTCGCCGCCGCCGTGGAGCGCTACGGGCACCTCGACGTCCTCGTGAACAACGCCGGGCGCAGCGGCGGCGGCGTGACGGCCGACATCGCCGACGAGCTCTGGTACGACGTCATCGACACCAACCTGAACAGCGTCTTCCTCGTCACCCGCGAGGCGCTCCGATCGGGCGGGCTGCTCGACCGCGGCTGGGGGCGGATCATCAACATCGCCTCGACCGGCGGCAAGCAGGGCGTCGTGCTCGGCGCGCCCTACTCGGCGTCCAAGCACGGCGTCGTCGGCTTCACCAAGGCGCTCGGCCTCGAACTCGCGAAGACCGGCGTCACCGTCAACGCCGTCTGCCCCGGCTACGCCGAGACGCCGATGGCGCAGCGGGTGCGGCAGGGGTACGCCGCGCACTTCGGCACCACCGAGGAGGAGATCCTCGAACGCTTCCAGGCGAAGATCCCGCTCGGCCGCTACTCCACCCCCGAGGAGGTGGCCGGCCTCGTCGCCTACCTGGTCACCGACGCGGCCGCGCCGGTGACGGCCCAGGCGATCAACGTCTGCGGAGGGCTCGGGAACTACTGACGCGGTCACATTTCCTACGGCAGTGAAGGCGGTGGAGCAGTCATGTACAGCACCCTGATCGTCGCGCGGATGCGGCCGCACGACCAGGCGGAGGTCGCCCGGCTCTTCGGGGCGTTCGACGAGACGGACATGCCGCACCGGATGGGGACCAGGCGCCGCGAGCTGTTCAGCTACCAGGGCCTGTACTTCCATCTCCAGGACTTCGACGACGAGCACGGCGGCGACCGGGTCCTCGAAGCCCGGACCGACCCCCGGTTCATCCAGATCAGCGACGATCTGAAGGCGTTCATCGAGCCCTACGACCCGGCGACCTGGCGCTCGCCCGCCGACGCCATGGCCGCCCGGTTCTACCACTGGGAACCGAGCGGCTGACGCCCCGGGAGAGGCCACCACCTGCGCGCGAGCGGTCCGCCCGCCCGTCAGGTGGTGGCGAACTCGGCCAGGACCCGGCCGAGGACGTCCATCTCGATCCGGTGCCACGAACCGGGCAGCTCCATCCCGCGGCCTTCGGGCAGCGCCGCCGCGGTCGCCCGCGCCGCGTCCCGCAGCCAGTCGCTGGTGCCGTCGCTGTTGACGACCAACGCGGGGATCCGCAGCGCGGCCAGCCGCTCCACCGGGACCTCGAAGTCCCCGCAGATGGCCGTGTCGTACGGGAGCGTGTGCGCGTTCGCCTCGTTCGTCGCCCACAGCGGGGCCCGCCGCCAGCCCGCGATCGTGTCGGGGGAGAGCTCCATCAGCTCCGCGAGGAAGTACTCCGCCGCCTCGCCGCGCCGGTCGTCCGCCAGCATGGCCTTCAGGCGCTCCATGAAGTCGGCCGGGGGCTTGCGGTGCCCCGCGACCCGGTAGTACGGCTCGTGCAGCGCGAGCCTGGTGATCGGAGCGCCGGCCAGCGCCGCCTCCACCGCGAGGTTCGCGCCGATGGACCCGCCGAACACCGCGGCCTCGCCGCCCGCCTCCCCGATGACGGCCACGAGGTCCTCGATCTCCCGCTCGACCGCGTAGCCGGGGGAGTCGCCGCTCTCACCCCGCCCGCGCCGGTCGTAGACGTAGACCGTGCAGTGCGGCGCCAGCTCGGGCACCAGCTGGTCGAAGATCGTGTGATCGCGGAACGCCCCGTTGAGGAGCACGATCGGCGGCCCGTCGCCCGCCTTCTCGTAGGCGATCGTCGTGCCGTCCTGCGAAACGACCTTGCGCATCACGCTCTCCTCGATGCCGGAAGGGCTGTCGGTGCCACAATGTCCGCCACGCCGATGGACGCCCGGTCGAGAAATCTTCGGGGAGCGAACCGATCAGGAATCGAGAAGGACAGGTCGCCGGGCCGGGGTTAGCGTGAGCGGCATGGACATCACGATCCACTCCAGCTACCTCCCGTACGCCGATCCGGACGCCTCGCTGGCGTTCTACCGCGACGTCCTCGGCTTCGAGGTCCGCAACGACGCCGGGTACGGCGAGATGCGCTGGATCACGGTCGGTCCGCCCGGCCAGCCCGGCACGGCCATCCTGCTGGAGCCCCCGGCGGCCGACCCGGGCGTCACCGAGGACGAGCGCCGCACCATCGCCGAGATGATGGCCAAGGGCACCTACGCCGGCATCAACCTGGCCACCAAGGACCTCGACGGCGTCTTCGAGCGGCTGCGGGACGGCGACGCCGAGATCGTCCAGGAGCCGACGGACCAGCCGTACGGGGTGCGCGACTGCGCCGTCCGCGACCCCGCGGGCAACCTGATCCGCATCCAAGAGGAGCGCTGAGCCCGCGGGTTACCGGGCGCTGTCGGGAGCTATCGGGTGCTGTCGTCGTGGTGCAGGACGCGGGACAGCGCGTCCGCCAGCGTGCCCGCCGGGTTCTCGCCGCCGCCCGTGCTGCGCCAGGCCACGTGGTTGTCGGGGCGCACCAGGACGGCGCCGTCGTCGCTGATCTCCCGGACGGCCTCCCACGTGCCCTCGGCGTCGGCGAACTCGGCGCCGGCTCCGATGCGGGCCGTCCGGATCGGGATCGAGAGCTTCTCCGCCACCTGCGCGGCCGCCTCGCACCACGGCGTCCCGGCGGGGCCGGTGAGCAGCGCGAAGCCGGCGGCGGACCCGGTCAGGTCGTGCGTCGACAGGCGCCGGCCGCCGCGTTCGAGCCAGGCGTGCGGCAGCAGGTGCCCGGGACGGGTGGTGGGGCGGTACACGTCGCGCAGGGGCTCGCGGTGCGGCGGCGGGCTGCCGTCGGGGACGACCGCGCCCTCGTCGTAGGCGAAGCCGACCTCCACGTCGTGCGCCTGGTAGCCGCCGCGGGTGGTGGCGAACATCTCCGCGGCCCGCGCCCGGCCCGCCGCGCCGAGCGGGGACGGGTCGAAGTACGCGGCGAACATCCGCTCCCGGCGCTCCGCCGGGACGCCCGGGCCGAGCCCGATCGCGCCGAGGACCGCCTGGTTGTGGGCCGCCGCGGACACCGCCCAGTCGATGTTGTGCCGGCCGATCGGCCGCCGCTCCGCCTCGTAGGTGTCGAGCAGCCCGTCGGGCGCGCGGCCGGTGAGCACCGCGGCCAGCTTCCACGCGAGGTTGTGCGCGTCCTGGATCCCGGTGTTGAGGCCGAGGCCGACCGTGGGCGGCTGGCGGTGCGCGGCGTCGCCGGCGAACAGCACCCGCCCGTGCCGGTAGCGGTCGGCGAGCAGCCCCTGCACGGTCCAGCTCGTCATGCCGTGCAGGGTGAGGTCCAGGTCCGGCAGGCCGAGGACGTCGCGGATCCTGCGGACGACCGCCTCCTCGCCGGGCAGGGCCGCGCGCTCACCGGACCCGCCGGGCCCGCCGCGCTCGCCGGACTCGCCGGACTCGCCGGGCTTCGCGGCGTCGGCCGGAGGGAGGTGGAAGTGGATGACCCATTCCTCGCAGTGCTTCCCCCAGGTCGGTCCCATCTCGAAGATGTTGCAGAAGAGGCCGGGGTTGTAGGGGTTCAGGAAGTGGGTCATGTGCGCGCCCTCGCGCCACCACGGCGAGAGGTCCGCGGAGAAGTGCACGGTCGTGATCTGCCGCATCCCCGGCAGGCCCCGCATCCGGACGCCCAGCGCCGGCCCGACCGTGCGGCCGCCGTCCGCCGCGACGACGTACCGCGCCACGACCTCGGTCGTCTCGCCGGTCGCGGTGTCGCGGACCTCGGCGACGACGCGGTCGCCCTCGTCGGTGAGCGCGGCCAGCTCGCGGCCGAACAGGATCCGGCCGGGATTGTCCCGTTCGGCGCGGCGGCGCAGGATCGGTTCGAGCCGGTTCTGCGGCAGCCTGGACGGGAGGGCGGGGCTCGCCGCCGCGTACCGGTCGCGCAGCGGGCCGCCGCCGAAGCCGTCCATCTCGTAGATGACCCGGCCGTCCGGCGCGCCGTCGCCGGCGAGCGACGTCATCCACCGCACCTTCGCGAACCGCTCCACCGGCGCGGCCTGCTCGGCCACCGCCTCGTGCAGCCCGTGCTGGCGGAGGATCTCCATCGTGCGCTGGTTGTGGTAGTGCGCCTTCGGGATCGTGGACGTGCCCGCGTGCCGCTCCACCAGCAGGTGCTCGACGCCGTGGTCGGAGCAGAACACGGACGCGGACAGGCCGCACCCCCCGCCGCCCACGATCAGGACCGGCACCTCGATCGTCGCCATGCTCGTCCCTCCGGACCGCCGCTCCGGGCCTGTCACCTGGCTCCGCCGCCCATCCGGGCGAGCTGCTTGCGCATGGACGCGGTGTCGTTCAGGCGCGGGAAGTCCTCCGGCGGCGCCTCGACGCCGAGGAAGCCGCACAGCGGCCCCCACCCCTGCGCCACGTCGTAGACGAGGACCCTCTCCGGCCCGAAGTGGTCGACGACCTCCCGGTTGTGCCGGTCGAAGACCTCGATGGCGTGCTCCTTGTCGGAGAACCGCCCGCCGAACAGGCCGTCCCAGACCATGGTGCTCGTCACGCGGTAGATCCGGGCGGGCATGGAGCCGGGCGGCGGCGCGCCCTTCTCGTTCGCCAGGACGAACTGGTACAGCGTGTCGTAGGTGCTCCGGTACCAGCGCTCGGCGTCGCGCACCGTCAGAACGATCTTCGCCTCGGGGAAGGCCTCCGCCATCTCCCGGTAGTAGATCGCGGAGGGGCCGTCCACGGCCGACGTGTATCCGGCGAAGACGGCGTCCCAGTCCGGAGGCTCCCCGTCGCAGACGATCCGCTCCCACTGCGCGAGACGCGCCTCGTCGCCGACGACGTCGAACATGTGGTAGCACGGCCCGTAACCGAGCCGGTCCAGCGCCGCCTTCAGCGAGGTCGTCCCGGTCCTGCCCAGTCCGGCGTTGATGAGCTTCACCATGACGGTGTCCCTTCCTTCGGTGGGGCCCGGTTCCTTCAGCGGCGGCCGGATCCTTCGGCGGCGGCCGACCGGGCAGTGGCGGCCTCGGCGAGGGCGAAGTAGAGCGGCTCGTCGCCGGTGTGGCCGGCCTCCCACTGCACGCCGACCGCGAACGGGTGGTCGACGGCCTCCAGCGCCTCGATCACGCCGTCCGGTGCCCAGGCGGTGGCGGCG
Source organism: Actinomadura fibrosa (assembly GCF_900659615.1). Taxonomy (GTDB): domain Bacteria; phylum Actinomycetota; class Actinomycetes; order Streptosporangiales; family Streptosporangiaceae; genus Spirillospora; species Spirillospora fibrosa. The sequence continues at coordinate 24,423 of NZ_CAACUY010000025.1, read as the reverse complement.
AGGCCCGTGCCGATCCGGTCGATGCCCTGGTGGTGGTGGCAGGCCGCCTCGGCCGCCCCGTCCCCGAAGATCTCGGCGAGCCGGCTGCCGGGCTCCAGGCGCAGCCGGTGCCGGCCGAGCGTGAACGCCCCGGACTCCGGGCAGTGCGCGTCGTCGCCCGTCACCTCGGGCAGGTGCTGGTGCAGGGTGCCGCCGCGCAGCACGTTGAGCAGCTGCATGCCGCGGCAGATGCCGAGGACGGGCAGCCCGGCGTCGAGCGCCCTCCTGACGAGGGCCAGCTCGGCGGCGTCCGCGGCCGGACCGCCGCCGAACGTCCGGGGATGCGCCGTGCCCCCGTACAGCGCCGGGTCCACGTCCGGGCCGCCCGGGATCAGCAGGCCGTCGAGCTGGTCGAGGACGGGCCCGACCTCGGGCAGCAGCGGGAGCAGCACCGGGACGCAGCCCGCCGACGCGAGGATGTCCACGTGCGGCTGGAACACCAGGCTGACGATCATGTCCGAGCCCCGCAGCGTGACCGGAGCCGTCCGCGCGCATATGCCGATCACCGGCCGCCCGCCGGGCCGCCGCGCGTTTCCCTCGCCGTTCATCGCATGATTCATGACCAGCCTCGTAGCCTCACATCGTCTTCCGCGATTTCCGCGCCGGAGTCATGTCGTCTCTGCCGCCGGGGGCGATTTCCGCTTATGCGGGGACCGTGGTCACCGGCCCATGCGGATGCTACTCGCCGGCGTCCCCGATTCCCGATCGTTCAACTGACGGAAAGGCACAGATGAACGCGCACCCGGCGCGAGCGATCGGCCATTGACGGCACCGGTGCTTTTCCCTCATCGCGGTCCGTCCAGAGAGCGTCTAACCGCCGTCGACCGTGCTTAAAGGGGCCCTTGCCAAGGTCGTCCGGGACGGCAGCGGCAGGGAGGAGCACCGGGCATGGCTGGTGGCGATGGGCAGGCTACCTTGGTCGCGGACGGCATCGATCTCACCGGTTCCGGCGCCGCCGGATCCGGCGCGGGCGGTCCCGACGCCGACGGTCCGGCCGCCGGAGACGGCCTGGACCTGAGGAACTTCGAGAGACTGCCCGCGTGCGAGGTGGCGGTGGACGCGCTGTCGCCGGGGCTCGGCCTGCGCCAGAGCGGAACCAACGCCGCCCACGTGCAACTGCTGATCGACGCGTCGGGCACCGCGGAGCTCCCGCCCCTCCTGGTGCAGGAGGACGGCTGGCGGGTCATCGACGGCCTCCACCGGCTGGAGGCCGCCCGGCTGCGCGGCGACGCGGTCGTCCGGGCGCGCTTCGTCGACTGCACCGACTCCGAGGCGCTCGTCCTCGCGATGAAGGCCAACAGCGCGCACGGGCTGCCGCTGTCGAAGGCCGACCGCGTCTACGGGGCGACGAGCGTCCTCGCCGCCCACCCCGACTGGTCCGACCGCGCCATCGCCACGATCACCGGGCTGAGCGCGAAGACGATCGCGTCGCTGCGCAGCCGGTCGGCGGGCGCGGCCCGGCTCGGCGGCAAGCGCCTCGGCCGCGACGGGAAGCGCCGGCCGGTCACCCTCGGCGAGGGACGGCTCCGCGCCGCCGAGTACATCACCGCCCACCCGGACGCCTCGCTCCGGCAGGTCGCGAAGGCGACCGACGTGTCGCTCGGCACGGTCCACGATGTCAGCGCCCGGCTGCGCCGGGGCGCGAACCCGGAACGCGACGGCCACCGGACGCCCGCCGCCCAGCCGCCCACCGGCTCGCCGTCCACCGCTCAGACAGCAGGTGCTCAGCCGATCGGCACTCAGCCAACCGGGGAGCCGACGTCCGGTATGCCGACGTCCGGGATGCCGGAACCCGGGACCCGGACGCACTCGGACCTGACGCACGCGGGCCGGACGCACGCGGGCCGGCCACATGCGAACCGGGCGCACTCCGCACCCGGCCCGCGGCCGGCCGCCTTCCCGGGCGGTGGGGCCGGCGGCACGCCGCTGCGCCGCAAGAACCACACGGACCTGCCGCCCACCTGGCCCCAGACCGTGGCGAAGATGGCCAACGACCCGGCCGTCCGCTACACCGACAGCGGCAGGGAGTTCCTCCGCTGGATGTCGCTGCACGCCTCCGATCCGCACCGGTGGCGGGAATTCCTCAACACCATTCCGCCGCATTGGCAGACCGTCATCGCCCCGATCGCCGACAGCATCAGCCAGGAATGGAGCCTGTTCGCGCAACGGCTCCAGAACGAGCAGGAGACGGCGTAACGGACGGTCCCGGGGCGAGGGGGATTCGCCTCGCACGGTGCGGTATTTGATTTCGCGCGGCGGACGCTCCGAAGATGGGGTTCTCCGAGATGGGGTTCTCCGAGATGGGAATGCTGGTCCGAAGATGAGAATCGATCGCTGGGAGTCCGCATGGCCGGCCGACGGGTAGTCATCACCGGAATGGAGGTGCTGGCGCCGGGCGGGATCGGAGTCAAGGACTTCTGGGGCCTGCTCAGCGCGGGCCGGACGGCGACCAGGGGGATCACCTTCTTCGACCCGTCCCCGTTCCGCTCCAGGGTCGCGGCGGAGGCGGACTTCGACCCCTGGGCGCACGGCCTCGGCCCGCAGGAGATACGCCGCATGGACCGGGCCGCGCAGTTCGCCGTCGTCGCGGCGCGGCAGGCGATCGCGGACAGCGGCCTCGACCTCGGCTCCGTCGCGCCCCACCGCACGGGAGTCGCCATCGGCACCGCCGTGGGCGCCACCACGGGCCTGGACCGGGAGTACCGGGTGGTCAGCGACGGCGGCCGCCTCGACCTCGTCGACCACGGGTACGCCGTCCCGCACCTGTACGACTACTTCGTGCCGAGCTCCTTCGCGGCCGAGGTCGCCTGGTCGTCCGGCGCCGAGGGACCGGTCGCCGTGGTCTCCACCGGCTGCACCTCCGGGCTGGACGCGGTCGGCCACGCGACCGGGCTGATCCGCGACGGCTCCGCCGACGTGATGATCGCCGGCGCCACCGACGCGCCGATCTCGCCGATCACCGTGGCCTGCTTCGACGCGATCAAGGCGACGACGCCGCGCAACGACGATCCCGAGCACGCCTCCCGGCCCTTCGACCGCACCCGCAACGGCTTCGTGCTCGGCGAGGGCGCCGCGGTGTTCGTCCTGGAGGAGCGGGAGGCGGCGCGCCGCCGCGGCGCCCACCTGTACGCGGAGATCGCCGGGTTCGCCTCCCGCTGCAACGCCTTCCACATGACGGGGCTGCGTCCCGACGGCAGGGAGATGGCCGAGGCCATCCGCGCGGCGCTGGACGAGGCGCGGACGAACCCGGACGAGATCGACTACGTCAACGCGCACGGCTCCGGCACCAAGCAGAACGACCGGCACGAGACCGCCGCCTTCAAGCGCAGCCTCGGCGAGCACGCCCGCCGCACGCCCGTCAGCTCGATCAAGTCGATGGTCGGCCACTCGCTCGGCGCGATCGGCTCGATCGAGATCGCCGCGTCGGTGCTCGCCATGGAGAACAACGTCGTGCCGCCGACCGCGAACCTGCACGAGCCCGACCCCGAATGCGACCTCGACTACGTGCCGCTGACCGCGCGCGACCAGCGGACGGACGCGGTGCTGACGGTCGGCAGCGGGTTCGGCGGGTTCCAGAGCGCGATGGTCCTGACCCGTCCCGATCGGGACCGGGCATGACCGCGCGTGCCGTGGTGACCGGGATCGGCGTCGTGGCTCCCAACGGGTTCGGCACGGCCGAGTACTGGACGGCCACCTGCCGCGGCGAGAGCGGCATCGGCCCCGTCACGCGCTTCGACGCCCGCCGCTATCCGGCCGGGCTCGCCGGGGAGGTGTCCGGCTTCAGGCCGCAGGACCACATCCCGAGCCGGCTCATACCGCAGACCGACCGGATGACCCAGCTCGCCCTCGTGGGCGCGGAGCACGCGCTCGCCGACGCCGCGGCGACCCCGGCGGACCTGCCCGAGTTCGGGATGGGCGTGGTGACCGCCAGCACCTGCGGCGGCTTCGAGTTCGGCCAGCGGGAGCTCCAGAACCTCTGGAGCAAGGGCGGCCAGTACGTCAGCGCGTACCAGTCCTTCGCCTGGTTCTACGCGGTGAACACCGGCCAGATCTCGATCCGGCACGGCATGCGCGGGCCGAGCGGCGTGCTGGTCGCCGACCAGGCCGGCGGCCTCGACGCGATCGCGCAGGCCCGCCGGCTCGTCCGCGGCGGCGGCGACCTCATCGTGTCCGGCGGCGTGGACGCGCCGGTCTGCTCCTGGGCATGGGCGGCGCAGCTCGCCGGCGGGCGGCTGAGCACCGGCCGCGAGCCGGAGCGGGCCTACCTCCCCTTCGACGCCGGCGCGGCCGGCCACGTGCCGGGCGAGGGCGGCGCCCTGCTGATCATCGAGGACGCCGAGGCCGCGCGCCGGCGCGGCGTCCCCCGTGTCTACGGCGAGATCCGCGGGCACGGCGCCACGTTCGACCCGAAGCCCGGCAGCGGACGCGGGCCGGCGCTGCGGAAGGCGATCGAGATCGCGCTGGACGACGCGGACCTGGCCCCGGCGGACATCGACGTTGTCTTCGCCGACGCGGCCGCCGTCCCGGAACTCGACCGCGCCGAAGCGGCCGCGATCACCGGGGTCTTCGGGCCGCGCAGGGTGCCGGTCACCGCGCCCAAGACCATGACGGGCAGGCTCGGCTCCGGCACCGCTCCGCTGGACGTCGCGGCCGCCTTCCTGTCCATGCGATCAGGCCTTATCCCGCCGACGACGAACGTCAGCCTCGCACCGGAGTACGACATCGACCTCGTGACCACGGAGCCGCGGCCCGCGTCCGTCGGAACGGCCCTCGTCCTGGCGCGAGGCCAAGGCGGCTTCAACTCCGCCGTCGTCCTGGGATCGATCGACTGGAACTGACCGGACAGGACGCGGCGACGACCCCCGAAGAGGCCATCGCCGCGTCCCGTCGTCCGGCCGCGAGCCGTCCCGCAGCCCGGCGCAACGTTCCGGTCGTCGTTCAGGGTCGGGCCGGGACCGCCTCGGACGAGAGGTCGATCCGCCAGGAGATCCCGTAGCGGTCGTCCAGCCACGCGAACCGCGGACTGAAGCCGTACTCCTTCGCCGGCAGGTACACCCTGCCGCCCTCGGCGAGCGCCTCGTACAGCGCGTCGAAGTCCTCCACCGAGTCGCGCTGCACGTACATCGTCATCGCGGGATTGAAGGTGAACTCGTCCCAGGGCGCGATCTCGCGGAGCGGGCTGTCCGGCGGCGGCGTGTTGCTGCAGACGACCTGCTGCCCCGCGATCCTGAAGATGCCGTACTGGAGGGTCCCCTCGGTCCATCCCGGGTCCTCCGCGCGGGCGCGGATGACCTGCAGAACCTCGGCGTCCTCGAACAGCGACGTGTAGAAGTTCATCGCCTCTTCGGCGTTCCCCTGGAACATCAGGAAGATGGCCAGTTTCTGCGTGACCGGATTGGACATCGCGACTGCTCCTCGGTCAGGGTGCGTCCCTTGTCTCGATCATCGCGTCGAGTTCCAGGAGGTACCGCCGCTCCCGCACGGGGAGTTCCGCGTAGGGGGTGACGCGGTCGGGACCGGCGTGCCGATCGGAGTCGCACTCCTGTCCCGGCGCGAACAGGTAGGCGACGACCTCCGGGCACATCCATGCGCTCGCACCGCCGTACGCCAGGCCGCGGACCACGTAGCGGGCCACCCGTCTGAGGATCGTCCGCGGGCGGCGCGGGCCTGGCATGTCGTCCTGCATGGGCGCCCCTCGATGCTCGGATGCCCGGATCATCGCGGGAGGCGCTCGCCGGCCGCTGGATTCCCACTCGACCCCGCCAACCAAGCCCGCATGCAGTGACCGCACCCACGACGACCGCACCCACGACGACCGCACCCACGACGACCGCACCCACGACGACCGCACCCACGACGACCGCACCCACGACGACCGCACCCACGACGACCGCGCGTCAGTGCCCATGCTTCCGGGTGCGGAGGGGACGCCGCCGACAGCGCCGTATCGCCGATCAGGAGTGCGTTCGCGCGTACTCCGCGAGGCGGCGGGCGTTGGACTCGGTCACCTCCCGCAGCGCCTTGCGGTAGACGCCGCCCATCCCCGGCACCTTGGTGCGGAAGGACGAGTGCCAGCGGATCGTGCAGCCGTCCTCGGTCGGCTCGATGTCGACGTCGGCGCGGTAGCCGCGGATCGCGAGCCCCGACAGCAGCGTGTAGGCGAAGCGGCGGTTCGGCACCAGCTCGACGATCTGCTCGCGGAGGGTGCGCCGGTCGTTGCGCCAGAGCCGGATGGCGCCGACACCCTCGGGTTCGCCTTCCCCGGGCCGTTCCAGCTCGAACGTGCCGACCTGGGACCAGTCCGGCCAAGTCGACCCGTCCCGCAACGCGGCGTAGACCGCCGCCGGTGACGCCTTCGCGCTCACGCGGACGTCCACCCTCTGCACGGCCATGGCCTTCTCCTCTCGGCGGGTTCCGCGGACTCGTCTCCGGGCTGCCAGAGCCTGTCAGTGTGCCAGTTGGAACAATTCGCGATCAAGAGCGGTCCGGCTGCCCGGGCGACCTGATGTGAGACGGGCTGTAGGCTGACGGCGTGAGTCAGGCGGAGGCCAAGAAGCGATTGCTTGACGCGGCCGTCGAGTACGTCACCGAACACGGACTCGGCGACCTGGGCTTCCGGCGGCTCGCCCGGGAGCTCGGCACCAGCCACCGGATGCTCGGCTACCACTTCGGCTCCAAGGAGGGCCTGCTCGTCGAGATCGTCCGGACCGTGGAGGAGCGCCAGCGCCAGGTGCTCGCCGCCCTCGTCGTGGACGAGACCGCCGACCCGCGCGAGCAGATGCGGTGGATGGCCGCGCGGCTGTCCGATCCGGCGCTGTGGCCCAGCGAGCGGCTCTTCTTCGAGCTCTACGGCCAGGCGCTGCAAGGGCGGCCGCACGCCGTCCGGCTGCTGCCCGAGGTGGTCGACGCCTGGCTCGGACCGCTGACCGAGCTGAGCCTGCGCCTCGGCGTCCCGGCCGACGACGCCCCCGCGCACGCGCGGCTGCTGCTGGCGGTGTCCCGGGGCCTGCTCCTCGACCTGCTGGCGACCGGCGAACGCGACGCCATAGCCCGCGCGTCCGATCTGTTCTTCGACCGGTACGAGCGGCCCCGCGATTAGGGCGCGTCCCGCCCGGCGGCCCGCACTCCGCGTTCCCGGGACACCGTCGGCTCCGAACTATTGGCGGATCGCCAATAAGGGTCTAGGGTTTCCCTTACCGCGGGCGGGCCCGGCTGGGTCCACGGCTCGCGTCCGCGGATCTGCTGGCTCCGGTGCCGGCCGCTCAGCCGGCGTCTGAGCGGCCGGCACCGGTCACCCGGAGCGGCGGCTCCCGGTCCGAGGGAGGACGGATGAGCATCTACGAGTCGATCGGCGGCGAGGCGGCGCTGATCGCGGTGGTGGACGACCTCTACGAACGGATCCTCGCCGACGAGACGCTCAGCGTGTTCTTCGCCGGGACGAACCTCGCCAAGCTGAAGGGCCGCCAGGTCGAGTTCTTCGGGCAGGCGCTCGGCGGGCCGATGCTCTACCAGGGCGGAGGGATGAAGGACGTGCACCTCGGACTCGGCATCGAGCAGCCGCACTTCGACCGGGTCGCCGAGCACCTGGTGGCGTCGCTCGCCGCGGCGGGCGTCCCCGAGGAGACCATCGGGCAGATCGCCGCCGTGGTGCTGCCGCTCGCCGACGACATCGTGTCCGGCACGCTCGCCGCGGAGTCGGGCGCGGCGCGATGACCCCCTGACCGCCGGGGATAGAGCCGAGGGACGATGGTTCTGAGTTCATGGCTCGCGATGTCCGTGGCGTTCGTGTCGTCGAGCGTCTACTGGGTCGGCGTGGCCCTGTTCAAGGTGGCGGCGGGCAGGATGCCGCCCCTGCGCGGCGACCATCCTGTCGAGCTGCTCGTCCGGATGCTCGGGGAGCCGGTCTGGCTGATCGGCGCCGCGGTCGTGCTCATGGGCCTGCTGCTCCAGGCCGTCGCGCTCAACGCGCTCGCGCTGCCGGCCGCGCAGCCCGTCCTCGTGTCGTCGGTCGCCGTGCTGGTCGGCATCGCCGTCGGCTGCTTCAGCGAGCGGCCGACTCCCCGCGAGTGGTGCGCGCTGCTGCTGGTCACGTCCGGAACGCTGATGGTCGCCTTGGCGGCGTCGGCGACGCGTTCCGGCTCGGCGTCGCCGCCGTCGCCGATCGGCCTGGCGCTCCTGATCCCGCCCTGCCTGCTGCTGCCGGTGCTGGTCTTCCTCACCTGCGACCGCGAACCGGCGGGGCTGCACGCCAGGCCGAGAGCGGGGATCGTGTTCGGCGTCACGGCCGGCGTCCTGATCGGTACCGCCGAACTCGCCCTCGAAGGCATGGCTCAGCTCGACTACACGATCGGGGCCCTGCCGCGGACCGTCTACCCCTACCTCTTCCTCGTCGCGGCCGGGCTGGGGGTGGCGCAGCTCCAGACCGCCCTGCAACGGCACCGCATGGTGACGATCGCCTTCACGGCGACGGTGGTGGCCAAGACGCATCTGCTCGTGACGGGAACGGTCCTCTACGGGCTGCTGTGGCCGCGCGGCGCCGCGCTGCTGCTCCTGGCCGGCGGGGTCGCGGTGACGGGACTGGCCGTCACGCTGCTGCCCCGGCACGAACCGCTGCCGTGACCTCTGTCCGCCTACCTGCCTACTCGCCTACCCGCCTACTCGCCGGCGGTGTCGTGCGCGAGGCGCGGGACGATCTCGTCGAGCAGGTGCAGGAGGACCTCTTCGAGGATTAGGCGCACCTGCGCCCGCGTCAACCGCTCGTACTTGAGCCACTCGCGCGTGGTGGCCTCGGCCATGCCGGAGAATCCGCGGAAGGCCGCCCACAGCTCGGAACGTTCGCGGCTCGCCGGGGCCAGTCCCACGACCTCGGCCATGTGGTCGACCGCGCGCTCGCGGGCCTCGTCCAAAATCTTCTCCAGCTCGGCGTCGCCTCGGGAGGCGGTCATGTCGAGGGCCGTGATCCAGGTGGCGCGGTTGCGGTGCAGGAGCTCCAGCCACGCCTCGATGCTCTGGCCGACGCGTTCGCGGACGGTGGCGCCCTCCGCGAACGCGGGGACGGGCGCCGGGGGCACCGCCATCATGTCCGCGACGGCGGCCAGGTAGAGCTCGCGCTTGGTGCCGAAGTAGTGGTTGAGCAGCCCGCGGCTGACCCCGGCGGCCGCCGCGATGTCGGTGTTGGACACCGAGCCGTAGGGGCGCTCGCTCAGCAGCGCCCGCGCGCACGCGAGGATCTGCCCGCGCCGTTCGTCCGGGGCCTTGCGGTCCCGGCCCCGGCGGGGCGCGGGGACCTCGGCGGGGTCGCTCACGGTGCCCCCATCACGGGTTGGGGGACGGGGTCGCCGTGGGCGACGGCTGCTGCCTGCCCTGCGGGTCGACCATGCTCTCGTTCGCGGCTCCGATCGAGGTGACGTCGATGACCTGCCACTTCTTGCCGTGGCGTGCCAGGCGCATGTCCAGGTAGGAGCCGAGGACGCGGCGCGTGCCCGCGGTGCTGCGGACCTCGGAGTCCATGACGACGACGGCCCTCGCCGTCCCCGATCCGACGTCGCCGAGGTAGACGGTGCGGACGGTTGCGGTCGCGTCTGCCTTCAGCTTGGTGATGACGCCTTCCAGCCCGCCGGTGAAGGCCTCATCGTAGGTCTTCGCGAAGTCGTCGGAAGCCAGGGCGAGGACGCGGTTCCGGGCCGCTTGCAGCTTGGTGTGGTCGTAGCTGAGCAGCGCCTGCCCGAAGTCGGCGGCGCTGGCCTTGATCGCGCGGCGCTCGGCGTCGCGCCGGGACGCCTGGTCGGCCTGATGCCACTGGAGTCCCGCGGTGACGGCCGATCCGAGCAGCAGGACCGCCACGGTCGCCCGGGGCAGCACGGCCTTGCTGCGCAGACGAGCCCACGCCCCGCCCGCGTTCCCGTCCGCCGCCGTGCCAGCGCCGGTTTTAACCGGTGCGTCGTCCAGTGCGCTGGTGTCGGCTGCGTCGTCCGGCGCGCTGGTGGTCGTCGCCTTGTCGGCGGCTGCGGCGGTGTCGCTCGCCTCGTCGGTGGCCTTGTCAACCTGGTCAGCGTCAACCTTGTCAGTTTTGTCAGGCTCAACGGTGTCCGGTGTCTCGTTGGGCGCGGCGGTGTCCGCTGCTGTGTCCTCGGTCGACGTGTCGGGCGTCTTGGTGTCGGACGGCTTGGTGTCGGTCTTGGCCATGGGTCCTCCGGGGGTCATCGGGCTTTGCGGCGGCGGAGCGCGCGCAGGGCGTTGGCGATCGCGGCGAGCACGGCGGCCGCGGCCAGCGCGGGCGGGAGCAGTGGCAACCAGTGCTGAGGCGACGTGGCCGTTTCGTCCTCGTCCGCGATCGGACGGGTGTCACCGTTGGGATCCGTCTGGACGCCCGTCCCCGACGTGCCGGACGTGGCGCCTGGCTTGGTGCCGGGGGCCGCAGCGGTCGTCGAGGCTCTCGGTGCGGCGTTGCGCGGTGCCGCTCCGTCCGGCCGCCCCTTGCTTCCGCATAGGGCCATCGCCGGTGGGACGGGCTTGGGCACGGGGCTGCTGTATTCGGGTGCGGCCTTCGCGGGCCCGGTGAGCGTGATGACCGGGGTGACGCGCAGGTAGCTGCCGCTCGGGTCGGTGGCGGTGACGTCGGCGACCAGCGTTTGCAGCGTGGGGACGAGCGACAGCACGTGCCGGATCTTGGCCTGGTTGGCGGGGGTGAGCAGCGGCGCGGTGGGGGTGGCCGAGGCGGCCAGGAGGCAGTCCAGGCCGGGTCTGGCGGTCTCCAGGAGCCGGTCGAGGTCCTTGAGCGTCCCGGGACCTTTGGCGAGGACGGTGTCGAGGTCGCGGCTGGAGCGGCGCAGCGCGGCGGTGACGGACGCCAGGTCGTCGATGCCGGAGCCGATCTGGGCGCGGTGGTCGGTGAGCGTCGCGGTGAGGCGGGTGAGCTGGGCGGACAGTGCGTCGAGGGTCCCCGCGCCGGCGGCGAGCGTGCCGGTGAGCTGGTGGGCGTCGCCGATCATGTCGTGCAGGTTGTCGCCGCGTCCTTGCAGGCCGGTGGCCAGCTCGTGGACGAGCGTGCGGGTGTCGCGGGGGTCGACCGCGTCGAGGGTCCGGCTGAGGCCGTCGAAGAGCTGCTTGTAGTCGGTGGTCCCCGCGGTGCGGGCCAGGGGGATGTGGTCGCCGGCCTTGAGCGTCGCCGGCGTGCCCGGGGACGTCCGGGACGCGGGTTCGGTGAGGTCGATGTACGGTTCGCCGATCACCGACTTGCGCAGTACCCGCGCGCCGACGTCGGACGGGACGCGGACGCCGCGGTCCAGGTCGAGGCGCACGGCGACGTGGTCGCCGTCCAGCCGGACGGTGCCGACCTCGCCGACGCGCACGCCGAGGTGGGTGACCTCCAGGTCGCTGTGCAGGCCGGGGGAGGAGGCGAAGTCGGCGGTCACGGGGAAGGGCCGTTCGAGGGCGTCGACGCGGATGATGCTGCGGACGGCCCACACCGCGAGCGCGACGCCGAGCAGGGTGAAGAAGACCAGGTTGGTGACGATGCGCAGGTGCCTCATGGACGCGGCTCCAGCAGGCCGTCCAGCGTCTGCCGTCCGGCTGAACGGGGGGAGTTGGGAGAGACTTTTGCACCTGTATGAGCGGTCCCGGGATCGGGCAGGAAGCCTTTGATCCACAGGAACAGCAGGGCCTGCCCGCGGTAGGAGACCGAGGGGCCGCGCAGGAAGCCGAGCACGGTGGTGGCCAGCGTCTTGAGGTCGTCGCGGCCGCGGAGCGCGGCGGCGAGCAGGGCGTCGGCGCGTCCCAGCAGGGTGGCGAGGCGGGCGGCGTGGCGCCGCTGCACCTTCGCGTTGACCGAGCGCGCCAGCTTCAGCAGCGACTCGATCGAGCGCCGCAGCTCGGACCGGTCGGCTTGGAGACGCTGGGTGGCGAGCGCGACGTTGCCGGGGAGCCGGTCGAACTGGTCGCTTCCCTTCCGCAGGTCGCGGCCGAGCCGGGCGAGGGAGTCCAGGGCGCGGCCGAGGTCGGCGCTGGCGGCGGCGTAGTCGTCGCCGACCGCGGTGGCCTTGACGATGAAGGTGTTGAGCTTCGTGCCGTTGCCGCGCAGGGCGGTGGCGGACTCGCCGGTGATCGTGGCGAGGTCCTGGCCGCCGAGCGCGGTCAGCAGCGGACCGACCCGCTCGCTGATCTGCTCCAGGTCGGGCTGCGTGCCGGTGCGTCCGATGGTCGCGCCGTCGGCGAGGAACGGGCCGGTGCCGAGGCCGCGGCCGGACGGCACGTCGAGCCGGACGTAGTTCTCGCCCAGCAGCGACGACCGGGCGATCGTGGCGGTGGTGCCGTCGGGGACGCGCCGGCCGGGGCCGAGCGACATCGTCACCCGGGCGCGGTAGCCGGCCAGCCGGATCCGGGTCACGGTCCCGACGCGGATGTCGGCGATCTGGACGCTGTGCCCGACGACCAGGCTCTGGACGTCGTCGAAGTCGGCGCTGAGGGTCGTGCCGCCCTTGGGGGCGCCGAGGGTCTGGAGCGAGCACCCGCCGGCGCCCGTGACCAGGACGACCACCGCCGTGCACGTCGCGGCCGTCCGCCTCATCTCGCGTTTCATCCGGGACGCCGTCGGGCGCGTCATCTGAGGCGTCATCAGGGGGCCTTCTTCGACGGAGGTGGGGTGCAGTTGGCGAGGGCTGTGTTGCCCTCCAGGCAGGGGACGGTGCCCCAGCCCATCGCGGTGAACAGCGGCTGGAGCCAGGCCCGCAGGGTGCCGTGGACGACCAGGCGGATCGTGGCGACGTGGTTGCGGCGGTCCCACGCGTTGATCGCGACGTCGGCGAACCGGCCGAGGCTGTCGATGGCCTGGTCCAGCGCCGTGGCGTTGCCCTTGAGGCTGAGAACGATGTTGGACAGGTCGGCGACGGTGCTCGGCAGCGTCTCCCGGTAGGCGGTGATGAGGACGCCGCTCTTCTGGATCGCCGCGGCCAGGCCGGCGACGAAGTCCCGCAGCCGCGTGCGCTCCTCCGCCAGCGTCCGGCTGGTGGTGGAGAACGACGCGAGCAGCCGCGAAAGCTGCTGGTCGCGTCCGTTGAGGCTGGCGGCCAGCGAGTGCAGCCCCCGCGCCAGCGACACGATCTTCTGGTCCTGCGCGGCGAGGTTGTTCGTGAGCGCGGACGTGTCCTGCAAGGCGTGGTTGAGGTCGTCGCCGCGGCCGTCGACGGCGCCCGCGGCGCGGTGCAGGGCCGGGCCGAGCGCGGCGCCGTCGATCGAGCGGCTGAGCTTGGCGAACGCGTCGAGCGCCTCGTCCACCTCCACCGGCAGCTCGGTGCGCTGCTGCGGGATGACGGCGCCGGGGGCTGCCCTGCGCATCCCCGGCTTCCACACCGGATGCAGCAGCACGTAGCGCTCGCCGAGCGCGTCGGACGAGGTGATGGCGGCGTGCACGTCGGCCGGGACGGGGACGTCGCGGTCCACGTCGAGCTCGACGCGGACGCGGTTCCGCTCGTCGGTGACCGAGGTGATCGTCCCGGCGTCGGCGCCCATCACCTTGACCCGCGAGTCCTCGTACAGGGAGGGGGCCTTGGCGAAGTAGACCGTCAGCCGGTAGGAGCCGCCCCGCCCGGTGATGCCGCAGCCGCCGAGCGCGGCGACGAGCGCGAGGACGGCGACGGCGCAGATCGGGCGTCTCACTGCTTGCCTCCCTGCGGATTCGTCTGGGCCTGGGGAGCCATCCGGGCGAGTTCGGCCAGGTCGCGCGGTGACAGCGGGCCGAGACCGGTGGCGAGGACCTCCAGCCAGGGCCCGTTGCCGCCGGTGCCCGCCAGCCCGGACAGGGTGGGCCCGGCCCAGGCCAGCAGGGCGTTGAAGTCGCCCGTGGCCGGACGCAGCGTGCCGAGGGTGCTGCGCAGGTCGGCGATGACCGAGAGCAGCCTGGCCTGCTGCTGGTCGATCAGCCGGGTCAGCGCGGCGACGGTCCTGCCGCCGCTGCCGAGGAACGACGCGAGCTCGGTGCGGCGCCGTTGCAGCTCGTCCAGCATGGTCTGGACGTTGGACAGCAGTTGCGAGAGCTGCCGGTCCTTGGCGTGCGCGAGGGTGAGGACGCGGTCGCCGTTGTCGAGGAGCCGCCTGATCTGCGGGTCGGCGGCGTTGACGTCGCCGGCGAGCCGGGCGAGGTTCGTCAGCGCGTGGCCGAGCTTCCCGCGGTCGCCCGCGCCGATGCCGTTCACCTCGGAGACGATCGCGTTGATGGAGCGGGTGTCGAGCTTGGCGACCGTGCGGGCGGAGGCGCCGAGCACGTCGTTGACCGTGGTGGGCGACTCGGTGCGCTCCAGCGGGACGCGGCGCCGCGCGGCGGGCAGGTCGGCCAGGTGCGGGGTGCCGACCGGGCCGCTCAGGCGCAGGTAGCGTCCGCCGAGCACGTTGGCGACCTTGATCTCGGCGCGGGTCCGCGGGCCGAGCGCGACGGAGGAGTCGACCTTCCAGGTGATGAGGACCTCGCCGCGGCGGTAGTCCGGGCTGACGGAGGTGACCTCTCCGACCCGCACTCCGGCCATGCGGACCTCGTCGCCGGAGCGCAGCCCGCCGGTGTCGGCGAAGACGCCGGTGATGGTGTAGCGGTCCTGGAGCAGACCTTGGGTGCCGACCAGGTACACGCCGAGGACCAGGGCGGCGAGGACGGCAGCCGACACCAGCCCGACGGCGATCCTGTTGCGGTCGCGGAACGATCCCAGCGCCATCAGGACCCCCCGACGATCAGCTTGCGGAGCGACTCGGACGAGTTCAGGTGCTCGGCGTCCTCGCGCGGGCCGGGCAGCCGGGTCGGGTACGGGCACGGCGGCGCGGCCAGGGTGAGGCAGGGCACGGCGGCCTCGGCGAACCCGCCGTTGTCGGTGGCGGCGAAGATGTGCTGGAGCTTCGGCGCCGCCGATCCCAGCACCTGGAGCAGCGTGCCGCGGTTGCGCTGCACGCCCGAGGTGAAGGCCGACAGCCGGTTCACGACCCTGGCGAGCTCGGCGCTGTTGCCCGCCAGCACCGCGTCCGACGTCCGCGCCAGGGCGGCGAGCTGGACGATGGTGTCGTCGATGAGCCGCCGGTGGTCGGCGAACGCCTTGCTGAGGCTGACCAGGTCGTCCACCGCCGCGCCGATCTGCCTGTCGCGGCGGGCGATGACGCCGGTGACGGTGGCGTAGTCGTCGAGCATCTGCCTGAGCCGGCCGCGGCGGGCGGCGATCGTGGACGAGAGCCGGTCGACGTCCGCGATGAGCCGGTCGATGTTGCCGGCGTTGCCGTCCAGCGCCTGGGCCAGCGACACCAGCACCTGGTTGACCTGCCCGGGGTCGAGGCTGCGGGTCAGCGGCGCGAGCTGGTCGAGCAGGGCCCCGGCGTCCACGACCGACCGGGTGCGGGTGATCAGCGCGCCGTGCCGCATCGTGTCGTGGCTCGTCCCGGGGATGAGGTAGACGACGCGGCGTCCCATGGCGTCGCGCCAGCGGATCGCGGCCTCGCTGTCGGCCGGGAGGGTGACGGAGTCGTCGACGGTCATGGTCACCCGCGCGCGGCCGTCCACGACCTTGACCTTGTCGACGCGGCCCACCGGCGCTCCGGCGATCTTCACCTGGTCGCCGGTGCCGAGCCCGCTGACGTCGTCGAACGTGGCGCTCAGCCGCCATCCGCCGCCGACGTCCACGCGGGCGATCTGCATGCCGATGACGACCGTCAGCGTCCCGGTCACGGCCACGAACGCCGCCAGCCGCAGCGCGAGTCCCGTCCGGGCACGCCGCAGTGCCGATCTTCCTCGCAGTGCGGGGCCGGGCATCCTCACCGCCCTCCGTTCACGTCGCCGTAGGGGCCGCAGAGCCCGAGGACCAGCGCGCACGGGCTGGTCGGCAGGTAGCCTTGCGAGCGCAGGTAGTTCTTGCCGTCCGGACCGGGCAGCGACGTCAACCGGGCGTACAGCGGCAGCAGCTTGTTGCCGGTGCGCACGGCGTCGCCGACGAGCCCGAGCTGCGCGTAGATGATCGCGGCGGTGCGCTCGGACGAGCGGAACGCCTCGCGCAGCTGCCCGCCGCGCTTGTCGAACCCGTGGGCGACCAGCGCCGACACGTCCGAGATCCCGTCGGCGAACCCGGCGAGCCGCCCGCGTCCTCCGGCGGCCGCGTCGATGAGCGTGTTCAGGTCGCCGGTGATGGCGACCGCCTCGTCGCCCTTGTCGGCCAGCGAGCCCGACAGCGTGGCCCCGTCGGAGATGAAGCGCCGGGCGTTCGCGCGGTTGTCGTAGGCGACGTTCAGCAGGACGCCGCTCTGGTCGATGGTGGCCCGCAGCTTGCCGCCCTGCCCGTCCAGGCCCTGCGCGATGGTGTGGACGATGGTGTACACCTCCTGCGGGTCGGCCGCGGCCAGCCGAGAGTCGGCATCGGCCAGCAGATCCGACAGATCCCGCGGATCGGACGTCCGGGCGATCCGCGCCCCCGACGCCAGATACGGCCCGGTCTCGGCGTGCGCGCCCGGGACCAGGACGACGAACTTCGGCCCGAACGCCGACGCCGGCTCGATGGACGCGCTGGCGGTGTCGGGCACCCGCGTGCCGGGGTCCAGCTTCAGGCTGAGCCGGGCCTTGCCCTGCCCGGTCAGCGTCACGTGCTCGACGGACCCGACCGTGACACCGCGGACCTTGACCTGCGTCCCCGGCCCGAGGCCCTGCCCGGCCCGTCCGAACTCGGCGGTCAGCGTCGTCCCCTCCCCGCGCAGCGGCCGCGCGACCAGCACGTACAGCAGCGCCGCCGCGACGGCCAGCGTGACCGCCGTGATCAGCAGGCGGCGGCGCAGGGACAGCTCCTCGTTGATCATCCGGTGAGCCTCACGGTCGCGCCGTTGCCCCAGAACACGTAGGACAGCAGCAGGTTCAGCGTGACGATGACGATGATCGACAGCCGGATCGCGCGTCCGGCGGCGCGCCCGACCCCCGCCGGGCCGCCGGTGGCGTAGTAGCCGTAGAAGCAGTGGATGGTGATCACCGCGAACGAGAACACCGCCACCTTGATCGAGCTGTAGACCAGGTCGATCGTCGGCAGGTACAGCCGGAAGTAGTAGTCGTAGACGCCCGGCGCCAGGTCGAAGAAGCTCGTGCTGATCAGCCGGGTCGCGAAGAAGCTCGCGAACAGCGCGATCAGGTACAGCGGCACCAGCGCCACCAGCGCCGCGACCACCCGCGTGCACACCAGGTACGCGAACGACCCGATGCCCATGACCTCCAGCGCGTCGATCTCCTCGGAGATCCGCATCGCGCCCAGCTCCGCGGTGAACGCCGACCCGCACTGCGCCGCCAGCGCCGTCGCCGCGATCACCGGCGTGATCTCCCGGACGTTGGCGAACGACCCCACCAGCCCCATGAACGACTGCGCGCCGATCGACTGGAGCCCCGTGTAGCCCTGGAGCCCGACCTCCGTGCCGACGAAGAACGCCATCGTGAAGATCACGAAGATCATGCCGCCGCCGACGACGGTCGCCCCGACGCCCACCACCACGTCGCTGACATGCCGCGCGACCGTCCGGGTGTACTTGCGCCGCAGCACCAGGTCGCGGACCGAGTACAGCAGGATGCGCCAGACGAACACCGGCCACTGCGCCAGGTCCCCGCTGCGCCGCAGCGCCGACGCGCCCGTCCGCAGGACGCGGGGCGCGATCCTTCCGGCCAAGGGGATGTCGGCCATCAGAGCCTCACCCTCAGATCCTCGGCGGGAACGCGACGAAGTACACCGTCGTGATCACGTAGTTGAGGGCGAACACCAGCATGAACGCCACGACGATCGCCCGGTTCACCGCGCGCCCCACCCCGACCGGGCTCGCCGCGCAGTTCATCCCCATGTAGCAGGCCACCACCGCCGCGATCACCCCGAACAGCCACGACTTCAGCAGCGTCACCACCAGGTCGGAGGTCTGGAGCAGCGACACCGCCCCGTCGAAGTAGGCGCCCGGCGTGACGTCCTGGAGCAGGACGTTGAACACGAACCCGCCCGCCGCACCCGCGACGATCACCAGGGACGCCAGCAGCGTCGAGATCAGGCTCGCCGCCCACAGCCGCGGCGTGACCAGCCGGTGCACCGGATTGACCGCCATCGCCTCCATCGCCGCCAGCTCGTCCCGGATCCGGCGTGCGCCCATGTCGGCGGTCATCGCCGACCCGCCCGCCCCCGCGATGATCAGCGCCGCGGCGATCGGGGCGACCTCCCGCACCAGCCCGACCACCACCGCGCCGCCCGTCGCCGACTGCGCACCGAGCTGCGAGGCGAGCTGCCCGACCTGGAGCGCGACCGTCGCTCCCAGCGGCAGCGACACCAGGATCACCGGCAGGCTCGTCACGCGGGCCAGGAACCACGCCTGCTCGACGAACTCCCACCACCACGTCCGGACGTCCCACGTCCTGCGCACCGCCTCCAACGCGATGACGAACAGCTCCCCGACCTCACCGAGCAGCCCGTGCACGCGACGCGGCACATACGAGACGGACAAGGCGCGACACCTCCTTCACTTCGGACCGCCAACCCCCGGACCCCCTCCGGCAACCTCACTCGGAGGACCCGCCCCGACTTCCTCTTCACCCCCAGGACCTCGCCCCGGCCTCGCCAGCCCACTCGCCTCCCGAACTCGACCCGGGCACGGACACCCTAGACGGTTATTGACGACGCGCCAATAGAGTCGCCACATTTATTGGCCATCGGTCAACAGGCGCGGGAGCCGGCAAGCCGCCCAACCGGCCGCCGACCCAAGAAAAAAGTTCGGCGCCGACGCGATGCCGCGCCGACGCCGAACTGACTCAGTCAGGTCACCTCACCCGTGCAGCGAGGCCCTTGTACTAGCCGAGGCTCCCTGGCACTGACCGAGGCTCCTTGGTGTTGGCCGAGCCCCCCTGAGGCTGGCCGAGGCTCCTTGGTGCTGACCGAGCCCCCCTGAGGCTGGCCGAGACTCCTAATACTGACCGAGACCCCCTGGCACTGACCGAGACCCCCTGGCACTGACCGAGACCCCCTGGCACTGACCGGGGCCTCCTGGCACTGACCGGGGCCTCCGTGTGCTGGCCGAGGGCCTCCCCGTACTGGCCGAGAGCCTCCCGTACTGGGTACTGGCCGAGGGTCTTCTCCCGTACTGGCCAGGGGCCCCTCAGCAGTTACTCCGCGTAAGGCTGGTCCTCGCCCTGGTCGCTGTAGCCGAGGCTCCAGATGTAGCCCTCGGGGTCGGCGAAGGTGCCGCCGTACCCGCCCCAGGGCAGGGCGCCGGCGGGCTTGAGGACCGTGGCGCCGGCCTTCTGCGCCTCCGCGATGATCTCGTCGACGCGGGCCTCGCTGCGGACGACGTACGTGAGGACCAGCCCGCTGAAACCGCTGCCCTCGGGCCTCGTCCCCACCTGCTCGGCCAGGCCGTCGCGGCCGTAGAAGCCGACCGGCGAGGCACCGTCCGCCTCGAAGAACACCGAGACGCCCCAGTCGTTCTTGATCTTCCAGCCGAGCCCTTCGGTGTAGAACCGCTTGGCCCGGTCCATGTCCCGGACGCCGAGCAGGATCGAGCTCACGTGTGCCTTCATCGTCATGCCTCCCGTATTCGCGATGCGCTCCGTTGAAGATGACGCTACGTAGGGGGCGAGGGCGAACGCTTCTCGATTCCTGACCGATGGCGCCTGGACGTGAGTGGCGTGTCCACGCAGGCCACCCGCGCGAGCTTCTGGAGGAGCAGGCCGGGGGAGGGCGCCTCGATCAGCCGGTCGGGACGACCGGGTACGAACGCCCACCACGATCCGGTGTAGAGGCCGTACCAGACCCTGAGCCCCGGGATCGGACCCCAAGGCACCGGGCTCGTGTCCGGCCTCACCGCCCCTGGCCATCTCCCGCCGCTCGTCCTACCGCTCGCCCCACCGCCGGTCGCCCCACCGCCGGTCGCCCCACCGCCGGTCGCCCCACCGCCGGTCGCCCCACCGCCGGTCGCCCCACCGCCGGTCGCCCCACCGCCGGTCGTTCCGCCGCTTGCCCCAAGGCTTGTTCCGCTGCTTGGCGCGTCAGCATCGCGCGCAACTCGTCCTCGGAATCGGCGATGACGGTCGGGGTCAGCTGCGGCCTCGGATCCCGCCGGACGGCGCCCCAGAACACGCCCTGCCGTGAACCCACACCATCCAAGCGGGGAAGTCCCGCTCGACGGCGGCCGTTTCCGCGTTCTTCATGACGCATCCGTCCCTTTCCCAGGCCGGACGAGGCGCCGGCCTTACTCGTGTTCAGGACAGACTGCTACCGAGCCATTACTCTCGGCTATGAAGCGTCATCTACTGGACGTCCAGCACCTCGTTCCCCCCCGCCAACCGAGGCCGGAGGCCCCTGACATGGCCAGCGACCAGCAGGAACAAGATCCGGATGCCCTGCGCGTCCACTTCGGCCAGGAACTCCGCCGCCTCCGCCTGCGCGCGGGCCTGTCCATGAGCCAGCTCGCCAAGGCCCTCGGCTGCTCCCCGCAGTGGGTCTGCCAGCTCGAAAAGGCCGACAAGCCCGCGTCCGAACAAGCGGCCCTCGACCTGGACACCTACTTCAAGACCGACGGCTGGGAGGAGAACGACGGCCACTTCCACCGCCTCTACACCGCCATCCGCCGCGCCGGCCAACACCGCGCCCTGCGTCCCGGTTTCGAGTCTTATCTCGAACAGGAGTCCAGGGCTATCGGGATCCGCTGCTTCGCGGCCCAGATCGTTCCAGGTCTTCTGTAGACCGAGGACTACGCTCGCGCGATCATGGATCCCAGCGCACCGGCCGAGACGTCGGCCGCGCGGGTGGCGGTGCGCATGGAGCGGCGGGCCCTGCTGATCCGCGACAAGTCCCCGGAGGCGATGTTCGTCCTGGACGAGTCCGCATTCCGGCGGCCAGTGGGTGGATCGGCAGTCATGACGGCTCAGATCGACCATCTGATCGCCATGGCGCAGACGCCGTCTGTGCAGGTGAGGGTTATGCCGTTCGAGAGCGTCACCCCCATCGCCCTGGCCGGGGGCTTCATCCTGCTCAGTTTCCCGAAGGATCCTGATCTCATGTACACCGAGACGGGGAGTGTCAGCCAATTCATCGAGGATCGGGCGATTGTCTTCAAGGCGGGGGTACATTTCACATCAGTGGTGAGCGAAGCTCTCAATCGAGCCGAGTCCATCGACTTCATGAGGTTGATGCGTGAGGAGTACCGTGAGTCAACTTGACCGGCCAGTGGTGACGTGGCGGAAGAGTAGTCACAGTGACGGCACTGGCGGCGAATGCGTCGAAGTCGGCGTGCAGTGGGGATGTGTAGTAGTTCGAGACTCGAAGAACCCGAATGGGCCTGTAATCGCCCTCACTCCGGTCGCGGCACGTGATCTGATGAATCGAGTGCGGGGAACCGAGTAATCGACAAGGGCAAGCGCTGTAAGGGCAACGGGGGCGGTGGGGGCGGCGCTGCGTACGGGGCCGTCCCTCCAAAGTCAAGGGCGCTTCGCGTCGCTTCGCGATGGGCCTCCGGCCCACCCTTGACTTCGGAGCCTCTACGGCCCCTGGGGCAGCGCACAACGGCAGGCTCCGCCTGCCCCGCACCGACGCGCCGCCCCCACCGCACGTCCAAGACCACCACAGCAACCACGTCCAAGCCCCACAGCGGCCAAGCCAACTCTCTGCCGTATGCGAAGCAAATCGCCAAATCCGAACAAAACGATGCAAGGGCTCAAAGTCGACATATATCACTGCAACTTTGAAGGGGCGATGGTTGTGACGGACGACGTATCTAGACGGTAACAGTAATCCAACCCGGAAAAAGGGCGGACCGTCGGCCATATCATCGTCTCCTGGGATAGTATTCGAACATGCATTCGGAAGCGATGATCGATATGGCGTCGATGTCCACCACGGAGTTGGTGGACGCGGCGGCATTGATCGCGGCCGAACTCGCCCGCCGCGAAGTGCCCGACAGTCCCTCCGCGTGCATGGAGCAGGCCGAGGCGCTCGGACGGGTGATCGACTCCCACGAGAGTGCGCTGGCCGGGCGGATCGCAAGGGTGGACGTCTCCGGAGAGATGCGCCGCTGGGGCCTTCCGTCCGCCAAGGCATGGCTGCGAACCCGGATGGGCATGCGCGAGGCCCGCGCCACTGACCGCATCACCCTGGCTCGCCAACGGCCTCGTCTACCCGCCGTCACCGAGAGGCTGGCCACCGGACGACTGTCCTACGGGTATGCGGCCACCATCGCCGCCGCTGTCGCCCGCCTAGACGACGCGGACTGCACCAGAGCCGAGACCCTCCTGCTGGACATGACCGACCAGGGTTTCTCCGCCGGAAAACTCGCCGCGTTCGGTGCCCGCATCCGCGACGTGATCGCCGAACGGGACGGCACCGACAAGCCCGATCCCGAGTCCAAGCGCGGCTACGAACGGTCCTGGATCACCTCGACCCGGTCGCTGGACGGCGGCCGCTACCTCAAGGGCTGGCTGAACGCCGAAGACGCTGCCGTCTGGGACGGCGCACTGGGACCCCTGGCCAAACCCGCCGGCACCGACGACCACCGCGACCTCTCCGAGCGGACCGCAGCCGCGTTGTCCAGCGTCCTGTCCGGCGGACACACCGCCACCAAGGTCACCGTCATCTGCGATCTGGACACCCTCACCGGCGGCCAAGCCCCGGCCCGGCTCGCCGACGGCACCCCCATCCCCGCCGTACAAGCCCGCCGCATCGCCCTCACGGCAGGCGTCTCACCCCTCCTCCTGGGACGCGGCAACATCCCCCTCTACCTGGGACACCGCGTCCGCTTCGCCACCCCAGCTCAGCGCCAAGTCCTAGAGACGCTGTACTCCACCTGCGCGGTGCAAGGCTGCGAAGTACCCGGGGCGCTGTGCGAAGTCGACCACGTCAAAGGCTGGGCTCTCAATGGCAGCCCCACCGACATCGACCAACTCGCCCTGTGCTGCGGCTGGCACAACCGCCACAAGCACACCCACCCAGACCAGATGCAGATAACGAAGGCCCCAGACGGCCGCTACACCTACCGCCTCCTGCCACCCCCGTCCCCAGCCACAACTCAACGAATCAACGCCGCCGAAACAGGCATGCCCACATTCGATGACCCCGCCCCCACCACCCGAAGCGACAGCCGCAACACCACCCCGACCACCCACCCACCGGCGAACCAGGACGACCCAACCCGCCACAGCGGCCCCGAAACCACCCCGACCAACCAACCACAGCAAACCCAAAGCGCCTGCCCCACCGTCGCCCACGACCACATCGACGACACACCCCCCGTCACGACACCGGAACGCAGGGGCCATCGAACGTTGCTGCGCCCCGCTCTACGCCGCCGCCCCCCACCCGCCCGAACGGTCCGCCGCACCCGCAACAGCCACCAATCCGCAGACCCGTAAAACCAGACCCCTCCCACCGCCGCCCGAAGAACCACCACTAGCAAGTGGCCGTTCCGGTAGACGAGGTGCGCACTCCGCCAAACCCAGGGGTGCGGGCCAGTGCGAGGCGGCCCGACGAGCAAGGCCGCCCTAGCCGGTAGCAGTGTCCCGCCCGCATCCTGCCGAGTATCCGCTGGTCTGGACGAAGAGGCGCGCATTCCGCCACCCCTACAAGATCGGCCCAGGCCCCGCAAGCCGCTGAACGTGAAGCGTGAAGCCTGAATCCGACGCAGGTTGACCCGACCGCTGGCCCGCCTGCCTTCACGGTGGCCGCGTCCCGCCCCGCGTCCCGCCTCCGTTGTCCACTGCCGCGTCCCACTCCAACTCGCCGTGCCCGCTCCATGCCTGTCAGGCCCGCGACCTGCCGAGCATCCGCTGACCTGGCTGAAGAGCCGCGCACCCCGCCCCCCCCCAAGCCCGGCCCCAAGCCCCCCAAGCCCGGCCCCAAGCCCCCCAAGCCCGGCCCCAAGCCCCCCAAGCCCGGCCCCAAGCCCCCCAAGCCCGGCCTTAAGCGCACTC
Organism: Actinomadura fibrosa; assembly: GCF_900659615.1. Taxonomy (GTDB): domain Bacteria; phylum Actinomycetota; class Actinomycetes; order Streptosporangiales; family Streptosporangiaceae; genus Spirillospora; species Spirillospora fibrosa. Next base: position 461 of record NZ_CAACUY010000025.1, on the reverse strand, counting down.
GCCCTCCGGCTACACCCACCCCCCGCTGCACCCACCCCCAGGCCCCGCCCGCAGGCCCGCCCCACCCCGAGGTTGCACCCGCCCCGAGGTTGCACCGCGCCGGTATCGCCATGCCGTCGCGTGACGCGTTGCCGCGCGAACGCGCCGAGGGCATGTAGGACGAGGGGGCGAGCACTGAGATGAGAAGGGCGTTGGTCGATGAGGGGCGCGACGCCTTTCGCGATCGCTGTAGCCGTCCGCCACGACGTTCGCGCGGCATGCCGCCGGTCTAGTGAAGAGGGCGCGCACTCTGCCAGGCCCCGGAGACTGGGTTCGGCGGAGGTCGGCCCGATCGTGGGGTCATCTACCTTGACCGTGCCCCGCGTCCCGCCCGGCGCCGCCGTGCCCGCGCCGCGGTACCCCGAGTCGCCCGCCGGTGCCCGCGTGGCGGTGCCCGCGTGGCGGTGCCCGCGTGGCGGTGC
>NZ_CAACUY010000024.1 GCF_900659615.1 Actinomadura fibrosa | reverse complement strand
GGGGGCGGGCGGGGCGGGCTCGTCCCAGGCGTCGCGCAGGAGGGTCAGGTCGTTCATCCGTCGAGGTCCTCTCCGAGGGTCGTGGGGGCGGAATCGCCCAGCGCGGCGCGGACCCTCCGGCGGGCCCGGTGCAGGCGCGAGCGGGCCGTGCCGACCGGGATGCCGAGGGCCTCGCCCACCTCGTGGACGCCGAGCTGGCCCCAGGCGACCAGCAGCAGGACGTCCCGGTCGGCGTCCGGGAGGTCGCTCAGCGCAGCGGCCAGCGGACCGCGCGCGGCCTGCGCGTCCAGGCGTCCGGCGACGCGGTCGGCGTGGCTCTCGGCGATGGCGTCGGCGCCGGTCCGGGCCAGCGCGCGGTACTGGCGGACCTCCGCGCGGCGGTGCCGGGCGATCAGGTTGGACGCGATCCCGTACAGCCAGGGGCGCGCGTCGCCGCGCGCGGCGTCGTAGCTTCCGCGCCGGTCGAAGGCGATGAGGAACGTCTCCGCGGCCACGTCGTCGGCGAGCGCCGGTCCGAGGCGGCGGGCGGCGTACCCGTGGATCGCGGTGTAGTAGCGGTCGAAGAGCACGGCGAAGCATTCGGGCTCGTGCCGGGACCGCTGGATGACGCCGGAGTCGTCGCCCGCGGCAAGCGCGCCGTTGGTGCTGGTGCGTCCGGTGGAAGTGGGGCCGGGGCGCCGGGTCACCGCGGCCATGTCCAGGTCTTTCGCGTCATGTCCTGCCTTCCGCAGCGTGGGGGGTCAATGCTGCTTCGCCGATCCCCCACCGCGCGTTCGCGTCCGGCGACGGACGGTCCGCGGCCGGGGGCGCTTTTCCTGTGGCGCGGGGCCTCGCGGCACTAACCTGAGACCGACCGAAGCCCGGGACGAAGAAGGTGTGCCAGTGACCGACCAGGAACCGATCCTCAGCGACGGGGTCATCATCGAGTTCGTCGATGGCAAGGACGTGCCCGTCAAGCACAAGGACTTCGGTGAGAGGGCCGTCGTCATGCGTGACGCCAAGAACCCCGAGGGGCCGATCCTCTACTTCACCGAGGCCGAGTGGGACGCCTTCATCGCGGGCGTCAAGGACGGCGAGTTCGACGACCTCCTGGAGGAGGAGCCCGCCGAGGAGGCCTGACCCCGCGCACGGCCCGCGGTCGATGGGCGGCCGCGGGCCGTTGCGGACGCGCTAACCGGCGCGGAGGGCGCGGTGGCGCTCCTTGAGGACTTGTTCGGACGCGGGAGTCAGAGCGCCCAGGAGGCGGAGTCTGGCGATGCCGCCGTCCGGATAGATGTCGAGGCGGACGTGTGAGACCTCCGGGGACGCCAGGCGGAAGCGGTGGCGGGTGTCGGGTTGCAGCGGCGTCCGCGGGAGGAGCGGGGTCTCGGTGCCCCCGTCCAGGGCGGTGAGGGCGAAGGCGGCGGGCGCGTTGAACTTGAGGTGGGTCGTGTCGACTTCGGCGAGCGCGATGGTGCCGGGGGCGGCGAGGCGGATCACGGCCCAGTCGTTGGCGCCGTCGCGGCGGCGGGCGGTCTCCCAGCCGTCGGCCTGGTTGCGGGCCAGACCGGGGAACAGCATGTTGTCGGGCGACGAGTAGAACCCGTTCGAGCAGCCGGTCACGCGGGCGCCGTTCTCCAGGGCGGCGAGGTCGACGGTCAGGCCGGTCAGGTGGCCCGGGTCGGGGATCACCTCGCCGTGGACGCGGAGCCGGGCGATGCCGCCGTCCGGGAACATGTTCAGCCGGACGTGGGTGAACAGGCGGTCCGCCTGGACGGGGAACGCGTGGGACGTGTCGCCGGTGAGGGCGCTTCTCGGGACGATCTCGGTCCAGGCGGCGGTGGCGAGGTCGGCGGGGCTCGGGTAGCCGTCCATGGCGCAGGCTTCGACGGAGGCGTGCGGGGGGTAGTTGCCGCGGAACCAGGCCGTGTCGATGACGACGCCGTGGATCAGGCCGGGGAGGCCGAGGCGGACCAGGGCCCAGTCGTGGCCGAGGGCGCCGTCCGGGCCGGGGCGGCGGCGGGCGGTCTCCCAGCCGTCGTACTTCTGGCCTTTCGGGCCGAACGTCCCGGCGTCGAAGGCGGGCGCCCACGGGTTGAGGAGGTTCTCCTTCTCGGCGAACGACTCGTCGCTGGCGGCGAGGACGGAGCCGCCGAGGGTCCGGACGGCAAGGTCCGGGTGCGCGGTGAAGTCCGGGTGCGCCGTGAAGTCGGGCCGGGCGGTGGAGCCGGTCAAGGAGTCTCCGATCGGGTGAGCAGGCGTCCGGTGGGCGTGCGGCCGTCGACGCGGACGCCGCGCAGCCAGGTGGCCTGGACGGTGCCGGCGAGGGTGCGGCCCGCGTAGGGGGTGACCGGGTGGCGGTGGTGAAGGGCGGACGGGTCGACGGTGAAGGTGTCGTCGGCGGCGAAGGCGACGAGGTCGGCGTCGTGGCCGGGGGCGATGCGGCCCTTGCGGGGGACGCGGGCGAGGGCGGCGGGCGCCTCGGACATCCAGCGGGCGACGGTGCGGAGGTCGTGGCCGCGGGCGCGGGCGGCCGTCCAGACGGCGGGCAGGCCCAGTTGCAGGGACGAGATGCCGCCCCAGGCGGTGGCGAAGTCGCCCTTCTTCAGCTCGGGGGTGCAGGGCGAGTGGTCGCTGACGACGCAGGAGACGATTCCGGCGGCGAGGCCGTCCCAGAGCCGTTCGCGGTTGGCGGGGTCGCGGATGGGCGGGCAGCACTTGTAGGACGTGACGTCCGGTCCGGGGACGTCGTCGGCGGAGAGGGTCAGGTAGTGGGGGCAGGTCTCGGCGGTGATCGGGAGGCCTTCGGCCTGCGCCTCGGCGAGCGGGTCGAGGCAGTCGGCGGCGGACAGGTGCAGGATGTGGGCGCGGGCGCCGGTGTCCCGGGCGGTCCGGATGACGTGTTCGACGGCGCGGCGCTCGGCGGAGGGCGGGCGGGACGCCAGGAACGCCGGGTAGTGGCCGCCGGTGGGGACGGTGAGGGTCTCGGGGTCCTCGGCGTGCACGATGACCAGGCCGCCGAACGCGGCGATCTCGCGGAACGCGGCGCGCATCTCGGATGGTGGCAGGGGCGGGAACTCGGGGACGCCGGAGTCGGACGTGAAGCACTTGAAGCCGAAGACGCCCTCCTCGTGCAGGGGGCGGAGTTCGGCGGCGTTGCCGGGGATCGCGCCGCCCCAGAAGCCGACGTCGACGTGACAGGCGCGGGCGGCGGCCGCGCGCTTCTCGGCCAGCGCCGATGAGGTGACCGTGGGCGGCAGCGAGTTGAGGGGCATGTCGATGAGGGTGGTGACGCCTCCGGCCGCGGCGGCGCGGGTCGCGGTGGCGAAGCCCTCCCATTCGGTGCGGCCCGGTTCGTTGACGTGGACGTGGGTGTCGACGAGGCCGGGCAGCAGTGCGGTGGCGCCGAGGTCGACGGTGGACGCGGCGGGCGGCGCGGCGTCGTACGCCTCGACGGCGGCGATCAGGCCGTCCCGGACGGCGACGGCGGCGGGGCGCTCGCCGTCGGGGAGCACGGTGCGCAGGGAGCGGATCACCAGGTCGTACGTCATCGGTCCTTCGTCCGGTAGGGCTCCAGCCAGGTGAAGTCGGGTGACGGGTCCACGTACTCCAGGGAGATCCAGCCGTCGTAGCCGATGTCGTCGAGGACGGCGAAGAGTCCGGGGAAGTCGATGCCGCCCGTCCCGGGGCGGCCCCGGCCTGGCGCGTCGGCGATCTGCACGTGGCCGATGGACGCGGCGTGCTCGTGGGCGGCCTTGTGCAGGTCGTCGCCGTTGGTCGTGAGGTGGAACGCGTCGAAGAGGAGGCGCACGTCGGCCGCGCCTTCGGCCCGGGCCCGCTCCACCACGGCGACGGCGGCGGCGGCGGTCTCCAGCGGGTAGGCGCCGTTCAGGCCGCGGGCCAGCGGCTCGATCAGCACCGTCCCGCCGAGCCGGGCGACCTGGTGCGCGGCGTGGACGATGTTGCGGGTCGCGGTCCTGTCCTGGTCGGCGGGTGCGACGCCGTCCAGGCGCTGCCCGTAGAGGGCGTTGAAGGAGCGGACGCCGGTGCGCTCGGCGATGTAGAGAAGCGTGCCGATGCTGTCGCGGAACTCGTCCGTGCGGGACGGGTCGGACAGCACGCCGCGCTCCCCCGCGGGCATGTCGCCCGCGTAGAAGTTGAGGCCGATGAGCCGGACTCCGGCGTCCTCGACGGCCTTGCAGAAGGCGTCCACCTGGGCGGTGGACGGGACGGGCTCGCCCGGCCACGGCCACCAGAACTCGACCGCGTCGAATCCCGTCGCCTTCGCCGCGGCCGGGCGGTCGAGGAGCGGCAGGCCGGTGAACAGGATCGAGCAGTTGACCGCGAACCTCCTGGGCACGGCTTTCACGGCGCCTCCGGGAGCGTGATGTGCTCCGGCCTGACCGGGACGCGGGTGAGCGGCCTGCCGGTGGCGTCGCGGATCGCGGCGACGATCGCGGGCGTGGACGAGAGCGTCGGCGGCTCCCCCGCGCCGCGCAGCCCGTAGGGGGCCTCGGGATCGGGGTTCTCCAGGATGTCGAGGCGCATGGGCGGCATGTCGAGAATGGTAGGGATGAGGTAGTCGGTGAACGAGGGGTTGCGGACGAGGCCGCCGGACACGACGATCTCCTCCATCACCGCGAGCCCGAGGCCCTGCGCGGAGCCGCCGTGGATCTGGCCCTCCAGCGACAGCCGGTTGAGTATTTTCCCGACGTCCTGGACGGCGGCCAGCTCGACGACCTTGACGAGGCCGAGCTCGACGTCCACGTCGACGACGGCGCGGTGCACGCACAGGGCGAGCTGGGTGTGGCTGCGGCCCTGGCCGGTGACCGGGTCCATGCGCGCCGTCGGCCGGTGGTGGAACTCGCGGGTCTCCTCGATCGCGCCGTCGCCGAGGACGTCCTCGACGGTGCCGAGGACGGCGCCCGCCGCCAGCCGCACGATCTTCCCGTCGGCCACGCCCAGCTCCCCGGCGGGGCATCCGAACCGCCGTCCGGCGCGGGCGAGCAGCTCCGCGCGGACCGCCTCGCAGGCCCGCTTCACCGCGCCGCCCGTCATGTACGACTGGCGGGACGCGCTGGACGAGCCGGCGTCGCCGACCCGGTCGTCCGCCGGGGCGATGGTGACCTTCTGGACGCCGAGCTCGGTGCGGGCGACCTGCGCCTGGACCGTGACGAGGCCCTGCCCGACCTCCGCCGCGGCCGTGTGGACGAGCACGGACGCCTCGCCGCCGATCACCTCCAGCCGGACGCGCGCGGTCGACAGGTCGTCGAAGCCCTCCGAGAAACAGATGTTCTTGAGGCCGACGCCGTAGCCGACGCCGCGGACGACGCCCTCGCCGCGGGTGCTCTGGGAGACGCCGCCGGGCAGGTTCCGCAGGTCGCTCCGGTCCGGCTCCGCCGGCATCGGCATGGCCTCCAGCCGCGCCAGCATCTCGGCCAGCGGCGCCGGGGACTCGATGACCTGGCCCGTCGCGAGCCTGGAGCCCTGCGACACGGCGTTGCGGCGGCGCACCTCGATCCGGCCGAGGCCGCACGCCGCGGCGAGCCGGTCCATCATCGACTCGTAGGCGAAGCACGCCTGCACCGCCCCGAAGCCGCGCATCGCGCCGCACGGCGGGTTGTTCGTGTAGACGCCGTACGCGTCGATCCGGATGTTGGGGATCTCGTAGGGGCCGACGCCGAGCGAGGCGGCGTTGCCGACGACGTTCATCGTGGACGACGTGTACGCGCCCCCGTCCAGGATGATCTCGACGTCGGCGTAGACGAGGCGCCCGTCCCCGGTGGCGCCGTACTCGTACCGCATCCACGCCGGGTGCCGGTGGACGTGGCCGAAGAACGACTCGTACCGGTTGTAGGACATCTTCACCGGCCTGCCGGTGCGCAGCGCCAGCATGCCCGCGTGGATCTGCATCGACAGGTCCTCGCGTCCGCCGAACGCGCCGCCGACGCCAGCGAGGGTCAGGTGGACCTGGTCCTCGGAGAGGCCGAGGCAGGGCGCGATCTGCTTCAGGTCGTTGTGGAGCCACTGGGTGGAGACGTACAGGTCGATCCCGCCGTCGTCGGAAGGGACGGCGAGGCCCGACTCGGGCCCCAGGAACGCCTGGTCCTGGATACCGACCTCGTACTCCCCCGACACGACGACCTCGGCGGCGGCCTTCGCCGCGTCCACGTCGCCGACGCGGACGGGCTGGTAGCGGGTGATGCCGCCGCGGTCCTGGACCTTCAAGCCCTCCGGGTCGGCGATGACGGCGCGCGGGTCCGTGATCGGGTCGAGCACCGCGTAGTCGACGGCGATGAGGCTCATCGCGCGCCGGGCCGTCTCGGGATGGTCGGCGGCGACCAGCGCGACCGGCTCGCCCTGGTGGCGGACCTGGTCGATGGCGAGGACGGGCTGGTCCTCGGTGTGGTCGATGCCGAACATCTTGCGTCCCGGGACGTCCTCGTGGGTGAGGACCGCGAGGACGCCGGGCAGGGCGAGCGCCGGCCCGATGTCGATCGAGCGGATCAGGGCCCTCGGATGCGGGCTGCGCAGCGTCGCGCCCCACAGCATCCCGTCCATCCACAGGTCGGACGCGTAGGCGAACTCTCCCGCGACCTTGAGCGTGCCGTCCGGCCGCAGCGGGCTCTCCCCGATCCCTCCCCGGCCGGGCGCGGCGACACCGCCGGGAATCCGCACCGGGCCGGGAGTCTTCGCCGGGGTGGCCATCAGAGATCCTCCGCCAGCCGCTTGAGGCGGCGGTGGGCGTCCGCGCCGCGCCGCGCGACCTCGTCCTGCGGGACGGTCACGAGCGTGTCGTCCTCGACGATGGTCCGGCCCCCGACCAGGAGGCGGTGCAGGGGCGGTGTCGCGCCGAACGCGAACGCCACCACGGGATCGTCGACCGCGGCGTGGAAGCCGTCCACCCGCCACAGCGCGATGTCGGCGAGCTTGCCGGGCTCCAGGGAGCCGATCTCGTCCGCGCGGCCGAGGCAGCGGGCGCCGCCGAGCGTCGCGATCTCCAGCGCCTGCCGCGCGGTGAGCGCCGCCGGCCCGTACCGGGCGCGCTGCATGTAGATCGCCTGCCGGATCTCCCCGGCGAGCGGCACGAACTCGGCGGACGCCGGGCCGTCCACACCCAGCCCGACCGGCGCGCCCGCCGCGAGCAGGTCGGAGACGCGGGCGATGCCCGAGCCGAGCCGCGCGTTCGAGCTCGGGCAGTGCGCCGTGCCCGTCCCGGTCTCGGCCAGCCGCTTGACGTCGGCGTCGTGCAGGTGGACGCAGTGGGCCAGCCACACGTCCGGGCCGAGCCAGCCGATCGAGTCCATGTACTCGGTGGGCGTCATGCCGAACTGCTCGCGCGTGTGCTCCTCCTCGTCGAGCGTCTCCGCGAGGTGCGTGTGCAGCCGGACGCCCTTGGCGCGCGCCAGCTCCGCCGCCGCCGTCAGCAGCTCCCGGCTGACGGAGAACGGCGAGCACGGCGCGACGGCGACGCGCAGCATCGAGCCGGGCGACGGGTCGTGGTACCGGTCGATCACGGCCTCGGTCTCGGCGAGGATCGTGTCGAGGTCCTCGACGGCCTCGTCCGGCGGGAGGCCGCCCCGGGAGCGCCCGCGGTCCATGGACCCGCGGCACGGATGGAACCGCAGCCCCAGCTCGGCGGCCGCCTCGACCTCCGCCGCGAACAGGTCGCCGCGCCCCTTCGGGAAGAGGTAGTGGTGGTCCGTGGACGTGGTGCAGCCCGACTTCGCCAGCCAGCCGAGCCCGGCGCTCGCCGCGCCTGCGACGACCTCCGCGTCCATCCTCGACCACGGCTCGTAGAGCGTGGTCAGCCACTCGAACAACGTGCCGTCGGTGGCGACGCCCTGGCTCGCCCACTGGTAGAGGTGATGGTGGGTGTTGACCAGGCCCGGCGTCGCCAGGCAGCCGGATCCGTCGATCCGCGCGGCGCCCTCGGCCCGCGGCGCGGGGCCCGCGCCGACCGCCGTGATGCGGTCGCCCTCGACCACGATGTGGCCGCCGGGGAACTCCTCCCCGGCGACGGTCACGACGTGCGCGTTCTCGATCACGGTGGTCATCGCGCGGCCGCCTTCCTGCGGGCCGCGAGGCGCACCGCGTCCAGGATCTTCTCGTAGCCGGTGCAGCGGCACAGGTTGCCCGCGAGCGCCTCGCGGATCTCCGCGTCCGTCGGCGCGGGGTTCCGCCCGATCAGGTCGTGCGACTGGACGATCAGCCCCGGCGTGCAGAACCCGCACTGGACGGCGCCCGCCTCGACGAACGCCTCCTGCACCGGATCGAGCCGCTCCCCGCCCGCCAGCCCCTCTACGGTGCGGACCTCGCGCCCCTCGACCTGCCCCGCCGCGATGAGGCACGCGCAGGCCGGGACGCCGTCCAGATACACCGTGCAGGACCCGCATTCGCCCTGCTCGCAGGCGTTCTTCGACCCGGGCAGGCCCATCCGCTCCCGCAGCATGTAGAGCAGGCTCTCGCCCTCCCACACGTCGTCCACGGTCTCCTCCGAGCCGTTGACGGTGACGGTGACGCGCATCAGACGGCCTCCTTCCCCTCGGCGCGGTGGTCGTTCCAGGCCCAGGTCAGCGCGCGGCGCGCGAGGACCGCGAGGGCGTGCCCCCGGTACGCGGCCGTCCCCCGGACGTCGTCGATCGGCGCCGCGGCCCCGGCGACCAGCTCGCCGAAGCGGCGGGCGGCGGCCGGGGACAGCGGGCCGCGGCCGTCCCAGTCCAGCTCGGCGGCGGCGAACTCCTCGGCGGCCGGCGCGCGGCGCGGCGTCGGCGCGGCCGAGCCGACCCCGGTGCCGACCCGCCGCTCGTCCGGATGCAGCGCGACCGCGAACGAGCACACGGCGATCACCATCGCGTTCCGGGTGCCGATCTTCGCGAAGTACTGCGGGCCGGGCGCCGGAACGATCCAGAACGCACGGATCAGCTCGTCCGGCTCCAGCGCGTTGCGCTTCACCCCGCGGAAGAACCCGTCCGCGGGGATCATCCGGACGCCTCGCGCCTCCGACTCCACCTCGATCACCGCGCCCGCGGCCAGCAGCGGCGGATGGCCGTCCCCGGCGGGCGACGCCGCGCCGAGGTTGCCGCCGACCGTGCCGCGGTTGCGGATCTGCGGCGAACCGACCGTCCGCGCCGCCTGCGCCAGCCCCGGCAGCCGGTCGCCCAGCTCGGCGATCAGCCGCGCGTATGGGACGCCGGCGCCGACCCGCAGCCGCCCGTCCGCCTCGTCCCACTCCGCGAGCTCCCGGACGCGGGTCAGGTCGAGCAGCGCCTCGGGCCGGACCGCGTCGAAGTTGATCTCGACCATGACGTCGGTGCCGCCCTGGAGGGGCAGCGCCCCGGGCCGCGCGGCCTTGGCGGCGAGCGCGTCCTCCCAGGTCACCGGCCGGAGGAAGTCCATTGCGTCCTCAACTCCACGCGGCCGGGGCGCCCGGCGCGTCATCGGTGAGCACGGCGCCCTCGATGAGGCCGTACGGGCGGTCCGCAGCGAAATAGACCTCGTTGTCGTTGTCCATACCGAAGGGCTCCAGATCGACCAGGAAATGGTGCTTGTTGGGCATCGCCATCCGCACCTCGCACAGCTCCGCCCGCTCCGCCAGGACCCGCCGTCCCATCTGGTAGAGCGTCTGCTGGAGGGACAGGCTGTGGGTCTCGGCGAAGGCGGCGAGCAGTGCGGCGCGGGCCTCCAGGTACGAGGCGTCCCAGTCCTCGGCCTCCCACCCGGGGGCCGTGTCCCGGTGCCGCCAGCGGGCGGTCACCTCGGTCGCCAGGACCCGGTCGTCCGTCGGCGCGAGGGTCGTGTACTCGTCCTCGATGAAACCGTGGAACTCGCTGCCGGTCGTGTTGAGCACGACCAGGTCCGCGAGGCCGGACACGACCGACTCCGCCCCGCCCGTGCCGTCGCTGTGCACCAGCGCCGTCCGGACCTCGCCGCCGTCCCGGACGAACGAGTGCGGCCCGGAGATCCGCTTCCACCCGTACTCGCGGATCTCCACCCGGGCATGCGTGATCGTCGGCTGCGAGTCCACGAAGTGCCTCGCCAGCAGCAGCCCGAACTCCTCGACCGCCCCGACCCCGTACTTCTTCGCGAACGCGAACACGGTGTTCTTCTGCGAGTCGGTCGGCAGCACCGCCGCGTTGTCGCCGGTCAGATGGACGTCCTCCATCGCGCCCGACAGCGAGACGCTCACGTTCAGGTCCTTGAGACGGTGGACGCCGCCGTCCCTGCTCACGCGGACGACACGCGTCTCCGCCTTCCCGTAGCGGTTCGGGCCGAGCACGATGGCCATCGGCACTAGCTCCCTCGGTAGGTCGAGTAGGCGAACGGACTGATCAGCAGCGGCACGTGCAGGTGCCGCTCCGGATCGGTGATCGTGAAGGCCACCGTGACCTCGGGATAGAACTCCGACAACCCCGCCGTGTCGAACGTCAGCCGGTGCACCCCCGCCTCCGGCACGACGCCCCACTCCCGGATCCGGCCGTCCTCGTCGGTGCGGGCCTCGGCGAGCAGCGTCCAGCCGCCGTCCGGCCCCCGCTGGTCCAACCGGACGGCCACACCCGTGGCAGGCAATCCTTTGGCGGCATCCAACACATGCGTAGAAAGGCTCAAATCTCCCCCACCAGCTTGGCCAGCCTGAGGTCGACGATCTTGGCCAGCTCCCCTCGGACGACGGCCCGCTCCGCCCGCTCGTCGTTGCCCAGCCTGGCACGCAGCGCGTCCAGCATCGCGGCGCCGCTCAGACCGGACGCGCAGATCAGGAACACGTGCCCGAAGCGCTCCTCGTACGCCCGGTTGCCCTCGGCCAGCGCGTCCCGCAGGTCATCGTCCACCCCGGACTGCTCGCGCCTCGACCAGCCGGACTCCCGATCACCGCCCCGCACCCGGTCGCCGATGCGCGGATGCGCGGCGAGCGCCTCCTCCACATCGGCCCAGTCGAGATCGGCCAGCGCCCGCGCCGAGGCCGCCCGCAGCGCCTCCAGGTCGGCGTAGGGACGGCCCGCGACGACCGCGTCCGCCCAGCGCCCGGACGCGCAGCACGCGAGCAGCTCGGCCCGCGCCTCGTCGCTGACCAAGGCGTTCAGCCTGTCCGTCGGCACCCGGCGTCCCCCTCTCCCTCCCCGCCTGTAGTACATACAGGTACCCGCGCCGCGGTCGAGGCACAGGATCTCCGAACTGTGAGGCCCCTCACCGGCACCCTTTCGTGCGTTGCTCCAAGGCTCCCCGGACGCGCGAACCGGTGCCGGCGCCGGACAGACTGGGACGATGAAGCTGCGTTCGCTGCTCGACATGCCCGAACTGCGGCTGGAGCTCGTCACCGGCGCGGAGGAGCTCGACCGGGTGATCAGGTGGGTCGTCACCACCGACCTGCTCGACCCCGGCCGCTACCTCGGCGGGCGCGAACTCGTCCTCACGGGCCTCGTCTGGCGGTCCGGACCCGCCGACTCCGAGGTGTTCGTCCGGGCGCTCGCCAAGGCCGGGGTGTCCGGCCTCGCCGCCTGGGACCTCGCGCGCGGCACCATCCCGGACGACCTCGTCGAGGCGTGCGCGCGGCACCGCATCCCGCTGTTCAAGGTCCCCGAGGACGTGGCGTTCGCGACCGTCACCGAAGAGGTCGTCCGGCACCTGTCCGGCGCCCGCGCCGCCGACCTGACCGCCGTCCTCGACCGGCACCGCAGGCTCGTCGCCGGGCACGGCACCGGCGCGGGCCTCGCCGCCGTCCTCGACCTCGTCGGCCGCGACCTCGGCATGCGCTGCTGGGTCCTGACCCCCACCGGACGCGTCGTCGCCGGCCCCGAACCGCCACCCGCCGGAACCGCGCTCGCCCGCGCCTTCCTCACCGCCCCGCGCCTGCCCCACCGGCACGCCGGGACCACCATCTTCCCCGTCGCCGAGGACACCACGTCCCGCGTCGCCGACTGGTTCCTCGCCTGCGAAGGCGACGCCGCCGAATGGCCGCCCGAACGCCGCGCCCTCACCACCGAACTGGCCGCGATCGTCGCCCTCGAACGGGCGAGGCTGGACGACCGCCTCAGCGCCGAAGGCCGCCTCGCCCAGGAACTCGTGCGCCTGCTGGTCACCGGCGCCCCCGCCGACGAGACCACCGCGCGCCTCGAACTGATCGGCCTGGACACCTCCGCCGCCTTCGTCGCCGTGGCCGCCTCCAGCCGAGGCACCGGACGCGGCGCGCTCCGCCCCGGCGAGCTGCGCGCCGTCCTCACTGAGGCCATGCCCGTCCCGCGCCCGGTCGTGGGCCTGCTCGACGACGAAGCGATCGCCCTCGTCCAGATCGACGACCCCGGCCGCGACATCGCGGACGAGATCGGCCGGACCCTCGATGCGCTGGCCCCGGGCTTCGCCGAAGGCGGCCTCACCGTCGGAGTCAGCGACGTCGTCGCCCCCGCCGAACTCCGCGGCGCCGTCGAGGAGGCCCGCTACGCCCGCCGCCTGGCCGCCGGACGGACCGCCCCCGTCTGCGTCGTCCGCCACGACGAACTCGCCACCCACGTATTGCTGCTGGCCAGCGTCCCGGACGACGTCCGACACATGTTCAAGGTCCGGCTCCTGGACCCGCTGCGCACCTACGACGACGTCCACAACGCCGACCTGATCCGCACGCTGGAGACCTTCCTCCAGCACTCCGGCTCCTGGACGCGCTGCGCCGAGCAGCTCCACCTGCACGTCAACTCGGTCCGCTACCGCATCCAGCGCATCGAGGACCTCACCGGCCGCGACCTGTCACGCCTCGAAGACCGCGTCGACTTCTTCCTGGCCCTCCACCTGACCTGAGACCCGCCCGCCGCACTTTCGCATCCGAAGGAATCGAAAACCACCCCACCGGAGAGTAGTCATGCAGTAACGTTTCGCACATGCCATCCCCCCGCCACGACACCCTCAACCAGATGTTCCGCGACCGCCCAGAGTTCGCTCTGGAGCTCCTCCGCGATCTCCAAGGCGTCGACATACCCGAGACCACGCTGGTCCAGGTGGCCAGCAACGACTTCAACGACCGTCCGTCCAGCGACCTGCGCCCCGACACCGTGGTCACCCTCGGCCCGCCGCACGCGCCGGTACACGCCATCATCGTGGAGATCCAGCAACTCAAGAGCGACCCCAAACGCACCCAGTTGCCCCGCTACGCGGCCGCCCTCTGGCTGAGCCTCCGCTCCCCGGTGACAGTGCTGTGCATCTGCCCCGAGGCGCGCACGGCCGCTTGGTACGCCGAACCGTTCACCACGAGCCTGCCCGGCTACGAGTTCCAGGCCTACGTGATCGGCCCCGAGCAGGTCCCGCCCATCACCGAGCCCGACCAGGCCACGAAGAACCCCGACCTCGCGATACTCGCGATGCTCACGCACGGGCGACGACGGGAGGTCACCGAAGCATGCCTGTTCGGCTTCAACTCGTTGAGGGATGGTTACGCTTCGAAGTACATTGAACACGCATTCAGGACGGCCGAGCCGACCGTCCAGGACATCATGAAGGAGATCATGACCATGCCGACCTGGACCGCCACCACCCCTCTCGGCCGCGAAGAACGCGCCCGCGGCCAAGCCGAAGGCGAGGCAAAAGGCAAGGCGGAAGCGGTGTTGCGGGTGCTGAACACCCGCGGCGTCCACGTGCCAAGCGACGTCCGCTCCCGGATCACCGCATGCACCGACCAGACCCAGCTCGACACCTTGCTTGACCGCGCCCTCACCGCCACGACGACCGACGACCTGTTCGACTGAGCAACGTCGTCACGTCACCAACCACACGGACAAGGACGCCCGCGCTACCCGCGGCACATGGCGCCGGACGGGATCACCCGGTGTGTCCGGCCGTCCGGCGCATCATGGGAGGACAACGTGACCTCGCCGACCTGGATCGCGTCCACCCCCATCGGCCGCGAACACTTCGCCCTCGGCCAAGCCGAAGGCAAGGCGGAAGGCAAGGCGGAAGCGGTGTTGCGGGTGCTGAACACCCGCGGCGTCCACGTTCCGAGCAACGTTCGTTCCCGCATTAACGCATGCACTGACCAGACCGAACTCGACGCCTTGCTTGACCGCGCCCTCACCGCCACGACGACCGACGACCTGTTCGACTGAGCAACGCTGTCACGTCACCAACCACACGGACAAGGACGCCCGCGCTGACCGCGGCACATGGCGCCGGACGGGATCACCCGGTGTGCCCCGGCCGTCCGGCACGTCACGGAGGAGAGCATGACCTCGTCACCCCGGAGTATCTCCACCCCTTTCGGCCGCGAACATTTCGCCCGCGGCTATGTGGCGGGACTGAAGAAGGTGCGAGCCGAAGCGACAGCGCAACATGTGCTCGAGGTGCTGAAGATCCGCGGTGTCCACATCTTGGACGACGCTCGCGCCTACATCAACGCCTGCACCGACCAGGCCGAGTTCGACAGCTTGCTCAACCACGCCCTCATCGCCATATCGACCGACGCCCTGCTCGGCTGGGCCGAGCCTTACGTGACCGAGGTCCCCGTAGACCGTTCATAGGGACGTTCGGCGGGCCGGGTCTATCAGGGTGTTCGTGTGGTCTACCCACTGTGAGCCGGCCTTCGGTGGTAGCGCCTTCACCTCAGGGTCGGTGACGGGAGGGTGCGTGATGCTAGGCCGCGCCACTTGGCGTACGGCGCCCATTCCTGCGCCAGCGTGAACGCCAGGCGGTAGAGGTCTTCGGCGGCGCGGGCGGCCAGGATGCGGGAGCCCGCTTCGTCGCCGCGTGCTCCGGTTCGTCCCGCTAGGGGCATCCACTGGGAGATCCGTCGCCACCAGGCAGCCAGGACGTACCGTTCGATGTCGGGCGGGTAGTGGCGCAGGGTGTGACGGGCTCGCTGGAGCGATGTCGTCTGGTCCTCGAATACCGGGCCTGCCGTCACCTCCAGGACGCTCTGGCCGGTCAGGCACAGCCAGTCCAGGGCCGTCAGTTTCCCGGTCGGGCCGACGCCGAGACGGCTCACGCAGAAGTCCGCGACGGTGGCGACATGGACGTTGTGCGTGTCCGTGGGGTCCCAGGTGACGGGGAACCGTACCGGGTGGGTCCCGTAGCGGACGGGCAGTTCCCGCTCCAGCAGCCGGTCGATCTCCGGTACCGCCGAGGGGTCGTCCACCAGCAGGGTCAGGCGGCAGCCCCAGTCGTGGTCGCGGCTCATGTCGTCGTCCAGGCCTAGGACGTCCGAGCCTGAGCCCAGTCGTGCCGCCGCGTAGCGCAGGTCCGGCATGTGTCGTGCCAGCAGTGGCCGGACGATGTCGGTGTGGAACGCGGCGGACAGGTCTGCTCCGTGTAGGTGGTCTCGCACTTCTTTACTTCAGCGCAGCGATCCGATTTAGCGGATCAGGGAGCGGGGGGTCGGGGCCAGGCGGAGGGTCGTGGGGGGTGGGATGTCTGGGGGCAGGGTGATTCTTGTCTGGAATTCCTGGTGGGCGGCTTCGTCTGGGTGGGTTGTTATTACGGCTATGTGCCCGTCGCCTGTGCGGATGGGGAGCCTTGGGTAGTTGTTCTCCGCGTCCAGGGTGGCCAGGACGATCGCGTCGGGCCCGTATTGCGGGATGACTGCCTTGCGCATCACGGGTTCCGCGGACGCTAGGTGCGCGCCGAACGACCATAGGGTCACCGCGACGAAGCCGGACGGCGGCTCGGCGCCTACCGGGCGGCGTTCCGGTAGGGCCGGGAGGGCGGTGAGAGGGCGCAGGAGGCGGGCGTCCGAGGAGTCGAGCATGGTGGCGTTCGCCTGGTCGCGGTGGGCGGCCCAGACCGGGCCCTCGTAGAAGGCGGGGAGCGCCTTGCCGCGCGTCTCCATGTCGTCGAAGCCGCGCAGCCACACGAAGCGGTCGGGGTCGTCGAGGTCGCGGAACTGGCCGAGCGGGGTCATGCCGGCCGCTTCCTGCGGCTCGATGAACTCCCGCTCGAACAGCTCGACGAGGTCGTCCCGGCGGCCGGGGCGCAGGGCGTACCGGCGCAGTTCGATCACGTTCACGACCGCTACGATCGCCGGACCCGTCCCGGGGGCGCGAGGCGGGGACGGGCCAGATTCCGTCAGGTCCGGGCCATTCCGGTCAGGGCTTGAAGGGGGCGAGGGCCTCGGCGATGGTGGCCTCGGCCGCTTCCGGGGCCACGCCGAGACCGGAGAGGACGCCCGTGCCGTCTTCGAGCTCCAGCAGGGCGAGCAGGATGTGCTCGGTGCCGATGTAGTTGTGGCCGAGGCGCAGGGCGGCGCGGAAGGTGAGCTCCAGCGCCTTGCGGGCCTGCGGGCCGTAGGGGATCAGGTCGGGCACGTGGTCGGCGGCGGGCGGCAGCGCGGCCGTGGCGGCCTCGCGGACGGCGTCGAGGGTCACGCCCTGGGCGACGATGGCCTTCCCGGCGATCGCGTCGGGCTCGCTGAGCAGGCCCAGCACGAGGTGGACGGGGCGGATCTCGTCGTTGCGCGCGGCGCGTGCCTCGTTCTGCGCCGCGGTGACGACGTTGCGCGCCCGCGGCGTGTAGCGCGCGAAGCCCTGGTTGGGGTCGAGGTCGGACGCCTGGCCCTTCGGCACGAACCGCTTCTGCGCGGCCTGCTTGCTGACGCCCATGCTCGTGCCGATCTCCGTCCAGGACGCGCCGGAGCGCCGTGCCTGGTCGACGAAGTGGCCGATGAGGTGGTCGGCGACCTCGCCGAGGTGGTCGGCGGCGATCACCGCGTCGGCGAGCTGGTCGAGGGGATCGGGGTGCACCTTCTTGATGGCGTCGATCAGGTCGTCCAGCCTTACCCGACCCGACGCCTGCGTCGGTTCCGTCATGCGTCAACCATAGGTTGACGGGCTCCGATCGTCAACCTCGCGTTGACGGTTCACCAGGCGGCGGCTCCGGTGAAGCCGGTCGCGGCCGGGCGGTAGCCGAGGACCTCGCGCGCGGCGGTGATGTCGAGCGTCCGCTCGACCGCCAGATGGCTGATCGCGTAGCGGGTCACGCGGGGCGGTTCCGGGCGGCGGGCCAGCAGGAACGCGCCCTCGGCCACGGCGGCGAGCGGACGGGCGAGGCGTTCCGGCGCGTAGACGGGACGGGCCCGGACGCCGCGCTCGCGGAGGATCGCGCGGAACGCGTCGTCGATGGTCACCGGGAAGGCGTCCGCGACGTTGAAGACGCCCGTGCCGACCGGTCCGGTGGCGGCGAGCAGGCACGCCTGGACGAGGTTCGCGACCGAGGTGAGGCTGACGCGTTGGCGGCCCGTCCCGACCGCGGGGAGCAGCGGGCCGCGGACGGCGGACAGGACGCGCGGCAGCAGCGTGGTGTCGCCGGGCCCGTAGACGGCGTGCGGGCGCAGGATGATCGTCTCGCGGCGGGCGGCGAGGACGGCGCGCTCGGCGGCGGCCTTCGACGCGCCGTAGGCGTTGAGGTAGCGGCGGACGGGCGCCTCGTCCTCGGTGACCATGACGCTCGGCCGGGACGGGTCGTACACGCTCGCCGTGCTGAGGTGCACGAACCGGGCGTCCGGGAAGGACGCGAGGGCGTTGCGGGTGCCGATCAGGTTCGCGGTGAACAGGGTGGCCGCCGGTCCCCAGTCGGTGACGCTGCCCGCGCAGTGGACGGCGGCGTCCACGGGCGGCGCGTCCGGGATCGGGCCTTCGGTGAGGTCCCAGGCCCGGTACTCGGCGCCGCCCAGGTGGCCCGGGGGGACGGTGGGGCGGCGGCCTGTCGCGAATGTCGCGATGCCCTGCGCTGCCAGCGCGCGGCACACGGCGCCGCCGACGAAGCCCGATGCGCCGGTGACCGCGATCCTCATCGCGTGACCTCCGCGCGGAGGAGGTCACGGTCCAGTTTGCGGGTGCGGCCGGAGCGGGGCAGTTCCGGCAGGACGACGATGCGGTCCGGGAGGGCGTCGTGGTCGATGACGTCCGGCAGGGTGCGGTGGAGGCGTGCGGGCAGGTCGTCCGCGCCCACGACGGCGAGGACGACCTCCTCGTCCCCCGTCTCGGGGTCGGGCACGCCGACGATCGCGGCGTCGTCCACGCCGGGGAGCGCGGTGATCGACGGTTCGTACAGGCCCGGGTAGAGGTTGAACTTGCCGCGGATCAGCATGTCCTTCTTGCGGCCGACGAGGACGAGGCGCCCGGCGTCGAGGCGGACGAGGTCGCCGGTCGGCAGTTCCGTGAGCGGGTCGGCGCCGAGGTAGCCGCAGCACAGGTTGGGGCCGGACAGCAGGAGCTCCCCGTCGTCCGCGGCGCGGGCGGTGACGCCGGGCAGGGGCGTGCCGAGCAGGTCGCCGCCCGCGCCGGACGCGGTGTGCGCCAGCTTCTCGGCGGCCCGCGCGACGGCAACCGGCACGATCTCGGTCATCGCGTACACCGACAGGACCTCGGCGGACGGGGCGGCGGCGACCGCGCGGCGCAGGATCCCGGCGGGTGCCGGCGCCGCGCCGAGCAGCACGTACCGCAGGGTCGCGGGCAGCTCCGGGACGGCGTCCAGGATCTCGGCGAGGTGGACGGGCACGCAGAAGGTGTGGGTGGCGCCGCGCTCGCGCAGCAGCCGCGCGAACTCCGCGGGCGGGCAGGCCAGCGGCGGCATCGACCAGCGGGCCCCCGAGATCAGCGTCGGCAGGCCCAGCATCAGCTGGTCGGTGTGGACGACGTCGCCGGGTCCGAGCGGCATCCGCGCGCGGAACAGGCCGAGCGCGGCCGCGAGGGATCCCTGCGTGTGGACGACGGCGCGCGGGTCCGCCGTCGTGCCCGAGGTGAAGATCACGGCGGCGGGCGCGTCCGGGTCGCCGTCGCCGAGCTCGGGCTCGGGGGCGGGGCCGCGGGCCAGGTCCGCGAAGGAGAGGGAGCCGCGCGGGACGCCGGGCAGCCACCGGCCGACGTGCACGTGCCGCAGCGGGTCCCCGCCGGGAACGCGCAGGTCGGCGAGGTTCGGGAGGAGCAGGCCGCGCCGCCGCGCGTACGCCCGGACGGGCCGCAGGCGGCTGCCCGCGTACAGGATCGACTCGGCGGCGGACCAGCGCGGGCGCGCCAGCCTGAGCCGCGCGGTGAACATCTCCGGGCCGGCGCCCGGGTCGGCGAACACGACGACGCCGCCCGCCGCCACGACTCCGAGGGCGAGGACGAGCGACTCCGGCGACGGCCGGACGGAGAACAGCACCCCGTCGCCCGCGCCGAGGCCCGCGTCGAGGAGGCCGTGCCGGACGGCGAGCACCTGCCGCCGCAGCTCGCCATACGTCAGCTCGGCGCCGTCGCCCGCGACGAGCGCGACCGCCTCGGGCGTGCGCGCCGCCTGGTCGAGCATCTGCCGGACGAGCGTCACGCCATCGCCTCCGGTGCGGTGCGGATGGTCAGGGTTCGGTAGGTCGGGATCAGGACGCCGCGCGCCGCGGTGCGGCGGGTGATGCGGAGGGGGGCGGCGGCGAGGAGGGTGCGGGCGATGAGCCGGATCTCCGCCATCGCGAGGGGGTAGCCGATGCAGAAGTGCGGGCCCGCGCCGAACCAGAGCCGCCGCAGTTCGGGCGGGTGCGGGCGGTCGAGGTCGAACGGCCCGTGCGCGCGGCAGCAGTTGTGCGTGGCGATCAGCACGCGGTCGCCGGGCCGGACCGCGACCCCGCCGACCGTGGTGGGGCGGTGCACGCTGCGCAGCATGACGGGGGTCGGCGTCGTGGCGCGCATGGCCTCGTCCACGGCGGGGTCGAGCAGGCCGTCCGGGTCGGCGGCGACGCGGTCGAGCGAGCCGGAGTCGGCGAGCAGCGCGACCAGCCGGGGCAGCAGCGTCGCGACCGTCTCGGTGCCGGTGAGGAAGAAGGCCCCGGCGGCGCCGCGCGCCTCGTCCTCGGACAGGCCGAGCGCCCGCATCCGTCCCATGACGGTGGACGGGTCGCCCGCCGCGTACGCCTTCGCGGCGGTATCGCCGAGCGGGTCGAGGACGGCGCGGGCCCGCGCCACCTGGGCCGGGGACAGCCGCCGCGTCCGCAGGGAGACCATCGACACGATCCGCTCGCCCTGCTCGAACAGGTCCCGGAACGCGTCCTCCGTTCGCGTCTCCAGGCCGATGACCTCGCTGATCACGGCGCCCGCCATCATCCGGGACGCGTCCACGAGGTCGACGTCCGCGCCGCGCGCGAGGCGGCCGGCGAGCCGCTCCAGCGGGGCGGACAGCACCCGCTCGCACAGATCCCGCGCGTAGGCCGGGGTGAAGAGGTCGGTGAGGCGGCGGCGGAGGGCGCGGTGCGCGTCGCCCTCCATGTTCAGCAGGACGGACGGTCCCAGCACCGGCGTCCACAGCTCGCCCGGCGAACCGGGGCCGTCCTTGCGGAAGGCCGTCCCGTCCATGAGGACCTCGCGGGCCGCGGACGCGTCGTTCACGATCACGCCGACGCCGGGCACGCGCACGACCGGTCCGAGGCGGGCGACGCCGCGCAGCAGCGGGTACGCGAACGGGTGCGCGGTCAGGTAGAGGCGCCGCTCCCAGTGGCCCGGCGTCATCGGATGTCCACGACCTCGGGGCGGTAGCGGTGGTCGGCGTACCAGCCGAGGGTCCTGACCAGGCCGAACGCGCGGAGGCGCCGGACCGACCCGTACACGACCACGTCCTTGCGGAGGCCGTAGGCGGCGGTCAGGTAGCGGACGCGGTTGACGAGCGCGCGGTCCTCGTGGACGTCCTCGATGCGGGTGCGCGGGAAGCCGCCCGCCCGCTCGTACAGGTCCGCGGTGATCGCGACGTTGCAGCCGGGCATCATGACGTACGGGCCGAGGTAGAACGGGTCCTGGTTGCCGGGCCGGAACCGCCCGAACAGCGCGGCGGTCTCCACGACGGCGGGCAGCAGCCGCCGCTCCCAGAACTTCAGCGGGAACTCGTCCGTGCGGGGGCGGAGCGGACCGCTGACCATGGCGAGGCCGTCGCCGAAGGCGCGCTTCACGGCGGCGACCCAGTCGCGGTGCGGCAGGCAGTCGGCGTCGGTGCGGGCGATGTGGGTGGCGCCGGCGGCGATGGCGTGCCGGAAGCCGGTGTCGGCGGCGGCGCCCGTGCCCTTCTCGGGCTCGTGGACGATCCGCACGTCCGGCCCGGGGCGCCGCTCCTCCGCGAACTCCCGGACGATCTTGACGGTCGCGTCGGCGCTGCCGTTGTCGACGACGACGAGCGTGAACGCGGTGTCGGTCTGCTCGGCGAGCCGCCGCAGCGTCGCGCCGATCGAGCGCTCCTCGTCGTAGGCGGGGACGACCACCCACAGGCGCATGCCCTCGGCTCCCCTCACAGCTCGGCGAAGACGACGCCGAGGCTGATGCCGCCCGCGAGGCCGACGAGCGCGACCCGGTCGCCCGCGCGGCAGCGGCCCTCCCGCAGCGCCGTGGCGAGCTGGAGCGGCAGGCTCGCGGAGGCGACGTTGCCGTGGTCGGGCAGCGTGACGACGAGCCGGTCCGCGGGGATGCCGAGCGTGGCCCGCAGCACCTCCAGGTACGGGACGGTCACCTGGTGGACGGCGACGACGGCGAAGTCGTCCCAGGTCAGGCCCGTCTTCGTGAGCGCCGTGTCGAAGATCTCGGTGCCGCCGGCGAGGAATGCGTCCTTGAGGCGGCGGCCGTCGCCGCTGAAGTAGGTGTGCTCGGGGTCGCGGGGGTGCATGGATCCGCCGCCCGGCAGCGTCCCGACGCGCCAGGCGCTGGAGACGGCCGCGAAGTCGCGGTAGAAGATCCCGCCGTCGGGGGCGGCCTCGACGAGCGCCGCGGCGCCGCCGTCCGACAGCGTGTAGCCGGCGAACGCGTCCGCGAACTGGGCGCGGTCGCGCACCTTCCAGCGGATCGCGCGGGACGGGCTCTCGCCGGTGCATACGAGGACGCGCTCGTGCTGCCCGGTGCGGATCAGCGCGTCCGCGATCTGGAGGCCGTTCAGGAAACTGTTGCAGGCGTTCTTCACGTCGAAGACCGGGCACGTCGCGCCGAGCTTGGCGGCGACGATGTGCGCGGTGGCGGGCTCCACGAGGTCCTGCGACGCCGACCCGAAGATCAGCAGGTCGAGGGCGGCCGGTTCCGCCCCGCGCCGGGCGAGGGCGCGGCGGGCCGCGGCGACGGCCAGGTCGGACGCCTGCTCGCCGTCGTCCATGACGTGCCGGGAGCGGATGCCCGTCATCCGCTCGATGATCGTCGGGTGCGGCCGGTAGCCGCCGGTCGCGGTGGCGCTCGCGGCGGCGACGTGGGCCTCGACCTCGGCGCTGGCGACCGTCCGCTCGGGCAGGTGCGCCGCGACGGCGGTGATGCGGGCTCTCATGGGTTTCGGTCCCCCGGTTCCTCGTCCTGCGTGGACGGCGTCCTGTGAGCGGCGCGGCGCGCGGCAGGCGGTCCCCGTGCCCGCCGTGCCCGGCCGCGCCGTGCGGATCAAGCCTCCCCGCGAGCGGCCGTCCCCGGACAGGGGAACCCTACGGAACAACTCCTGGGCGTTGTAACCCGTTAGGCCGTGAGTACTACCACTCACACCTATTCGGGTGCTTCGCCCTACCGTGCGAAGTCTTCTCCCGGGCACAATCGCCGGATGACCAGCGAAGCGGCCCGCGCGGCGGCCCCTGCGAAGACGGACGCGACGGCGGCGGCCACTGCGAAGACGGCCACTGCGACGGCGGACGCGGCGCGGCATGAGGCCCGGCTGCTGTGGGCCGGGAACCGCGGGCTCTACGCGCTGCTCCAGGCGGCCCGGCACACCGGGCCGATCACGCGCGTCCCGCGTCTCGGCTGGGTCGTGACGGACCCGGTGCTGGCGCGCCGCGTCCTCAACGACCACGCCGCCTTCGGCATGAACGGGGAGGGCGGCGTCGGCCATTTGTGGACACAGCTCTTCGGCGACGAGATGGCGCAGTTCTTCGGGGGCGCGCGGCATGCGGAGATCCGCACCCGCGCCCGCGACCTGTTCACCGAGGACGCCGCCCGCACGCTGGTGGAACGGTCCCAGGGCCGGCACCACGCCGGGCTGGCGCGGCGCCTCGCCGCCGGGGAGAGCGTGGACGTCGCGGACGCCTCCCGCGTCCTCGCCGGACGGATGGTCGCCGACCTGCTCGGGCTGCCCGCCGACCGGCCGGACGGCGCCTACCGGGACGTCTTCGCCGCCGGGGAGCGGCTCGCCGGGCTGGCGATGGGCACGACCGCGTCCACCGAGCTGGCGCCGGAGACCGTCGCCGAGGCCCGCGCGATCGTGGACGAGATCACCGCGGGCGTCCCGCGCGGCTACGCGGAGGGCGGGCCGGGGACCCTGCTCGGCCGCTGCCGGGAGATGGGCCTCGGCCTGCCGCTCGCGCGCGGCCTCGCGACCCTGCTCGTGATCGCGGGCACCGAGACGGGCGCGTCCGGGACCGTCCGCACGGCCGCGCTGCTGCACGACACCGGCCAGCAGGACGCGCTGCTCGCCGATCCGTCGCTCATCGGGAACGCCGTCCGCGAGGGCCTCCGCGTCGCCACCCCGGCGGCCGTGATCGGACGGCACGTCGCGCGGGACGCCACCGTCGGCGGCCGGACGCTCCGCGCCGGCGAGCGGGTCCTCCTGCTCACCTACCTCGCCACCAACGGCGCCGGGCCGTTCGACGTCCGCCGCGCGTACGTGCCGGAGACGCGGCAGCTCTGGTTCGGCGGGGGCCGCCACCTGTGCCTCGGCGCGGCCGTCGCCCGGACCCAGGTCGAGCGGATGCTGCGGACGCTCCACGCGTCCGGCCGCCCGTACCGGATCGTCTCCCGGCGGCCCGCCCGCCGCGTCCTCGTCCCGGCCTACGCCGCGCTGCGGGTGGTGCTCGATCCCGCCTGAGCCTCAGCCGCCGACGGGCTTCAGACGCGCGTGACCTGCCCGCACTCGGGGTCCTCCTGGATCGGCTTCGACTGGTCGTACGGGTCGTGCGACTCGCCGCCCGGCGCGCCGCCCCGGTCGTCCCGGTACCGCGGGTGGACGAAGCCGTCGCCCATGTCGCACGCGGACGGCGCGGAGGAGCTGTCCGTGCGGGTGAGCCACAGCTTCACCTCGCCGCCCTCGCGGTAGACGAACACCTCGATGGCGCGGCGCACGACCTCGCGCATCGCCGTCTCCGGACGGCCCGGCCGCTGGACCGCGTAGACGAACAGGTGGTCGGCGGTCACCTTCACGCCGGGCCTGCCCTGGTCGCGGGCCTTGGCCGCGGTGACGGTCCCGTGCACCTTGACCGTCGGGACGGCCCGCTCGGCGGTGCCCGCGGCGAAGCTCGTCAGCCAGGTCCGGCTGTTGTGCTCGCCCTTCTCGTCGAGGTCGCGGTCGAAGGTCCGGCGCTGCGCGGGGTCGAGCAGCCTCCGGAACGCGTCGGGCTTGCGCTCGTAGACGGTGGCGGGGTCCAGGTTCGCGGCGACGATCAGCTTGCGGACGCGCACGTACGCGAGCGCGAGGTCCGCCTCCGAGAGGCCGTTCGCCGCCTTCGGATCGGGCATCTGGATGCCCGCCTCGCCGTCCGCGTAGGACGCCGCCGGGGAGCCCGCGAACGGATCGCCGTGCGCTCCCGGGGCGGCGCCGCCCGGGTTCCCGCCGTCCGGAACGCCCTGCTCGATGATGACCGATCCGTCGGCTTCGTCGCGCGGCGCGGGCCGGTTCCACCACCACAGCCCCGTGGAGATCATCAGCAGCACGGCCACTCCGGCGATCACCTGGAGGACGGCCCTGCGGTGGGTCGGCTCCCGGCGCTCGCGCCGCCGCCGGCGGCCCAGCGGACCGCGACCGCCGAGGCCCCGGCGACCGGCTCGGCCGCTCGGACCGGAACGGCGCAGGGCGCGGCGGTCCCGCATCCGGCGCAGCCGTCCCGGCGGGCGCGACCGCTCCTGCGCGGACGGCTCGGTGAACGCGGCGCCCCTGATGAACTCTTCGTCGAACACGGGTTCGTCGGCGTCTGACGGCATCTCGGCACTCTCCGGGCGGGGGAGGGTGCCCCAGATTAGTGGACCAAGGCGACATCTCGCCGAATCCGGTGGATACTCCCCGCGCGAACGCGTCCCTAGAACGCGTTCTAGCTAAACCCGAGTCTGAGCGTGACCAATGTCACCGGCCATAGCTCTTGAGATGACCATTGGTCATGTTGCAGGGGCAAGCATCTCGAATTTCACCACGTGGAAGTGCATCTGGACCACACATAATTGACCAAGCGCTTGGCCAAGACTCTTGATTAGACTTGAGTCTCATTTTCTCTTGCCGTGCCGCTGGAACGGGTTCTACGGTGAGCGCGATGTCCGTTGCGCCATCGGAGGGACCACGCCCATGACCGCGACCGTGCCGGAGACCGCCGTTCCCGAGGGCTTCGACTTCTCCTCCCCCGACCTGATGGCCGAGCGGGTGCCGCTGGCCGAGTTCGCGGCGCTGCGCCGGACGGCCCGCCCGTGGTGGAACGCGCAGCCGCGCGGGCGGACGGGCTTCGACGACGACGGCTTCTGGGTGGTCAGCAAGCACGCGCACATCAAGGAGATCTCGCGCGACGGCGAGCTGTACTCCGCGGGCGCGAACGGCGCGGTGATCCGGTTCAACGAGAGCTTCGGGCGCGACGAGCTGGACGTCCAGCGCGAGAACCTCCTGCTGCACATGGACGCGCCGCAGCACGCGAAGCTCCGCCAGATCGTCTCGCGGGGGTTCACGCCGCGGGTGGTCAGGGGGCTGCGGGACGCGCTCCGGGAGCGGGCGGAGCGGATCGTGGCGGACGCGCTGCGCCGGGGCGGCGAGGGCGACTTCGTCTCGGAGATCGCCGCGGAGCTGCCGCTCCAGGCGATCGCGGAGCTGATGGGCGTGCCGCAGCGGGACCGCGGCCGGCTGTTCGCGTGGTCGAACCAGATGCTGGGCTACGACGACCCGGAGTACGATGCCAATCCGGCCTGCGCCGCCGCGGAGATCATCGGCTACTCGATGGGCCTCGCCGAGCGGCGGCGGCGCTGCCCGGCCCACGACATCGTCACGCGGCTCGTCCAGGCGGACGTGGACGGGCGGGGCCTGAGCGACGACGAGTTCGGCTACTTCATGATCCTGCTGTCGGTCGCCGGGAACGAGACGACCCGCAACGCGATCACGCACGGGATGGTGGCGCTGCTCGACCATCCGGAGCAGTGGGAGCTGTACAAGGTCGAGCGTCCGGCGACGGCCGCGGACGAGATCGTCCGGTGGGCGACGCCCGTGACGGCGTTCCAGCGGACGGCCGTCCGCGACACCGAGCTGGGCGGCGTGGAGATCCGGGCGGGCGACCGGGTGGCGATGTACTACTCGTCGGCGAACTTCGACGAGGAGGTCTTCGAGGACCCCGCGTCGTTCGACATCACGCGGTCGCCGAACCCGCACCTCGGGTTCGGCGGGACGGGGGCGCACTACTGCCTCGGCGCGAGCCTGGCGCGGATGGAGATCGGGCTGATGTTCGACGCGATCGCCGACCAGATGCCCGGGATCACCCGGGTCGGGGAGCCGCGGCGGCTCCGCTCGGCCTGGCTGAACGGGGTGAAGGAGCTCCGGGTCCGCTACGCCTGACGGCCCGATCCCCGGTGCCCTCTACCGCGCGAAAGTAGAACACGTTACAGTTATATGCGAATCTCGTTCTAATCGCGCGCGCGTCCGCAGGGTCGCGTCCGGAAGGAGACCGCATGGGCACCCCGGTGATCGTCGAGGCGGTGCGGACGCCGCTCGGGAAGCGCAACGGCGTGCTGGCCGGGCTGAAGGCGCAGGCCGTCCTGGCGCACGCGCTGAACGCGGCCGTCGAGCGCTCCGGCATCGACCCCGCCGAGGTCGAGGAGGTCTTCGCGGGCTGCGTGACGCAGGCGGGCGAGCAGGGCGGGCACGTCGGCCGGTACGCCTGGCTGTACGCGGGCCTGCCCTGGCAGACCGGCGTGACCACGATCGACGCGCAGTGCGGCTCGGCGCAGCAGGCGGTGCACCTCGCCGCCGCGCAGATCGCCGCCGGGGTCGTGGACGTCGCGATCGGCTGCGGCGTCGAGGTGATGAGCCGGGCGCCGCTCGGCAGCAACGTGCTGCCCGCGAACCCGCGCCCGGACGACTGGTCGATCGACATGCCGAACCAGTTCCAGGCCGCCGAGCGGATCGCGGACCGCCGCGGCATCACCCGCGCCGACCTCGACGCGTTCGGCGCGCGCTCGCAGCAGCTCGCCGCCAAGGCGTGGGCCGACGGCCGGTTCGACCGGGAGGTCGCGCCGATCGACGCGCCCGTGCTGGACGCCGAGGGCAACGCGACGGGCGAGAACCGGACGGTGACCCGCGACCAAGGGCTGCGCGAGACCACCGCCGAGGGCCTCGCAAAGCTGAAGCCCGTCCTCGGCCCGGAGGCCCGGCACACCGCGGGCACCTCGTCCCAGATCTCGGACGGCGCCGCGGCCGTCCTGCTGATGTCCGAGGAGAAGGCGCGTGCCCTCGGGCTGCGCCCCCGCGCCCGGCTGCGGGCCCAGGCGCTGGTCGGGTCGGAGCCGTACTACCACCTGGACGGGCCCGTCCAGTCGACCGAGCGGGTGCTCGGGCGCGCGGGCATGTCCATGGGCGACATCGACATCACCGAGATCAACGAGGCGTTCGCCTCCGTGGTGCTGTCCTGGGCGTCCGTCCACGAGCCGGACATGGACCGGGTCAACGTGAACGGCGGCGCGATCGCGATCGGCCATCCGGTCGGCGCGACCGGCGCCCGCCTGATCACCACGGCCCTCCACGAGCTGGAACGGCGGGACGCGGGCACGGCCCTCGTGACGATGTGCTGCGGCGGCGCCCTGTCCACCGCCACGATCCTGGAACGGCTCTAGCCTCGGGGAGGTCCCCGAGCCGACACCCGCGAACTGCCGTCAGGCGCGAAAGGCGGTCCCGTGCAGCCCGAACCCGAGGATCTCGGCGATGGCCTGTGGAGCGTTCCGGTCCCGATCCCGGGCAACCCGCTCGCGTACACGCTGGTGTACGCCCTGGAGAGCCCGCGCGGCCCCGTCCTGATCGACGCGGGCTGGGAGCACGAGGACGCCTGGGCCGCGCTCCGCGACGGCCTGGCCGGTTTCGGACTGGACGTCGCCGACGTGCACGGCGTGGTGGTCACCCACTTCCACCCCGACCACGCTGGCCTGGCGGGACGGGTCCGCGAGGCGTCCGGCGCGTGGATCGGGATGCACCACGCGGACGCCGAGATCGTCCGGATGTTCCGCTCGGTGGTGGCGGAGGGCACGCACGGCGCGATCGAGACCGCCGCCCTCCGCCGCGCCGGCGCGGACGAGGCGGAGCTGCGGGCGCCCGGCGCGCGCGAGCGGGTCGACCCGCCCGCCGCGCCCGACCGGGAGCTGGCCGACGGCGACCTCGTGGACCTGCCGGGCCGCAGGCTCCGCGTCGTCTGGACGCCCGGCCACTCCCCCGGCCACATCTGCCTCCACCTGGAGGAGGGCGACCGGATCTTCACCGGCGACCACGTGCTGCCGCGGATCACGCCGCACATCGGCCTGTACCCCTACGACCTGCCGGCCGTGGACCCGCTCGGCGACTTCCTCGGCTCGCTGGGCAAGATCTCCGGCATGGACGCGGACGAGGTCCTGCCCGCCCACCAGTACCGGTTCACCGGCCTGACGGGCCGCGTCCGCGAGATCATCGACCACCACGAGGAGCGGCTGGCGGAGATGACGGCCCTGCTGTCCTCGCGCCCGGTCACGCTGTGGGAGCTGACCGCGGGCCTCACCTGGCGGCACCCCTGGGAGGAGATGCCGCTCCAGGCCCGCCGCATGGCCGCGGGCGAGGCCGCCGCGCACCTGCGCGTCCTGGAGAACCGCGGCGTGGCCCGCCGCGCCGGCACGGCGGACCCCCTCCGCTACACGCTGCGCTGACCCCCGTCCCGCCGGGCGGCCCCGGACGGTCGCCCCGGGCGGTGGCCCCGGCGCGGTGCGATCCGCGTCACTCACGCGTCTAGACCCTTGATGAGACTCCAGTCTCATGTTAGAACTCGTTCTAGATGAGAACCAAGCAAGCGCTCAGTCACTTTTCCGTGCGCCGGCGTGCACCGCCGGTGACCGGGTTCCGCGTGGCGCGACGCGGGGCCGCCTCGGCGCGAACCCGTCCCCTGGCCCGGCACTGCCGTTCCACCTCCGGCACGAAGGAACTCCCACTGATGGCTCCTGAGCCCCGCTCCGCCTCCGACCTCGCCACCGAGTCCCCCCGGAGCAGCGCCGCTCCCGAGATCGACATCATCGACCCCGGCGTCTACGAGCGCGGCGGGATCCCCCACGAGCAGTTCACCTGGCTCCGCGACAACGACCCCGTCCACTGGCACCCGGACCCCAACGACGGCGTCCCCGGGTTCTGGGCCGTCACGCGGCACGAGGACGTGGTGCGCGCCTCGCGGCGTCCCGACCTGTTCTCCTCGCACACGCGGACGGCGATGTTCGAGGAGTTCGCGGACGACGAGATCGCGCTGTACGGGCAGATGATGCTCTTCCAGGACCCGCCGGACCACACCAGACTGCGCAGCATGGTGAACAAGGGGTTCACGCCCCGGATGATCGGCAGGTTGCAGGACCACATCAGGGAGATCTGCGACCGGCTGATCGACGAGGCCGCGCCGCTCGGCGAGTGCGACTTCGTCGAGTACTTCGCCGCGCCGCTGCCGCTCTACACGATCTGCGAGCTGCTCGGCGCGCCGCTGGAGGACCGGGAGAAGATCTTCCACTGGTCCAACAAGCTGGTCGCGTTCAACGACCCCGACTACATCGGCGACCGGACGGAGTCGCAGCTCTACGCCGCCGAGTTCGCCGGCTGGGCGGGCGAGCTGGCGCGCGAGCGGGAGTCCACGCCGCGCGACGACATCGTCACCAAGCTCCTCCAGCCCGACGCGGACGGGTCGCGGATCAGCGAGGAGGAGTTCCAGCTCTTCGTGATCATGCTGTCGATCGCCGGGAACGAGACCACCCGCACGGCGACGGCGGGCGGCATGCAGGCGTTCTTCGAGCACCCCGACCAGTGGCGCCGGCTCCAGGAGGACCGGAGCCTGCTGCCGACGGCGGTCGAGGAGATCGTCCGCTGGGTGAGCCCGCTGAACCAGTTCCGCCGGACGGCCGTCCGCGACGTCGAGCTCGGCGGCAAGCGGATCAAGGCGGGCGACAAGGTCGTGCTGTTCTACGGCTCGGCCAACCGGGACGAGCGGGTGTTCGCGGACCCGTTCCGGTTCGACGTGGGCCGCGACCCGAACCCGCA
Organism: Actinomadura fibrosa; assembly: GCF_900659615.1. GTDB lineage: Bacteria > Actinomycetota > Actinomycetes > Streptosporangiales > Streptosporangiaceae > Spirillospora > Spirillospora fibrosa. Next base: position 43,645 of record NZ_CAACUY010000024.1, on the reverse strand, counting down.
CATCGGGTTCGGCGGCGGCGGCCCGCACTTCTGCCTGGGCACCCATCTCGCCCGGATGAACCTGAAGATCGTCTTCGAGACCATCCTGGACCGGATGCCCGACATCGGCCCGGCCGGCGAGGCCCGCCGGCTGCGGTCCAACTTCGTGAACGGCGTGAAGGAGCTGCCCGTCCGCTTCACGCCCTCACGGAGGTGACCCCACCCTGAGGTGACCCCGCCCTGAGGAGGCGCGCGGCGATGACCACCCCCCACATCGACCTGGTCGACCCCGGTGTGTACGAGAGCGGCGGGATCCCCCACGAGCAGTTCGCGTGGCTGCGCGAGCACGATCCGGTGCACCGGCACCACGGCGACCCGAGCCGCGGCAACCCGCCGTTCTGGGCGGTCACCCGGCACGAGGACGTCGTGCGCGTGTCCCGGCACCCCGAGGTCTTCTCCTCCTACGAGCGGCTCGCGCTGTTCGACGAGCCGGAGGAGGAGAACCTCGTCCTGCAGCGGATGATGATGCTCAACCAGGACCCGCCGGACCACTCGCGGAAGCGGAGCATCGTCAACCGGGGGTTCACGCCGCGCGCCATCGGCGCGCTGGAGCAGCACATCAGGGAGATCTGCCGGGCGCTGGTCGAGGACACCCTGCGCCGCGGGGACGAGGCCGACTTCGTCCGCGACCTCGCGGCGCCGCTGCCGCTGTACGTGATCTGCGAGCTGCTCGGCGCCCCGCCCGAGGACCGCGAGAAGATCTTCACCTGGTCGAACACGCTGATCGGCGCGGACGACCCGGAGTTCCAGGGCGGCCCGGAGGACGGCAGGCAGGCGGCGGTGGAGCTGTACGCCTACGCGAACGTCCTGGCCGAGTCCCGGCGGGAGAACCCGCGCGACGACATCGTCACGAAGCTGCTCCAGCCGGACGCGGGCGGCGAGGTCCTGTCCGGCGACGAGTTCGAGCTGTTCGTGATGCTGCTGTCGGTCGCGGGCAACGAGACGACCCGCAACGCCGCGTCCGGGGGCATGCTCGCGCTGCTGGAGCACCCCGGCCAGTGGGCGCGGCTGCGCGCGGACCGGAGCCTCGTCCGGACCGCGGCGGACGAGATCGTCCGCTGGGTGACGCCCGTCAACCTGTTCCGCCGGACCGCCGTCCGGGACGTCGAGCTCGGCGGCCGCAAGATCGCCGCGGGCGACAAGGTCGTGGTGTTCTACGCCTCCGCCAACCGGGACGCCGCGGTGTTCCCCGACCCCGGCGTCTTCGACGTGGGGCGGGACCCGAACCCCCACCTGGGGTTCGGCGGCGGAGGGCCCCACTTCTGCCTCGGTGCCCACCTCGCCCGGCTTGAGCTCAGTGTGCTTTTCGAAACACTTTTGGACGCCATGCCCAATATTGAACTCTCCGGTAACGTGCGGAGGCTAAGGTCTAGTTTCATCAACGGCATAAAGGAGATGCCGGTGCGCGTGCGGCCGGCGTCCCTCGACTGACGGGAGTGGTGCGTGGGCAGGGATAGGCGTGGGTGAGGCAGGCGAACCGTCGGACGGTCCCCTGCGCGTGGCCCTGCTCTCGTACCGGAGCAAGCCGCACTGCGGGGGCCAGGGGGTCTACCTCCGGCACCTGAGCCGGGAGCTGATCGACCTCGGGCACACGGTGGAGGTCCTCTCCGGCCAGCCGTACCCCGACCTGGACCGTGAGGAGATCACCCTCACCAAGATCCCGAGCCTGGACCTGTACCGGGACGAGGACCCGTTCCGCACCCCGGCGCTGAGCGAGTTCCGCGACTGGATCGACGTCCTGGAGTTCGCGCACATGAAGACGGGCGGCTTCCCCGAGCCGCTCACCTTCAGCCTGCGCGTGCTGCGGGCGCTGCGGGCCCGGCGCGGCGACTTCGACGTCGTGCACGACAACCAGGTCCTCGGCCTCGGCAACCTCGGCATCACCCGGCTCGGGCTGCCGCTCGTCACGAGCATCCACCACCCGATCAGCGTCGACCGGCGGATCGAGCTGGAGGCGGCGCGCGGGCTGAAGCAGAAGCTCGGCAAGCGCCGCTGGTACGGGTTCGTCGCCATGCAGTCGCAGGTCTCCCGGCGGATCGGCCCCGTGCTGACCGTGTCGGAGTCGTCCAAGGTCGACATCGTCAAGGACTTCAAGGTCGACCCCCGCGACATCGAGATCCTGCCGCTCGGCGTCGACACCCGCGTCTTCCACCCGCGCGGCGAGCGCGTCCCCGGCCGGATCGTCGCGATGGCCAGCGCCGACGCGCCGATCAAGGGCGTGGACGTGCTGCTGCGCTCGGTCGCGAAGATCGCCACCGAGCGGGACGTGCACGTGATCGTCGTGAGCCGGCCGCGCAAGGACGGCCCGACCGAGAAGCTGGTCAAGGACCTGGCCCTCGGCGAGCGCGTCCGCTTCGCCGGCGGGATCAGCGACGACGAGCTGGGCGAGCTGCTGGCCTCCGCGGAGATCGCCGTCGTGCCGTCCCGCTACGAGGGCTTCTCCCTGCCCGCCGTCGAGCACATGGCGTCCGGGACGCCGCTCGTCGCGAGCCGCGCCGGCGCGCTCCCCGAGGTCGTCGGCGACGCCGGGATCCTCGTCGAGCCCGGCGACGTCGAGGAGCTGGCCAGCACGCTGCGCCGGCTGCACGACTCCGCCGCCGAGCGCGAGCGGGTCGGCGCCGCCGGCCTCGCCCGCGTCCAGCAGCGGTTCGCGTGGCCGGCCGTCGCCCGCGCCACCGTCGAGCACTACCGCGCCGCCATCACCGAGCAGAACTACCGGCGACTCGCCGCAGCGCCGAGGCGATAGACCCACGTGGGAGCTCGCCCCCGAGCGTCCCCGCACGGAAGGAGCACGACCCTGCTGACCGTGGATTTCCAGCGGTTCCCCATCACCCCCGGAGACCGCGTCCTCGACATGGGATGCGGTGCCGGACGGCACGCCTTCGAGCTGTACCGGCGGGGTGCGAACGTCGTGGCCTTCGACCTCGACCCCGAGGAGCTCAAGGGCGTCGAGACGATGTTCGGGGCGATGCGGCTGGAGGGCGAGGTGCCCGCCGGCGCGACCGCCGAGACCGTGCAGGGTGACGCGCTCGACCTGCCGTTTCCCGACGACCACTTCGACGCGGTCGTCGCGTCCGAGGTGCTGGAGCACATCCCCGACGACATGCGCGCCATGCGCGAGCTGCTGCGCGTGCTGAAGCCCGGCGGGCGGCTCGCCGTCACCGTGCCGAGCTGGCTGCCCGAGCGGGTCTGCTGGGCGCTGTCGGAGGACTACCACACCGCCCCCGGCGGGCACGTGCGGATCTACACCCGCGCGGAGCTGGAGGCCAAGCTGAAGTCGATCGGCTTCGTCGTCGGCGGCCACCACCACGCGCACGGCCTGCACGCCCCCTACTGGTGGATCAAGTGCGCCGTCGGCGTCGACAACGACGCCAACCCCCTCGCGAAGGCCTACCACCAGCTCCTCGTCTGGGACATCATGAAGCGGCCGCTCGCCACCCGGCTCGCCGAGCGCGCGCTGAACCCGCTGATCGGCAAGAGCGTCGTCGTGTACTTCGCCAAGCCCTCCGCGCCGGGCACGCCCGCGGCACCGGCCAAGGAGACGGCGGATGCGGTCTGACCGGGAGGTCGGCCGCGGCGGGGACGCCGGTGACGGGGAGGACGGGACCGGGGCTCCGGCCGCGCCCGCGGTCCCGGCGGTCCCCGGCGTCCTGACGGCGGACGACGTCGTCGCCACCGCGCGGAGCATCGCGGCCCAGCAGGAGGAGTCCGGAGCGATCCCCTGGTTCTCCCCCACGGCGGGCGTCCCCGGCCACGTGGACGCCTGGAACCACGTCGAGGCCGCGATGGCCCTCACCGTCGCGGGGCTCCGCGAGGAGTCCCGGCGCGCCTACGAGTGGCTCCGCGGCGTCCAGCGCCCGGACGGGTCGTGGCCCGCCAAGTGGGTGCTGGGCGAGGTCACCGAGCCCGGCGGCGAGTCCAACCACGCCGCCTACGTCGCGGTCGGCGTCTGGCACGAGCTGCTGATGACCGGCGACGAGGACTTCGCCCGCCGCATGTGGCCCTCGGTCCGCCGCGCGATCGACTTCACGCTCGGCCTCCAGACCCGCCGCGGCGAGATCATCTGGATCCGGCACGAGGACGGCGCGCCGTCCGACCACGCGCTGCTGACCGGCTGCTCGTCGATCTACCAGTCGCTGCGGTGCGCGGTCGCGCTCGCCGAGCACCTCGGCGAGCCGCAGCCCGGCTGGGAGCTCGCCGCCGACCAGCTCGGCCACGTCGTCGCCGCCCACCCCGAGGCGTTCGCCGACAAGAGCCGCTGGTCGATGGACTGGTACTACCCGGTGCTCGGCGGGCCCGTCCGCGGCGCGGACGCCGCGCGGCGCATCGCGGAGGGCTGGGACGCGTTCGTCGTCCCGGGCCTCGGCTGCCGCTGCGTGTCCGACCAGCCGTGGGTGACCGCCGCCGAGAGCTGCGAGCTCGTCATGGCGCTGGACGCGGCGGGCGACCGCGACCGGGCGCTGGAGCTGTTCACCACGATCCAGCACCTGCGGCACGAGGACGGCTCGTACTGGACGGGCTGGCAGTTCGAGAACGAGCGGCACTTCCCCGGCGACCGCTCCACCTACACGGCCGCGGCGGTCGTCCTCGCCGCGGACGCGCTGGAGGGCGCCTCCCCCGGCGCCCGCATCTTCAAGGAGATCGCCGGGCGGCCGCTCGGCCCGTCCGCGGCGTCCGACCCGCTGGCATGCGGCTGCGGGCTCGTCCGGAGCGCCGACCCCGTCCGCACGCGCTCCTAGGTCCGTTCCCGCCCGTCGGCCCGCGCCTGGGCCCGCGCCTGGGCCCGCGGGCGGGCCCGCGGGCGGGCTCGCGCGCGGGCCGTGCTCAGGCCGGGGTGACGGGGTCGGTGTCGCTGATCCGCTCCAGGACGCGCAGGGAGCCCTGGACGCGCCGCTCCTCGAAGGCGCCGCTGGCGAGCGCCCGCAGGTAGACGTGGTAGGGCGGCTGCCCGCCGTCCCTCGGGTCGGGGAACACGTCGTGGATCACGAGGGCGCCGCCGACGGCGACGTGCGGGGCCCAGCCCTCGTAGTCGCCCTGGGCGTGCTCCTCGGCGTGGCCGCCGTCGATGAACAGCAGCGCGAGCGGCGTCCGCCAGAACGCCGAGACCGTCCTGGACTGCCCGACGACGGCGATGACCTGGTCCTCCAGGCCCGCGACGCCGATCGTCCTGCGGAAGGCCGGCAGCGTGTCCATGCGCCCGGTGCTCGGGTCGACCAGGGACGGGTCGTGGTGCTCCCAGCCCGCCTGGTTCTCCTCCGAGCCGTGGTGGTGGTCGACGGTGACGACGACCGTGCCGGCGGCCCGGGCGGCGGCGCCCAGGTAGATCGCCGACTTGCCGCAGTAGGTGCCGACCTCCAGCATCGGGCCGGTGCCGGCCAGCCGCCCGCCGTACTCCAGCGCCGTCTCGTAGAGCGCGCGGCCCTCGTCGTCCGGCATGAAGCCCTTGGCGTGGCGCGCGACGCGCAGCAGGTCGGCCGGCATCGCCGGGCCGGTTCCCGGACCGGTCGCCGCCGGTTCGGGAAGGGGGGTCGTCCCCGGGTCGGTGGACGCCTTGGTGTGGGTCATGGATCTCCTCCGCGGGCACCTTATCCGAGATCGTTCCGTGCGGCGCGTCTTGCCCAGCCAGACTGAAACGTGTTCTACTTTCTGGGTGAGCGCGCAGCTCCGAACCTGGTTCGGTAGGTTGGCGTCGGAGGCCGCGGCGCGCCGCGCTCTCCCCGCACCACCGCGCACGCTCACCCGGGATCGCGAACGGAGAAGGCGATGAGAGTACGAGTCGACCCGCTGGTGTGCGAGGCCAACGCCGTCTGCGTCGGCCTCGCTCCCGAGGTGTTCGATCTCACCGACGACGACGAGCTGGAGATCCTCCAGCCCGACGTCCCGGCCGAGGAGGCCGACCGCGTCCGGCACGCCGTGCGGTCCTGCCCCAAGGCGGCGCTCACGCTGGAGGAGTAGCCCCGACGGCTGCCTCCACCGCGAGACCGCGCCGCCCGCCCCCTCCCGTCCGCTCCCGGCCAGCACACCCCCACCCCCGGACGCCCGCCCGACGGCGCGGCGTCCCACCCTCGATGTGGAGGCAGCCATGGCACGCGCCGCGGTCCTGCATGCGGTCGGCGACAAGGAACTCGACCTGCGCGACGACGTCACCACCGTCGGCCCGGGTCCCGACCAGGTCAAGGTCGCCATCAAGGCAACCGGGGTCTGCCACTCGGACCTGTCCACGATGACCGGCGTGCTGCCGACGGTGCCGCCCACGGTCATCGGCCACGAGGGCGCGGGCGTCGTGGCGGAGGTCGGCGAGCACGTCACGGAGGTCGCGCCCGGCGACCACGTCGTCGTCAACTGGACGCCCGACTGCGGCACCTGCGCCGACTGCCTGCGCGGCGAGCCGTTCCTCTGCATGACGCACATCGCCCAGTCGTTCAGCGAGCCGCTGTTCCGGCTCGGCGACGGCACCCCCGCGTTCGGCATGGCGGGCATGGGCACCTGGTCCGAGGAGCTCGTCGTCCCGCGGCGCGGCGTCATCAAGATCGCCGAGGACGTCCCGTTCGAGTACGCGGCGCTGCTCGGCTGCGGCATCCCGACCGGCGTCGGCGCGGCGATCAACACGGCCAAGGTCCGGCCGGGCTCCACGGTCGCGGTCGTCGGCGCGGGCGGCGTCGGCCTCTCGGTCATCCAGGGCGCCAGGATCTCCGGCGCCGCGACCATCGTCGCGATCGACCCGAACGAGGCCAAGCACCCCGTCGCCAAGCAGTTCGGCGCCACCCACACCACGACGCCGGACGGTCTGGAGGAGATCAAGGGCCAGCTCACCGGCGGCGCCGGATTCGACTACGCCTTCGAGGTCGTCGGCCGGTCCGGGGCGATCCACACGGCCTGGAACGCCACCCGGCGCGGCGGCGACGTCATCGTCGTCGGCGCCGGCGCGGTCGACGACGACTGGGCGCAGAGCGCGTTCACGCTGCTGTTCGACGGCAAGAGCCTCAAGGCGTCCCTGTACGGCGGCTGCGACCTCAAGCGCGACATCCCGCTCTTCGTGGACCTGTGGCGCGCGGGCCGGCTCGACATCGACAGCCTCATCTCCCGCCGGATCCGGTTCGAGGAGCTGAACGACGCCGTCCGCGCCCTGGAGGGCGGCGACGTGATCCGCCAGGTCGTCCTGTTCGACTGAGAGCGGCTCGACTGAGGGCGGTTCCGCCCGCGCCGGCCCGTCCGGTACGGCGCTGCGGCGTTCGTACCGGTCGGGCCTGAAAAAAGCCGCACCGCCGGGCACCGGTCCGCCGCGCATGCCATCCTTTTGCGTGTCGGACCGGACCACGAGGTGGCAGGGAGCGCGGTGGTGCAGGCAGGTGGAACGGGGCGGCTCCGCCGTCCCACGGCGGCCCGTTCGATCGTCGTCGCGGCGATCCTCGCCGTCCCCCTGGCCGCCGTCCCCGCCGGCGCGGCGCACGCCGCCGCGCGCGGGTACCGCATCCACGACGTCCAGGGCGCCGGGCACGTGTCGCGGCTGCGCGGCTCCCGGGTCGCCGGAGTGCCCGGCGTCGTCACGGCCCTGACCGCCAACGGCTTCTGGATGCAGGACCCGCACCCCGACAGCGACCCGGCGACGTCCGAGGGCGTGTTCGTCTTCACCCGGACGCGCCCGTCCGCCGCCGTGGGCGACGCGGTCCGCGTGGACGGCACGGTCAGCGAGTTCCGGCCCGGCGGCGCCGCGTCCGCCGGGCTCACCCGCACGGAGATCGACGCCACCGCCACCGCCGTCGACGCGCACGGCGCCGCGCAGCCCGCCCCGGTCGTCCTCGGGCCCGGCGGCCGCAGGGCCCCCGGCAGCGTCGTCCGCGCGGCGCCCGGCGACGTCGAGAAGGGCGGCGGCTTCGACCCCCGGCGCAACGGGCTCGACTTCTACGAGTCGCTCGAAGGGATGCGGGTGCGGGTCCGGGACGCCGTCGCGGCCGGCCCGTCCCGCTACGGCGAGCTGCCCGTGCTGCCCGCGAACGGCGCCGGTGCGACCCAGCGGACCCGGCGCGGCGGCATCCTGCTCCGCGACGGCGACCCCAACCCCGAGCGGATCATCCTGGACGACGCGCTCGCGCCGCTGCCCGCGGCGAACGTGGGCGACCGGCTGCCCGGCGCGAACGACGGCGTCCTCGACTACGCCTACGGCGACTTCAAGCTGCTGCTCACCGCCACGCCCCGGCACACCCCCGGCGGGCCGCCCCGCGAGACCACCCGCGCGGCGAAGCCGGGCGAGCTCGCCGTCGCCACCCTCACGCTCGGCGGGCTCGACCCCGACGCGCCCGCCGAGCGGTTCGGCGCCCTCGCCCAGGACGTCGTCATCGGCCTGAAGTCGCCCGACCTCATCGCGGTCAGCGGTGTGGAGGACAACAGCGGCCCCGAGGACGACGGCACCGTCGCCGCCGACCAGACCGTCGCCGAGCTGATCACCGCGATCAGCGCCGCGGGCGGCCCCGACTACGACTGGCGCTCGGTGCAGCCCCGCGACAACGCCGACGGCGGCGAGCACGGCGCCAACACCCGGACCGGGTTCCTGTTCCGCACCGACCGCGGGCTCGCGTTCGTGGACCGCCCCGCCGAGCAGGACCCGCCGCCGGACGACCCGCCCGCCGCGCGTCCCGACCCGGCCGCCACGCCGGTCCGCGCCGTCCGGCTGGGCGGCGGCGCCGGGCTGTCGCGCAGCCCCGGCCGGATCGCGCCGGGCGACGCCGTCTGGAGCGCCGCCCGCAAGCCCCTCGCCGGCGAGATCACCTGGCACGGCCGCCGCGTCATCGTGGTCGCCAACCAGTGGTTCGGGCAGACCGGCGACGACCAGCCCGTCTTCGGGCGCTTCCAGCCGCCGTCCCGGCCCGGCCAGTGGCGGCGCGACGCGCAGGCCAAGGTCGTCGCGGGCTTCGTCAAGTCGGTCCGGGCCGTCGACCGCAACGCGGACGTCATCGTGGCGGGCGACCTGGGCGACACCGAGACCTCCATACCCGTCCGCACGCTGGCGCAGGCCGGCGGCCTCGCCGACCTCCCGGCGTCGGTGCCGCCCGCCGACCGGTACACGGCGGTCACCGGCGGCAACGCGCAGGCCCTCGACCACATCCTGCTCAGCCCGTCGCTGCGCCGCCGCGTCCACGACTACGACATCGTGCACCGCAACGCCGAGTTCGCCGACCGCGCGGGCGACCGCGACCCCACCGTCGTCCGCATCGGCCTCTCCGGCAAGTAGCCCGTTCCCGCAGGACGCGGGGCACGTGTGACGCCTGTGGCGTCCCCGCGAACGACCACCGGACCCAGACACGGCACCGTATTTGGGAAGCGCCGAAAAGATCGTCATGGAGCGGCCCCGAATACCTCCGGTGTTTTGCCGCGCGTGCCCGGGGCAACGGTCGATCGTCACACCACGAACCGGGAGGAGACGCCCCAATGGCGTACCGATATCGGCCGGGCATCAGCCTGGTCGGCCTGATCTACATCATCATCGGCGTGTTCATCGCGTGGGACCGCGGCTACATCAACGCGACCCTCGTACGGCAGGTCGCCAGCGCGCTGCTGGCCATCTTCCTCTGGTTCCTCGTCCTCCTCGGCGTGGACCTGCACATCCACACCTGACCCCCTGCTTCGACCCTGACCGAAACCCAGGCACGGGCCGTTCCCTCCCCCGCCGCGGAACGGCCCGCTGCCATCTCATCCCGCCCCCGGCGACAGGTCCTCGTCCCGCCGCGGCCATAGACCACAGAGTGCGGCCGAGGCTACTTTCCGCTCATGACGAAAAAAGGATGCAGTTGCGGACACGGCAGCGGATGCTCCTGCGCCAAGGGATGCTCCTGCGGCTGCAACGGCTGACCGGAGACCCCGCCCTCGCCTGAGCGGTCACGGAGCGGCCGCGCGCCACAGCAGCGCCGACTCGCCCCGGTGGTCCGCGCTCGTACCGACGGCCAGCACCTCGCCGCCCAGTGCCGTCATCGCGGTGAGGCGCTGGTCGCCGGGCCCGTCCAGCCCCGAGACCGGCACGCGGCGCCACGCGGCGCCGTCCCCGGACGCCCACACCGCCGCGTCCCGCGCACCGGTGGCCGCCGCGACGGCGAACCCCCTCGGCGTCGCGGCCACCGCCGTCAGGGACGCGGCCCCGGCGAGCGGACGCGGCGCCCACGTCGCACCGCCGTCGGCCGACACCAGCGGAGCGGCGCCCGCGCCGACGGCGACGAGCACGTCCCCCCGCGCCGCGACCTCCGACAGCGGCCCTTCCGCGAGACCCGCGGGCAGCTTCACCGGCGACCACTTCACACCGTCCGGCGACGTCCACACCGCCGGCGCCTTGTCGCGCCCGCCGACCGCGACGTAGCCCTTCGCCGTCGCCGCCACGTCCGCCGGGGCGCCCTCGACGTCCGCGCGCCGCCACCCCTTGAGATCGGACGAGCGCCACGCGGCCCCCGTCCCGACGGCGACGTAGCCCGCGGGCCCCGCCGCCACCGCGACCGGCGCGGGACCGCCCGGGAACGGCGCCCTCCGCCACGCCGTCCCGTCCTGCGACGCCAGCGCGAGCGGCCCCGGCGACGCGCCCGACGTGCGCCCGACCGCCAGCCACCCCTGCACCCCGTACACGACATCGGACAGCCAGCCGCCGGACGCGGGGAACCCGGCCCGCGTCCACGCCCGTCCACCGGCCGCGGTCCACACGGCCGCGCCGCCGTTCGTGCTGCCGACCGCCACGGCCCGCCCCTGCCCCGCGGCGACGGACCGCACCGTCCGCTCCGCGTGCACGGCGCCGGGGACACCCTTCAGGTCCACGCCGGACAGGAAGGCGTCACCGTCCCGATGCCCGGCCAGCGTGACCGCGCCACCGGCGACCGTCAGCCCGCTCACCTCGACGCCGTCCAGGCTCCCGACACCGGCAGGCCGCCACGTCCGGCCGTCACCAAGCAGCACGGAACGGCCCTTCGCCCCCCGGACCAGCACGGCCAGCCCCGCGGCCGCGCCGCCGAACCGCTCGACCGACAGGTAGTCCGCGCCGCCGAACGTCCCGGCGGCACGCCAGGCGAGCCCGTCCGCCGACGTGAACAGCACCCCGAACCGCGTCGTCTTCCGATGCTTCTTCCGGCCCGTCGTCCGGTGCCCCTCACGCACCGTCGCGAACCCGCCCGGCCCGACCGCGAGCCCCTTCGTCGCGCCGAAGGAACCCCGCTGCTGCGGCACGATCACCGCCGACCACGTCCGCCCACCGTCCGCCGACCGCCAGAAGCCGTCGCCGCGGACCGTGCGCGTCACCTTCCTCTTGCCCTTCCGCTTGGTGACCTTCCGCGCGGACGTCCCGTGCGCCACGAGCACACCCCCGGACGCCGCGACCCGGTCGAACCCGGTGACCCCCGGCGCCCGCAGCCCCGAGACGCGCTGCCACACGCGGCCGTCCGCGGAACTCCACACCACGGCCCCATCACCGGTCGCGCCAACCGCCACGAAACCCTGCCCGGTACGCGCCAGCGCGTTCACCTTGTCGGTCTTCCCGAACGCCGGAGCAGGCCGCCGCGTCCACGTGCCGCCGTCGCCGCTCGTCCACACGACCACGGCACCGTCGGCGGCGGCACCGAGCGCCACCCACGTCCCGGCCCCGGCGGCGAGCAGCCGCGGCCGGTCCCCGAGGGGCGGCTCGGCACCGTCGTCCGCGCGCACCCGCGCCGTCCGCCAGCCCTTCCCGGCCGCGGACACGAGGAACGCCGTCCGCTCCGCCCCCTCGGCACCCGTCCCCTCGGTCCCGGTCGCGACGGTCGCCGTGCCGTCCGAGACCACGGCCGCCAGATCCTGGACGAGCCCGTCCGTCTTCGCGGCGGGGTCCGCGGCGAACAGCCGATCGGCCGCCACCGCCCCCGCGACCCGAGGCTTCTCCGCCTCCTCGCCCCCGAGCGCGAACACCACCCCGACGGCAACGAGCACGAGCACCGCCGCCCCGGCGATACCGGCCTGCAACCTGCGGTTCTGCCCGCCCTTCTCACCGCTGTCCCGCTCGGGAGCGGCGGCTTTGAGCGCGGCCCCGGCCACAGGAGTCCCCCCGACCCCCGTGACCACCTCCACACCCCCCACCTTCGGCCTCCGGGTCGGCTCCACCTGTGCAGGCGCCGCTCCGGACGGTTTTGCGGCGGTGTCCTCGACCGGCGCGGGCTTGGCGGTGGACGACCTGCCACGCCCGCGAGCTCCAGCGGACGGCTTGGCCGTCGACGACTCCACACGCGCAGACTTCGCTGCGGACGGTCCCGCGGCGGCGGTCTCGGCGGGCGCGGGCTTGGCGGTAGGCGGTTTTGTCGCGGCGTCCTTGGCGGGCGTGGGCTTAGTGGAGGACGAGTTGCCAGGTGCGGGGGCTCCAGCTACCGGGGTCGTGTTGGCCGCGGGTGGTGCGGAGGGGGTGGTGTTGGTGGGTGTCTTCGTGGCGCGGGGCTTCTTGCGGCGTTGTTTCGCGGGGCGGTCCGGGCTGGGGGCTGGGTCTGGGGTTGCGCGGGCGGTGTTGCGGGGGCGGGGGTGGTCCGCGGGGGCGGGGTTGGCGCGTTCCCGGGGCGGGGCGCCGTGGCGCCAGCGGAGGTCGGCGGAGCGCCATGCCTCGTAGGCGCGCTGCCATGGGGACAGGGTGGCGGGGAGGTCGGCGAGGTCGCCGGCGACGCCGAAGGTCAGGCGCCGCCGGATCTGGCGGGAGTCGGCGGGCTCGGATTCGGCCGGGAGGCGTGCCTCGTCCTGCTCAGGGGTCCTCGCCGTCACACGCGCTCCTTCTCCGGACATGGCCCGCGCCGGGCCATCGTGTTCCGCGACCGCTCACCATCAAACCGCGCCACATCACTCCGTGTGCGGACAACGGTGGGAACGGCGGCCGATCCGGCCTCCGGAGCGTTCTATCACCTCAGGCCCGGCGAAGCCGATCTTTCACCTCGATCTCCCCCTTATAGGCGTAACCCCGGATGTGGACGACCGGGGCGCCCGCGGCGGGGGCGCCGTGGACCTCGGTGGAGAGTCCCGCACCGTCCGTCTCCACGCGGACACCGGGCGGCACGATGATCTCGACCGTGGACTTGTAGGCGAGGACGCGCAGGTGCGTCACCGGGCCTTCCAACTCGGCGGCGCGCAGGTCGAGCAGGGAGTGGCCCTTGTAGATCAGGGACCAGAACCGCTCGGGGAGCCGCCAGCGGCCGCTGCGCCGGACGCCGCTCTTGTAGGCGATCTGGTAGCGTCCCGCGGTCGTGCCGGGACGGGCGCCCGCGGGCGCTTCCGCGGCGGGGCCGGCGGGCGGCAGGTCGGCGGAGACGCGGGAAAGCTCCTGGTGGGTGCGGGACGCGAGGACCAGGTCGATGCGCTCGTCCAGCTCCGCCTCGGTCAGCCGTCCTTCGGCGTAGGCGGTGTGCAGCAGGACGAGCGTCTCGTCGCGGTCGCGGTCCGAGGCGCGCAGGGCGGGGTCGGCCGTCCGGGGACGCTGCTCGACGCTCATCACATCTCTCCTTCGAGGCGGTCGGCCTCCGCAGCCCGATCACTCCGGCGGGTGGAGGGTCAGGGCCGGACGCGATGTATCTTAACCTGCCTTCGCTCGGTTTTCGAGACGTTCGCCCGGATCCGGCCGTCCCGACGCGCGATCTTCGCCTCCGGCCGCGCCAGGCACCCGTCCACTAGATTCGGATCGACGGCCGGTGCGCCGACGCGAGGGGGGACGGTCCATGGGCGGGACGCTCGGCCGCGCGCACGGCCCGTACACGCTGTACGACCTGGACGCGCTGCCCGAGGAGGGACGGCGGTACGAGCTCGCCGACGGCTGGCTGCACGAGCTGCCGGGCGACATGTGGCACGATCACGCCGCCGAGCAGCTGAAGACCGTCCTCAAGGACGCGGCGCGCCAGGCCGACGCCGACGTGCACGTGGCGGGCGCTCCACAGGACGTGACCACTCCGGCGGGCGTCCGCAAACCGGACGTCTTCGCCGTCGGACGGGACGTCGCCCGCGCGGCCCTGGAGCGGCGCACCCGCACCTACTACGGGCCCGACCTGATCCTCGTGGCGGAGGTCGTGACGCCGAGGACGGTGAACGAGCAGATCGACCGGGTCCGCAAGGTGGACGAGTACGCGGCCACGGGGATCCCGCACTACTGGCTCGTCGATCTGGAGCCTCGTCCCACCGTCACCTTGCTGGAGCTGGAGGACGGCGGCTACCGGGTGGTGGGGAAGGCTCGCGCCGGGGAGACGGTGACGCTGGCCAGGCCGTTCCCGATCGCGTTCGACCCGGCGCGCCTGTCCGAGATGGACTGATCCCGGCACTGGCCGAATCTTTGCGCATATTGGCAATCTCGCCACTTATCGGGGGCCTCGACCGCGCGGCAGGCTGAGTCCGCACGCAATGAGGAGAAGGAGAGAGCGATGCCGGAACGTATGCGCGCGGTCAGCCAGGACGTCGTCGGTGGCCCCGATGTGCTCAAGGTGATCGAGACGGACAAGCCGGAGCCGGGCCCGACCGAGGTGCTCGTCCGGGTGCGCGCGGCCGGGCTGAACCCGACCGATTGGAAGCAGCGGGCGGGCCACGGCTTCCTCGGCGACCCGCCGTTCGTCCTCGGATGGGACGTGTCGGGGGTCGTGGAGGCGGTCGGGTTCGGGGTGACGCTGCACAAGCCCGGCGACGAGGTCTTCGGGATGCTGCGGTACCCGTTCGGCGGCGGGTCGCACGCCGAGTACGTGGTGGCGCCGTCCCGGACGTTCGTGAGGAAGCCGGCCTCGATCGACCACGTCCAGGCGGGCGCGCTGCCGCTGGTCGGGCTGACGGCCTGGCAGGCGCTGGTGGACACGGCGGACGTGCGCGCGGGGCAGCGGGTCCTCGTCCACGCGGCGGCGGGCGGCGTCGGCCACCTCGCCGTGCAGATCGCGAAGGCCCGGGGCGCGTACGTGATCGGGACGGCGAGCGCTCCCAAGCACGAGTTCCTGCGCGGCATCGGGGTGGACGAGCCCGTCGACTACCGGGAGGTCGACTTCGCCGAGACCGTCCGGGACGTGGACGTCGTCCTTGAGACGATGGCCGGCGACTACGGCGCGCGCTCGCTGCGGACGCTGAAGCGCGGCGGGACCCTCGTCTCGATCCGGCCGGGCGGGCTCGACGGGGTGGACGCCGCGGCGGCGGGGGTGCGCGCGGAGACGCTGCTCGTCGAGCCCGACTTCGCCGCGATGACGGAACTCGCCGCGCTCGCGGACGCGGGCCGCCTCCGCGCCGAGATCGACACCGTCGTCCCGCTGGAGGAGGCCGCCAAGGCGCACGAGCGCGGCGAGACCGGACGGGTCTCCGGCAAGATCGTCCTAACCGTCGACTGACGCCGGGGACACCGCGATGAACACCCCCTCGCCGCGGGTCAGGCCTGGTAGCGCTTGTTCGGCTTCTTGGGTGCGGCTGGCGGGGATCACGCCGCGCAGTGTCCACGTGTCGCCTTCCGGAACTGGCTCAAGTTGGCTCGCTCCGAGCGCGGCGAGGCGTCCGAGGACGGGGGCGAGCGTGTCGGCGGGGATCTCCGCCTCGAACCTGTGGCGGGGTTCTTCGACCCGAGTCTTGGCGGTGGCCAAGGCCCGCATGAGGACGATCGGGGTGAGGCCGCGGAAGTCGCTCGCCGTGCTGACCGGTCCGGCGAAGCCCGAGCGGGTGAGGGTGACTCGGCAGTCGGTCACGGGCCAGCCGTGGAGTCCTCGCTCCAGGGTGCGGTGGACGGTCTCCTCTATCGCCCGGTCGAAGGCGTGCGGGAGGGCGCCGAGCTCGGTTTCGCGGTGGTAGGTGATGCCGGAGCCGGGTGGACCGGGTTCGACGCGGAGGCCGATGGTGGCCCAGAAGTCGGGTCTGCGGTGGCGCCAGTTCATGTCCTCCTCCGCCTCGCCCACGCCCACGGGCCGTTCCAGGTAGACGGTGGTGCTCTTCTCGAAGGCGGCCTCGACCCCGTGTTCGGCGAGCAGCCGGGCGCCGATGATCTCCTTCTGCACCTCTCCGTAGAGCAGGAGGGACGTGGCGCCGCCGGATGCGGGACGGGCGCGGATCAGCGGGTCCTCGTCGGCGAAGGCGAGCAGGGCGGCGCGCAGCCGCGCCGAGTCGCGGGGGCGCCGTGCCCGCGCGATCGTCTCCAGGCTCGGTGGCGCGAACGCGGGGACGGCGCGCTGCGGGGTCCCGATCCGGTCGCCGACGCGCGCGCCGGTGAGGCCGTGGACGCGGGCGATGTTCCCGGCGGTGAGGTGCGCGCCTGCCGTCGCGGGGTCGAGTTCGGCTCCGGCGATGTCGAGCCCGGTGATCCGGCCGTCGTGGGGGCCGTCCCGTCCGACGAGGGTGACGCGCTGCCGGTTGCGCAGCTCACCGGCGAAGAGCCGCAGGTAGGCGACCTTCTCACCGGACGCGGTGCGTTCGACCGCGAAGACCGTGCCGCAGGGGTCGCCGGAGGTCGCGGGCGCGGCGGGGAGCAGGTCCGCGATGCCGTCGAGCAGGTCGGCGACGCCCTGTCCGGTCAGCGCGGACCCGAAGTAGAGGGGGTGGACGAGCCCGGCGGCGGTCTGCGCGCGCAGTGCCGCGCGGACGGCGGAGGGCGCCGGGTCGCGTCCGTCGACGAGTGAGGCGAGCAGGCCGTCGTCGGCGTCGGCGAGCAGTTCGGCGTCGGCCGGTCCGGGGGCCCGGGGCGCGGTCCGGGCCCCCGCGCTACCCAGGTCGCGGACGTCGTTCAGCGGGACGATCCGCGAGGACAGGCGCCGCCGGACCGCGTCGAGCGTCCCGTCGATCTGCGCGCCCGCGCGGTCGATCTTGTTGACGAACAGGAGGGTGGGCAGCTCCAGCTCGCGGAGCGTCCGCATCAGCACGCGGGTCCGGGCCTGGACGCCTTCGACGGCCGACAGGACGAGGACGGCGCCGTCCAGAACGCCGAGGGCGCGCTCGACCTCGGCGACGAAGTCGGCGTGGCCCGGCGTGTCGATCAGGTTGACGCGCAGCGCGCCGAGGCGGAACGTCGCGACGGCGGAGCGGATCGTGATGCCGCGCGCGCGTTCCAGCTCGCCGCGGTCGGTGCGGGTGTCGCCGGCGTCGACGCTGCCGAGCCGGTCGATGGCCCCGGTGTCGTAGAGGAGCCGTTCGGTCAGGCTCGTCTTGCCCGCGTCAACGTGCGCGAGGATCCCGAGGTTGAGGGTGGCGGTGGCGGGTGCGGCCATGGGCGGTGTGGTCCTCGAAAACTCTCGTCCGGTTAGGGCGCTGTGAGATTCCGAAGACCTGGCGCATCTCGCCTCCGCTGATCGACCGATGGGCGGGCGCCATGCTGCCAGGGGTACCGCCGCGCGCGCGAACGGTTTTCTCTTAGGCTCGGACCCGTGCAACTTCTGATGACGCTGGAGGGGTGGCGGGGGCAGGACGGGCCCCGGTTCGTGCTGTCGGACGCCGGGGCCGTGTGGGCGCCGGACGGGGAGCACGGCGCCGCCGACGCGCTCGCGATCGCGGACGACGTCTTCAAGGAAGGGCAGGTCGTGGCGGTGGAGTTCGATCCGTCGCCGGGGCTGGCGCCGCCGCGCGGGGTGGTCGACCGTACGACGGCGTCCCGCGTGCGGTACGCGCGGCGCGGGCCGGACGGGCGCCATGTCGCGTTCCTCGACCGTCCGGGCACGGCGGAGGCGCTCGACCTGCTGCCGCATCCCGAGGGCGGCTGGTACAGGGAGACGTGGCGGTCGGACGTGCGGGTCGCGCCGCCGGGCTATCCGGGCGAGCGGGCCAGCGGGACGGCGATCTACTTCCTGCTGCCGCCCGGCGAGGAGTCGATCTGGCACGCGGTCCGCTCCGCCGAGGTGTGGCTGTGGCATCGGGGCGGGCCGCTCGACCTGCTGCTCGGCGGCGACGGCGACCGCCCGTCCGGGACGCCGGAGAGGGTCGTGCTCGGCGGGGACCTGGGCGGCGGGCAGGTGCCGCAGGCGGTCGTCCCGGCCGGGCACTGGCAGGCGGCGCGGCCCGCCGGGGCGGAGGAGGTCCTGGTGAGCTGCGTGGTCTCCCCCGGTTTCGACTTCGCCGACTTCCGCGCCCTCGGCTGATCGCGGCGGGCCGCCGCCATGCGTGGCCTCATGGTGGCGGCCCGCCGCGGGGTTCTCCGCGGGTCCCGGCCTCCGTCGCCTCAGGAGTCCGCGGAGAAGGCGGCGTCGAACGCGGCGGTGGGCGGCTCCATCGCGTTGAGGGCCCGGACGAACGCGAGCGCCTCGGGGGCGCCCTGGAGGCGGTCCATGCCGGCGTCCTCCCACTCGATCGAGACGGGGCCGTCGTAGCCGATGGCGTTCAGGGCGCGGAAGCAGTCCTCCCAGGGGACGTCGCCGCGTCCGGTGGAGATGAAGTCCCAGCCGCGCCGCAGGTCGGCCCAGGGCAGGTGGGACGCGAGCCGGCCGCGGCGCCCGTCGCCGGTGCGGACCTTCGTGTCCTTGCAGTCCACGTGGTAGATCCGGTCGCGGAAGTCGAACAGGAAGCCGACCGGGTCGAGCTCCTGCCAGACGAAGTGGGACGGGTCGAAGTTCAGCCCGAACGCGGGCCGGTGCCCGATCGCCTCCAGCGTCCGGACGGTCGTCCAGTAGTCGTAGGCGATCTCGCTCGGGTGGACCTCGTGCGCGAACCGGACGCCGGCCTCGTCGAACACGTCGAGGATCGGGTTCCAGCGGTCGGCGAAGTCGGCGTACCCGCGCTCGATCATCGATTCGGGGACGGGCGGGAACATCGCGACGGTGTGCCAGATCGACGATCCGGTGAACCCGATGACGGTGTCGACGCCGAGCTTCGCGGCGGCCCGCGCGGTGTCCTTGATGTCCTCGGCGGCGCGCCGCCGGACGCCCTCGGGCTCGCCGTCGCCCCAGATCCGCTCCGGCAGGATCGCCTGGTGCCGCTCGTCGATCGGGTGGTCGCAGACGGCCTGCCCGACGAGGTGGTTGGAGATCGCGTACACCTTCAGGTCGTGCTTGGCGAGGGTCTCCAGCTTGCGCGGGACGTAGGAGTCGTCCGCGAGGGCCTTGTCGACCTCGAAGTGGTCGCCCCAGCAGGCGATCTCCAGGCCGTCGTAGCCCCAGCCGGACGCCAGCCGGCAGACCTCCTCGAACGGCAGGTCCGCCCACTGGCCGGTGAACAGGGTGATCGGTCGTGCCATCTCCTACACGCTCCCTACGGGGGTTCCCTCGACGGCCGCCCAGCCGCCGCCGGACGACGCGCTCCGCTGGACGGCGTCGAGGACCCGCTGCACCTGGAGGCCGTCGGCGAACGAGGGGCTCGGGTCGGCGCCGTCGGCGATGGCGGTGAGCAGGTCGGCCATCTGATGGGTGAAGGTGTGCTCGTACCCGAGGGCGTGGCCGGGCGGCCACCAGTGCCCCGCGTACGGGTGGACGGGCTCGGTGACCACGATCCGGCGGAAGCCCGCGGTGGCGGCGTCCTCGGTCGCGTCGTGGAACCACAGCTCGTTCAGCGACTCCAGGTCGAAGGAGAGGGCGCCGGACGAGCCGCTGACCTCGATCCGCAGTGCGTTCTTGCGGCCGGTCGCGACGCGGGTCGCCTCGAACGACGCGAGCGCGCCGCCGTCGGTCCGTCCGATGAACAGCGCGGCGTCGTCCACGGTGACCTGCCCGGTGCCGCCGCCGGGCATGGGCCGCTCGTGCACGAACGTGTCCATCAGCGCCGACACTCCGGTGACCGCGTGCCCGGTGATGAACTGCGCGGTGTCGATGATGTGCGCGCCGATGTCGCCCAGCGCGCCGGACCCGGCACGGTCGCGGTCCATCCGCCAGGTGAACGGGGACTCGGGGTCGGTCAGCCAGTCCTGGAGGTACTGCGCCCGGACGTGCCGGACCGCGCCGATCCGCCCCTCCGCGACCAGGTCCCGCGCCAGCGCGACCGCCGGGACGCGCCGGTAGTTGAACCCGACCATCGAGCGGACGCCGCGCGCGCGGGCCCGCTCGGCCGCCGCGACCATCGCCTCCGCCTCCGCGACGGAGTTCGCGAGGGGCTTCTCGCAGAGGACGTGCTTGCCGGCGTCGAGCGCGGCCACGGCGATCTCGGCGTGGCCGTCGCCCGGCGTGCAGATGTCGACGAGCTGGACGTCGTCGCGGCGGAGCAGCTCCTTCCAGTCGGTCTCCACCGACGCCCAGCCGAGCTCGCGCGCCGCGGCGCCCGCCCGCTCGGCGGATCGTCCGGCCAGGGCGGCCATCACGGGGGTCAGCGGCGGGCCGAAGAACGGCCCGACGCTGCGCCACGCCTGGGAGTGGGCGCGTCCCATGAACGCGTGCCCGACCATCCCGACTCCGACGGTCGTCATGTATGCCTCACCTCTCTGTTCTCGCGCCGCCCGCGCCGGGCGGGCGGCGCGGGCGCGCGGCGGTCGCGGCGCGTCTAGGACTCGAAGCCGAGCGGCATGTACCGGTCGACGTTGTCCTTGGTGACCGTCTCGGACGCCAGCGTCACCGACTGCGGCACCTGGAGCTCCACGAGGTCGGCCATGCCCTTGCCCTGCGCGATGAGCCGCGCGAGGCGCACCGCGGACGCGGCCATCGTCGGCGGGTAGGTGACGGTCGCCTCCAGCACGCCGCCGCCCGCCTTGATCTCGCGCATCGCGTTGGCGGACCCCGCGCCGCCGACCATGAAGAACTCCTTGCGGCCCGACTGCTTGATCGCGGCGAGCACGCCGACGCCCTGGTCGTCGTCGTGGTTCCACAGCGCGTCGATCTTCTTGTGGGCCTGGAGCAGGTTGCTGGCGACCTGGTTGCCGGTCTCGACGGTGAACTTCGCGTCCTGCTTGGCGGTGACGGTGTAGCCGTAGGACTTCAGCGCGTCCGCGAACCCCTTGCTGCGCTCCTGCGTGAGCGGCAGCGTCGCGATCCCCTGGACCTCGACGATCACCGGGTTGGACACGCCCTTCTGCTTGAGCCGCTTGCCGACGTAGTGCCCGGCGGAGACGCCCATGCCGTAGTTGTCGCCGCCGATCCACGTCCGGTAGGACAGCTTGTCGGGGAACACGCGGTCGAGGTTGACGACCGGGATGCCCGCGTCCATCGCCTTGCGGGCGACCTGGTTGAGCTGCTCGCCGTCGTTCGGCAGCAGCACCAGCGCGCCGACCTTCGCCGAGATCAGCGACTCGACGGCGGAGATCTGCTGGTTGATGTCGTTGGTCGGCTCGACCGACCGGAACGTCACGTCGGAGTACTTCTTCGCCTGCGCCTGCGCGTTCTTGGCGATCGCCGCGATCCAGCCGTGGTCGGCGGCGGGCGCGGAGAACCCGATCGTGACCTGCTTGCCCGGCTTGTCGTTGTCGCCGCCGGCCGCGCCGGTCTGCGCGACCGGGCTCGTGTCCTTCTCGTCGTTGCTCGTGCAGGCGGCCGCGACGGTGCCGGCCGCGATCACGGCGCCGCCGAACAGGACTCCGCGGCGGCTGGGACGGGGGCTCGAATTCCGCATGACGTGCTCCTGATCAAGGGATGGGCGTCCCGCGCCGCGCGTCCCCGGAAGCACGGCGCCGGACTGGGGTGGGGTGTGACGGACCGGTCAGGTGGGCGAGCGGAGCCCGCGGCGCTGGAGCAGCACGGCGATCACGATGATCACGCCCTTGGCGATGAGCTGGTCGCTGGTCTGCAGGCCGTTGAGGATGAACAGGTTGGTGATGAGCGTGAACACGAGGACGCCGAGGATCGACCCGGCGACGGTGCCGCGCCCGCCGGTGAGCAGCGTGCCGCCGATGATGACGGCGGCGATCGCGTCCAGCTCGTACAGGTCGCCGTGCGTGCTGGAGCCCGTGGTGGTGCGCGCCATGATGATGATCGCGGCGATGCCGCAGCAGAACCCCGACAGCGCGTACAGCAGCAGCGTGTGGCGGCGGACGTCGATGCCGGCGAGCCGCGCGGCCTCCGGGTTCCCGCCGACCGCGAACGTCCGGCGGCCGAACGTGGTGCGGTTCAGCAGCACCCACCCGGCGACCGCGACCGCCGCGAAGATGTAGACGACCAGCGGCAGCCCGAGCACCTTCGTCGTCGACAGCTTCTCGATCGCGTCGTTCTCCGGCCGGACGAGCTGCGTCCTGCGGTCAGACATCCGCTGCGCCAGCCCCCGCGCGGCGACGAGCATCGCGAGGGTGGCGATGAACGGCACGAGCCGCCCGTAGGAGATCAGCAGGCCGGACAGGACGCCCGCGCCCGTCCCGACGAGGACCGCGCACAGCGCCATCACCCCCGGCCCGTACGACTGCGTCGCGACCGTCGTCGCCCACACCGACGCGAGCGCCATCACCGCGCCGACGGACAGGTCGATCCCGCCACCGATGATCACGAACGTCTGGCCGACGGTGATGACCCCGATCGTCGCGGCGAGCGCGAGGATCCCGACGATGTTCCCGGACGTCGCGAAGTTGTCCGGCTCGGTCACCAGGCCGACGACCGCGAGCAGCACCAGCGCCGCGACCAGCCCGATGTGGTGCACCTCGCCGACGCCGCGCGCCCCGCCGTCCGACCCGCAGAGCCGCCACCGGGGCCCGCCGGCCGCGTCCTTCGCCACGGGCACGCCGGCCCCCTCGCGCTCGCCCACACCCGCGTCGGTCACAGCGCACTCCCTTCCATGATCATGTTGAGGACGGCGCCCTCGTCGAGCGCGCGGGCGTCGCCGGAGTGCACGACGCGGCCCTCCCGGACGACGAGGACCCGGTCGGCGAGACCGAGCACCTCCGGCACCTCGCTCGACACCAGCAGCACCGCGATACCGCGCCCCGCCAGCTCGCGGATCACCGCGTACAGCTCGGCGCGCGCCCCGACGTCCACCCCGCGGGTCGGCTCGTCCAGGATGAGGACCCGCAGGTCCGCGTCGTCCAGCAGCCACCGGGCGAGGACGACCTTCTGCTGGTTGCCGCCCGACAGCGTCGCGACCGGGCGCCGCGGATCGGGCGGCCGGATGTCCAGCGCGGCGATCTGCCTCCGCACGTCGGCGAGCTCCCGGCGCCGGTTCAGCCAGCCGAACGCCGCGTACCGGCGCATCCCGGCGACGGTCACGTTCCCGGCGACCGTCTCGTTCATCAGCAGCGCCTGGCTCTTGCGCTCCTCCGGCGCCATGCCCATCCCGTGCCGGACGGCCGCGCCGGTGTCTCCGGGACGCACCGGCCGCCCGTCCACGAGCACCCGCCCCCGCGCCGGACGCCGCGCCCCGTAGACCGTCTCCAGGATCTCCGAGCGCCCGGACCCGACCAGCCCCGCCAGCCCGACGATCTCCCCCGCCCGCACGGAGAACGACACGTCCTCGAACGCGCCGGGCAGCGCGAGCCCCTCCACCCGCAGCACCTCCGGACCGTCCCCGGCCTCCGGCCGCTCCGGGAACACGTACTCGACGTCCCGCCCCGTCATCAGCGCCACGATGTCGTCGGTCGGGGTGCTCGCCGGCAGCCCGACCGCGACGGTCCGGCCGTCCTTCAGCACGGTGACCCGGTCGCCGATCTCCCGGATCTCCTCCAGCCGGTGCGAGATGTACACGACCGCGACGCCCGCCGCCGTCAGCTCCCGGATGATCCGGAAGAGGTTCGCCACCTCGTCATGTGCCAGCGCCGCGGACGGCTCGTCCATCACGATGATCCGCGCGTCGTGCGACAGCGCCCGCGCCATGCTCACGACCTGCTTGCCCGCCGCGGGCAGCCGCCCCGCCTCGCGCCGCGGCGGGATCTCCCCGTGCCCGAGCCGCCCGAGCAGCTCCCGTGCCGCCCGCTCCGCGTCCCCCCGCCGCGTGAACCCGAGCGTCGCCTTCTCGTGCCCGAGGAAGATGTTCTCCGCCACCGACAGGCCGTCCACCAGATCGAGCTCCTGGTAGATGGTCGCGACGCCCGCCCGCATCGCCGCGGTCGGCCCGGCGAACCGCACCGGCTCCCCGCCGATCGCGATCTCCCCCGCGTCCGGCTGGTGGGCGCCCGCGAGCACCTTGATGAGCGTCGACTTGCCGGCGCCGTTCTGCCCGAGCAGGCAGTGCACCTCACCGGCCTGGACGTCGAGGTCCACGCCGTCCAGGGCCCGGACGCCGGGGAACCGCTTGACGATCCCCCGCATCCGGAGCAGCGGGGATGGTTCGGACGGGCCCATCGGGCCTCCTCGGTGTCAGGAGTACGAGAAGACGTGGTCGCTGATGAGGCGGGCGCCGCCGACCACGCCGGCGGCGCCGGCGAGCTCGGACAGCACGATCGGGAGGTTGCCGGTGGCGAGCGGCGCCGACCGGCGGTAGACGACGCTGCGGATCTCGGCGAGCAGCGTGTGCCCGAGCCCCGCGACGCCGCCCGCGATGATGACGAGGCCCGGGTTGAAGAAGCTGACCAGCCCGGCGAGCACCTGCCCGACGTGCCGCCCGCCCTCCCGGATGATCTGCACGGCCGCCGGATCCCCGGCCGCCGCCGCGGTGGCCACATGCTCGCCGGACAGCCGCCCGTGCGCCTCCAGGAGCTGCGCGAGCTGCGGCGAGGCCCCCGACCGCGCCGCCGCCTCCGCGTCCCGGGCGAGCGCCGCGCCGCCGAAGAAGGCCTCCAGGCACCCCGCGTTGCCGCACGCGCACATCGGCCCGTCGTCGTCGACGCGGATGTGCCCGATGTCCCCGGCGCTGCCGGACACCCCGCGGTAGATCGCGCCGTCCACCACGATGCCGCACCCGATCCCGGTGCCGATCTTGACGAGCAGGAAGTCGTCCACGGACCGCGCGAGCCCGGCGTGCAGCTCCCCGAGCGCCATCAGGTTCACGTCGTTGTCGACGAGCACCGGGCACCCGAGCTCCTGCCCGATCGCGTCCCGCACCGGGAACCGGTCCCAGCCCGGCATGATCGGCGGCACGACCGGCATCCCGTCCCGGAAGCTGACCGGCCCGGGCACCCCGATGCCGGTGCCGTGCACCTGCGGGATCAGCCCCTCGTCGCGCAGCTTGCCGAGGAGGTCCAGGGCGCGGTCCAGCACCACGGTCGCGCCCTGCCGGACGTCGCACGGCTCGCTGACGTGGCCGAGCACCTCGAGCGCGCCGTCGGTCACGGCGACGTCGATCGAGGTGGCCCCGATGTCGAAGGCCACGAACCGCAGCCGCGGCGACAGCCGCACGATCCCCGACCGCCGCCCCCCGCGCGACGCCGCCAGCCCCGCCCCCTCCACGAGCCCGAGCTCGACCAGCCGGTCCAGCTCCACGGCCAGCTTCGAGCGCGACAGCCGGACGACCTCCCCGAGCTCCGCCCGCGAGCGCGGCCCCTCGTCGCGCAGCAGCCGCAGCAGCCGTGCCTGATGCACGTTCTGCGGACGAGCCGTCATGCGCATCACGCCGTCCCTCCGGGCCGAGACCCCGAGCCACCGCCGGCCGGGTTCCTGGCGAGAACGTAACCGTCTTTCGCCGCCATGTGAAGACCTTTCCGTCAGATCAATCAAACTTTCGCCACTCACAGGACAAAGACCCCGGGGGCAAACCGAAGACCCCCGCCCCAGAGGAAGGGGGACGGGGGTCAAAAGGCGAGCTGGCCGACACCGGTCGGAGCCTCAGCCGTCAACGACCTAAACGCCGCGATCGCGTGCGAAGCCAGTGCCGAGCCTGCGAGGCACTGATCGCGCAGTGAGCCGCCAGGCGAGTCGGAGCGATGCAGCGATCGCCGCAGAGCCCGTTGAAGGAAGGCCCGCCAGGGCCGACCGCCAAGGGCGACGCAATAAACACAGCGATCGCGTGCGAAGCCAGGTTCGAGCTTGCGAGAACCTGATCGCGCAGCGAGCCCCTGGGCGAGCCGAAGCGATGCAGCGATCGCCGCAGAGCCCGTTGAAGGAAGGCGTTCTGCGCCTGACGCCGAGGGTTCTGCTTCAAACCCTACTCATGCTCCTCATGATGTGTTCGACGAGGGTGATGAGGACTCTCTTGGCGTCTTCGCGGTCGCGGACGTCGCAGGTGATGACGGGGATCTCGGGGGGCAGGTCGAGGGCGTCGCGGACCTGCTCGTGGGTGTGGTGGCCGGCGCCGTCGAAGCGGTTGACGCCGATGATGAACGGGACGCCGCGGCGTTCGAAGTAGTCCACGGACGCGAAGCAGTCGGCGAGGCGGCGGGTGTCGACGAGGACGACGGCGCCGAGCGCGCCCTTGGCCAGTTCGTCCCACATGAACCAGAAGCGGTCCTGGCCGGGGGTGCCGAAGACGAAGAGCACGAGGCCGTTGGGGAGGGTGATCCGGCCGAAGTCCATCGCCACGGTCGTCGTCGTCTTGGACGCGACGGCGGTGGTGTCGTCGATCCCGATGCTCTTCTCGGTGAGGGCCTCCTCGGTGCGCAGCGGGCGGATCTCGCTGACCGCGCTCACCAGGGTGGTCTTGCCGACGCCGAAGCCGCCGGCCACGAGGATCTTGACGGTCAGCGCGGACTCGCCCGCCGTGGGGGCCGCGTCAGAGCGCACGGATTCCATCGATCACTTCCTTGAGTACGCGCTCGCTGGGGAACTGCGCCACCGGCGCGGGGCGTCGGACCTGGATCAGCGAGTGATCGAGAAGGTCGCCGAGCAGGACGCGGACCACTCCGAGGGGAAGTTCCAGATCCGACGCTATCTCGACAACCGACAACGGGGTGCGGCAAAGCTCCAAGATCATGCCATGTTCCGGCTCCGGGACCCACTGCGGGCCCGGGTGGGCGTCGTCGGGGCCGGGGGCGTCGGCGGTGATGATGAGCGCGACGAGGTCGAACTCGACGCCGTCGTAGTGCGTCCGGCCGCCGGTGAGGGCGTACGGGCGGACGACGGGTCCGGCCGCGTCGTCGTACCAGGCCGTGCCGCCCGCGCCGCCGGCGCCGTTCGCGCCTTCGGGGGGCGCGTGCCCGTCCTCGCGGTCCACCTCAGACGCCGCCCGGTTCGGACGCGGCGACCCGGGGGCCGGCGGACAGGTGCTGGCCGACGCGGGTGACGAGCATCGCCATCTCGTAGGCGATGATGCCGAGGTCGGCGTCGGCGTCGGCGAGGACGGCGAGGCACGCGCCGCGGCCGGCGGCGGTGACGAACAGGAACGACGACTCCATCTCGACGATGGTCTGCCGGACGGGTCCGCCGCCGAAGGACTCTCCGGCGCCGCGCGCGAGGCTCTGGAAGCTGGCGGCCACCGCCGAGAGGTGGTCGGACTCCTCGCGGGCGAGTCCGCGGGAGGCGGCCATGCGCAGGCCGTCGCTCGACAGGACCACCGCGTTCTGCACGGGGGCGACCCGCTGCACCAGGCTGTCGAGCAGCCAGTTCAGTTCACCGCCGGTTCCGCCCGGGGCCTCCGTTCCGGAGTGCTGGGCATCTGTCATGGGGTGTCGTCCTCCTGGTCGCCTCGGTTCCGGCCGGCCTCGGCCTCGGCCGCCTCGTGCCGGCCGCGCTGCCAGCCACGCTGCATGGCGGACAGTTTCGATCGCAGTTCCTCGGGCGAACGGGCGCCGTCCGCCTCCGGCTCGTCGTGTGGAGCGGTCCCGTCGGTGCCGGCGGGCACGGGGGCGCCGAGCGGCATCGTGCCGGACGCCTCGGGGGCGGGGCGGCGGTGGCCGCCGGTCCGGCGCGCCGGCGCGGGCGTTTCGGCGGTGTCGTGCGGGGACGGCGCCGCCGGGGAGTCCGCGGCGACGGGCCGTCCCTCGGCGGCGAGGTGGGCGTCGACGCGTTCCTTGAGCTGGGGTGCCAGGTGCGTCTGGCGCCTGCGCTTGGGCAGTTCGCCGTCCGCGGGCGGGGGCGCCGGCTCGGCGGGCTCCGCGCTCCGGGACGGCGCGGGCGGCTGGACGGGCTGCGCGTCGAAGCGCCGCGCGCCTCCGCTCGGCGTCCCGCCGGACGCGGGACCGGAACCGGCTGTGGGACCAGCGGACGCGGGAGCGCCCAACGCGAACCCGGGACGCGCCGGCACAGAGCCGGTCGACTCAGGTCCGCTGGACGCGAACCTGGGACCCGTAGGCGTGGAGCCGGTCGACTCGGGCCGGGCGAATCCGGTGCCGGCGGACGGGGTGCCCGTGCGCGGCGTCTCAGCGGACGAGGTTCCGGCGCGGTCGGTGCCGGCGGGGCCGAGTTCGCGGGGCGGTCCGGGGTCGGCCAGCCTGGGCGGTTCCGCTTCGGCGACCAGCCGGACGAAGCCGCCCGTCTCCGCCGACGCCGACGCCGACGCGGACGTGGCGGCGGACGCGGGCAGCGCCGCGGCCGGGGGCGGGGTCAGGGTCTGAAGCGGTCCCGTGGCGCGGCGGGCGGCGGTGTCCGGTTCGGCGCTCTCCACGATGAGCGTGCCGGGGATCAGCGCGATCGCGGTGGTGCCGCCGTAGGGGGACGGGCGGAGCGTGACCTTGATGTCGTGCCGCTGGGCGAGGCGGCCGACGACGAACAGGCCGAGCTGCGCGCTGTCGGACGGGTCGAACTCCGGCGGTTCGGCGAGCCGGGCGTTGGCGGCGCGCAGCGCCTCCTCGGTCATGCCGAGGCCGCGGTCCTCGACCTCGATCGCGAAGCCGTTGGCGACCGGGTGGCCGGTGACGCGCACCGGCGACTGCGGCGGCGAGAACGTGGTGGCGTTCTCGACGACCTCGGCGAGCAGGTGGATGACGTCGGCGACGGCGGAGCCGAGCAGGGAGACGCGCGGGAGCGGCTGGACGCGGACGCGGGGGTAGTCCTCGACCTCGGCGACCGCGCCGCGGACCACGTCCACGAGCGGGACGGGGCGCCGCCAGCCGCGCCCGGCGCTCTTGCCGGCGAGGATGACGAGGCCCTCGGCGTGCCGGCGCATGCGGGTGGCGAGGTGGTCCAGGCGGAACAGGTCCGACAGCTCGGCGGGGTCCTCGGTGCGGCGCTCCATCGTGTCGAGCAGGCTGAGCTGGCGGTGCAGCAGCGCCTGGTTGCGGCGGGCGAGGTTGACGAAGACCTCGCTGATGCCGCGCCGGGCGGCGACCTCGCCCGCGGCGGCGGCGAGGACCGCCTGCCGGGCGCGGTCGAAGGAGTCGGCGATCTGCCGGATCTCGCTGATCCGGTACTCCTGATCGGGCAGCGGCTCGGGGTCGGCGGGCTTCCCGGCGCGGACCTGCTCGGCGAGCCGCGGCAGCCGCTGCTGGGTGAACTCGACGACGCCGCCGGCGAGGGTGCGGCACTCGCGCAGCAGCCGCCGCGCGACGCGCACGGCGATGAGCGTGGACAGCACGACGGCGAGGAGGCCGAGGCCGCCCGCCATGGCGAGCCGCAGGACGACGCCGACGGCGATGCCCTGGGCGTGCCCGGTGATGTCGTCGAGGACGCCGTTCTCGAAGTCGTACAGGCGGCTGTTGGCGGTGTCGGCGGCCGTCCGCCAGGCGGACGGGTCGACGGGCGGCGCGGTGCGGGCCGCGCGAGTGTTCCCGGCGCCGGCCTGCGTGCCCGCGCCCGCCTGGGTGCCGGTGCGGTTCGTCGTCCGGGTCCTGGGGGTGACGGTCTGGTCGCCGCCGCGGATGACCTCGTCCTCCAGCTCGCGGAGCTGCGCGAACTGCGGCGAGTTCGCGAGGACCTGGTAGCGGCCGCGCGCGGCGGCCGGGAGGTTCGGGACGGTGTCGGCGTACAGCATCCGCTGGGCGCCGACGAGCTGCGCGAACTGGCCGCGCTCGGCGGCGCCGAGGTGCCCGGCCGCGAGCGCGCCGGTCAGCAGGGCGTCCTCGCGGGTGAGGAACTCGCGGGCGCGGCCGACGGCGGTGAGCGTGCGGGCGTCCGCGGTGACGGCCCCGTTGCCGGGCGTGGTCGCGTTGTAGATCGCGAAGCCCGCGTCGATCAGCGCGCTGTACTCCTGGAGCGCGCGGCCGCGGTCGGTGACGCGCTCGTCGACGCCGCGGCGGACCGCCTCCAGCGTCCCGAGCCGCGCGACGAGCGCGTCGATGCGCCGGACGACCTGCGGCAGGATCGCGCCGCGCAGGCCCCCGTCCCGTGCCCCGCGCCGGACCTCCTCGGCGGCCCGGTCGGTCGCCTGCCGCTGCGTCCGCATCGCGCCCTCGGCCGCGGGCCGGGCGCCGCCGAGCTCGGCGACCGACAGGCGGCGCTCCTTCTGCAGCGCGTCGATGAGCCGCTGGGTGGGCAGCACCGACTTGCGCTGGAACTCGCGGGCCTGCATGAGCTGGTGCGCGTCGCCGTAGGTGATGCTCGTGGTGAACACCCACAGCGAGGCGAGCGCGAGCAGCGGCACGAGGACCAGCAGCGTGATCCTCGACCGGATGGAGGAGAAGCGGGGGACGGTCACGGCTCGCGGACCGTGCTCATGGAGGCGGCCTTCGGCGGTCGGGGGCGAGACATGCGGGGGAACCTCCCGATGCGAGGTGTACGGGGGTCTGGGGGAGCCTACTACGTCGCGGGTTCGCGGACGCCCGAGTCCGGCGCGTCAGCCGGTGGGGACGGCGCCGCCGCCGGCGGGGGCGGCGGGCTGCGCCGCCGGGTCCGTCCAGCTCAGGACGTGTTCGATCAGCGCGACCAGGACCTCCTTGGACGACTCGCGGCGCCGGACGTCGCACAGCAGCACGGGGACGCCGGGATCGAGGTCGAGCGCGATCGCGATGTCCTCGGGGCGGTGCCGGTCGGCGCCGTCGAAGCAGTTGACGGCCACGACGAACGGCAGGCCGCGCCGCTCGAAGTAGTCGATGGCGGGGAACGAGCCGGTGAGCCGCCGGGTGTCGGCGAGCACGACGGCGCCGATCGCGCCGGCGGCGAGCTCGTCCCACATGAACCAGAAGCGGTCCTGGCCGGGGGTGCCGAACAGGTAGAGGAGGAGGTGGTCCGACAGCGTGATGCGGCCGAAGTCCATGGCGACGGTGGTGGTCGTCTTGGCCTGCACACCGGAGGTGTCGTCGACGTGGACGCCGCGGTCGGTGAGCGGCTCCTCGGTGTGCAGCGGCCGGATCTCGCTGACCGAGCCGACCATGGTGGTCTTGCCGACGCCGAACCCGCCGGCGATGAGGATCTTCGTGGTGACCAGGGCGGGCGCGGCCGCCGGGTCAGAGGGCGCGAAGGCCACTCAGCACCTCCCTCAGGACGCCCGGACCGGGCCGGTCGCCCGCGGGCTCGGCGGCGGGCAGCACCGTGATCAGGCCCTCGTCGCGGAGGTCGCCGAGCAGCACCCGGACGACGCCGAGCGGCAGCGCGACGTCGGCGACGAGGTCGACCACCGGGACGGGGCGCTCGCAGCCGCGCAGGATCCGCAGGTGCTCCGGGCTGTAGCGCAGCCGGTCGCCCGGCTGCTCCCCGGTGGCCTTCACCACCGCGATGAGCTCGAAGCCGGCGCCGCGCGGGCGGGTGCGGCCCCGGGTCATGGCGTACGGGCGGACGACCGGGCCCGCGTCCCGGTCCAGCCACCGCTCCGGCGAGGGGGACATCCGTCAGAGTCCCCGCGGGGCGGCTCCCCCGGCGCCCCCGAACCCGCCGAAGCCGCCGCCGGGGGCGCCCTGGACGCGCTCGTCGGCGCCGAACCGCGGCCCGGCCTGGAGGTGCTGGCCGACGCGCTTGACGAGCACGGCCATCTCGTAGGCGACGAGCCCGGCGTCGGCCTCGGCCTCGGCGAGCACGGCGAGGCAGGTGCCGTCGCCGGCGGCGGTGACGAACAGCAGCAGCGCGTCCATCTCGATGATGGTCTGGCGGACGTTGCCGCCCGCGAAGTGGCGGCCGGCGCCGCGCGCGAGGCTCTGCACGCCGGACGCGAGCGCCGACAGGTGCTCGGCGTCCTCGCGGCCGAGCTCGCTGGTGGCGGCGACGGCGAGCCCGTCACGCGACAGGATCACCGCCTGCCGCACGGTCGTGACCCGCTCGGCGAAGTCGTTGAGCAGCCAGTTCAGCTCGCCGCTCGCGGTGTTGTGCATCATCGCGTTCCCTCATCCCCCACATCCGACGCGAGCCCGCGCCGCCATCCCTGCTGGATCGACGCGATCAGCGACCGCGCCTCCTCCGGCGACCGGGCGACGCCCGAGGACGTGCCGCCGCCGGCCGCCGGGGGCGGCGCGGAGGCCTTCCGGAGCTGCGGCGCCAGGTTCTCCTGGCGCACGCGGCGCGGCAGTCCCGCGTACGTCCCGGCGCTTTCCTGGGCGGGCCCCTTCCCAGGGTCGCCGCCGACGGTACCGCCTCCGGCCGCCTCCCCGGGAGCCTCCGCCGCGGTCCGTTCTCCCGCGCCGGGTCCGGTTCCGGTCGATTGGTCCGCGAAGGGGTCGTCCGGTTCCGCCGCGTCGTCGGACCAAGGGTTCACGGACGGGCGGCGCGGCATGGCGGTGGCGTCCCCGAACCGGACGGGCGGCGGGGGCGGGCCGTCGTCGGGCGTCCCCCACGGGCCTGCGCCGCCGCCGGGCGCGGACGGTGCCTGTCCGGCCGGGGCGACGCTGTGCGGGCCGTGCCGCCGCCACTCGTGCTCGTCCGCCGCGGGGGTCGCGAACCGGCCGGTCAGCGTGCCTTCGCGCAGCGGCACCACCGTCTCCGCACGCGCCTCCGAGCCCGCGCCCGCGGCTTCGCCTCCGCCCGCGACGGCGTTCACGTCCGTGCTCAGGCCAGTGCTCACGTCGGTGTTCGCGTCGGTGCGCGTTTCCGTCGGCGGCTGCTGTCCCATGAACGGCTCGGCGCCCACCGCGCCGGTCGCCCTGTGCTCGCCCGATCCGCGAGGGCCGGCGCCGTGCGCGCTCCGCGCGGCGCCCGCCTCGATCGCCTTCGGCGCGTTCTGCGCGGCGCCCGCGCCGAGCGCGTTCACGGCGCCGTCCAGGTCGGGGCCGTCCGCGCCGTCGCCGTCCGGCGGCTCCGGGCCGTCCGCCATCCGCTCGGCGGGCACGACCAGCTCGTGCGGCAGCAGCACGATCGCGGTCACGCCGCCGTACGGGGAGCGTTGCAGCGAGACGTCGATGTCGTGCCGGGCGGCGAGCCGCGCGACGACGAACAGGCCGAGCTGGTCGGTGTCGACGAGGTCGAACTCCGGGGGCTCGGCGAGCCGCCGGTTGGCCTCGGCGAGCAGCTCGGGCTTGACGCCGAGGCCGCGGTCCTCGATCTCGATGGCGAAGCCGGTGCCGACGCGGTCGGCCATGACCCGCACCTCGGTGTTGGGCGGGGAGAAGGAGGCGGCGTTCTCCAGCAGCTCGGCGAGCAGGTGGACGACGTCGGTGACGGCGGCGCCGACGAGGCCGTCCTCGGACTGGGTGAGGACGGTCGCGCGGGTGTAGTCCTCGATCTCGGCGATCGCGGCGCGCAGCACGTCGACGATGCGGACGGGCCGCCGCCAGCCGCGTCCCGGCGTGGCGCCGGACAGGATGATGAGGCTCTCGGCGTGCCGCCGCATGCGGGTGGTGAGGTGGTCGATCCGGAAGAGGTCCTCCAGGTCGTCGGCCTCGGCGCGGCTCTCCAGCGCGTCCAGCATGGTGAGCTGGCGGTGCAGCAGCGACTGGTTGCGGCGGGCGATGTTGAGGAAGATGCGGCTGACGCCGGCGCGCAGCTCGGCCTGGCCGACGGCGGCGTCGACGGCGGTGCGCTGCACCTTGGCGAACGCGTCGGCGAGCCGCGCGACCTCGGTGGTGCGGCCGCGGCGCAGCGGGGGCGCCTCGGCGTCGACGTCCACGGTCTCGTTGCGGCGCAGCCGGCCGACGACGTCGGGCAGCCGCCGGTCGGCGAGCTCCTCGGCGGAGCCGCGCAGCCCGACGAGCTCGCGGACGAAGCCGCGGCCGAACCGCAGCGACATCAGCACCGACACGACGATGGCGAGCAGTCCGAGCCCGGCGACGGCGCCGAGCCGGACGTAGGCGTCGCGGCCGAGGTCGTCGGCGTGCTCGCCGGCGCGCTTGGAGTTGGCGAGCACCATCGCGTTGACGGACAGGACGAGCGGCTGGGCCGTCGCCTGCCACTCCGCCGCCCGGATGGGCAGCGGCCCGCGGGTGCGGTCGGCGATGCGGTCCTCCATCGCCTTGTAGTCGGAGTACTGCTTGGACTCGAACACCTGCCGGGTGCCGGTCTCGTAGACGCGCGGGTCGAGGAGGGAGCGCTGCTTGCCCCACTGCCAGCGCTGCTCGCCGAGCATCTCCACGAACATGCGGTGCTCGGCGGGGGTCATCCGCCCGTGGCCGACGAGCACGCCGGCGATGAGCGCGTTCTCGCGCTGCATCAGCTCCATCGCGCGGCCGGCGGCGCGGGTGGACAGCGTCCAGTTGTACAGCTCGGAGTCGTCGATGACGATGAGCCGGTCGTAGAGCCGGTGCATGTCGTCGACGATGGAGCTGTAGTCGTTGATGGCGGTCAGCCGGTCGATCGAGCGGGCGTCCACGAACCGGCGGATCTGCGCGAGCCCGCCGAGCGCGTCGAGGACGTCGGAGACGCGCCGCTCCATCTCGGCGTTGGTGGCGCCGCGCGCGACGTCCGAGGTGGCCTGGCGGCGGAAGTACGCGACGGCGGCGTCGAGGCGGGCGCGCTGGGCCTTCAGCTCGGGCGGCGTCGCGGGCGCGGCGGCGCGGGACGCGCTGAGGAACGTCGCGGACGCGAGCCGCTCCTTGCCGAGCTCGACGAGGACGCCCTGGCCGCTCGGCGCGAACTGCCGGTCGAGCGTGTGGTAGCGCCGCTGGGCGAGCGCCTCGCGGCCGGTGACGTTCGCGGCGTAGCCCCACAGGACGATCAGCGACAGCAGGGGCACGAGCAGGAGCGCGGCGACCTTGGTTCGGATCGACCGCGTGCGGGTCGACCGCGTGCGGCCGGCTTCAGGGGATGTCATGGGACCTCGGACGGTGCGGCGCTCAGGGTGCCTGCGATCATAAAGGCGGTCTCTGTCGGCACCGCAACCCCTTTGGCGCCTTTCGCACGCATTGCCGTTATTTGATCGATCGAGAGCCGGGATCCGTACCACGGTGCGCGGACTCGCGCGCCCGGAAGGCCGGGGGGCGGAAACCGGAGGGCGGACACGCCGCCGGGACGGCGAACGAACCGCAATGAGATAACGGCAAATCCGGACAACTTAGACCATTCCCCCTGTTCGGGGAAGTGGAATGCGCCATACTCTGCTGCTCTGCTCCACTCCGCCCGTCGCCGGCGGAGGCACCGGCCTCCGGCCGAGCGCACGGGGGACCGGTCACCGGCACGACACGGAAAGGAGATCGACGATCTTTACAGGCACCGACAGGGGCGGGCACGAGGGCGCGCCCGGCGCGCCGCGCGGCCAGTCCGGCCAGGGCGGGAGGCCGACACCCGGCCCCGGGGGCGTTACGATTCCCGCCGTGAGTCCCGAAAGCCAGGCATCCGAGGCACTTCCGTCGCGACGCCGCCGCACACCCCGCGGCGGGCGCCATCGCGGCGACGAATCCTTCCTGCTTCCCCCCGGCTCTCCCACGCTGGTGCTGGCCGTACCCGGCCCCGCCCGGCAGGCCGGCACGGAGATCGCGGCCGAACTGGCGCGGCTGGTCGAGATCGAGCACACCGGCCAGCCCGCCCACGTCGGCCACCTGGAGGGCCCCGAGGCGAGCCTGCACGCGGTCCTCGCCGGGCTGCGCCAGGAGCGGCCGGACGAGCCGGCGGCGGTGGTCGTCCCGCTGTCCACCGGACCCGACCCCGCGCTGGACGCGGCCGTCCGCGACGCCGTGGCGGCGGCCCCGGTGCCCGCGGTCGCGGCGGAGCCGCTCGGCCCGCACCCGCTGATCGCCGAGGCGCTGCACGACCGGCTGGCCGACGCCGGCCTCGCCCGCGCCGACCGGATCCGGATGATGACCATGGTGACCGCCGCGTCCGGCTTCATCGTGGCCACGCCGGGGGACGCGGTCGCCGTCCGGCAGGCGGAGGTCACGAGCGTGCTCCTCGCCTCCCGGCTCGCCGCGCCGGTCTTCACCGCCTCGCTCAACGACGAGGCGTCCTTCCGCGCGGCCGCCGAGCAGCTGCGCGTCTCCGGGGCCGCGTCGGTCGCGGTCGCGCCGCACCTGATCGGCCCGGAGCCGGAGTGGCACCGCGTGGCGGCCGCGGCGGCCTCGATCGGCGCCGGATACTCGGCCCCGCTGGGCCCGCACCCGGCCCTCGCCAGGGTGGCGGCCCTCCGGTACGTCGAAGCCCTCTCCCGGGCCCTGGCGGACTGAGCCCGGGAGAGGGCTCGGCGGGGATCGGCGATCCGCCGCCGGCGGTCAGCGGTTCCGGAAGGCCGGGCGCCGCCGCTCCAGCGTCGCGGTCATGCCCTCGGCGAGGTCCTCGCTGAAGAAGGCCAGCGCCTGCACCGCCGTCTCCGCCGCGAGCTGCTGACGCAGCCCCGGCGCGTCCAGAGCCGAGTTGAGCAGCTCCTTGGTGCGGCGCAGCCCGTAGGGCGACTTGGTGAGCAGTTCGTCGGCGAGCGCGTGCGCGCCCTCCAGATCCCTCCCCTCGGCGACGACCTCGGTGACCAGGCCGAGCGCCTCGGCCCGCTCCACGTCCAGCCGCTGCGCCCGGTAGCAGATCTCCGCGGCCCTGGCGGGCCCGACGAGCCGGGGCAGCAGCCAGGAGAGCCCGCAGTCCCCGGCCGACAGGCCGAGGTCCACGAACGGCACCACGAAGCGGGTGGTGGGGTCGGCGACCCGCAGGTCGCAGGCCAGCGCCCAGGAGACGCCCATGCCCGCGACCGGGCCGTGCAGCGCCGCGATCACCGGCTGCGGGATCTCCCGCAGCCGCGCGGTCACCTCGCCGCCGCGGGCGATGCCCCGGTGGAGCCGCTGGACGCGGCCCTCGTCCCGGTCGCCGCCCGGGTCGCCGCCCTGGATGTCCATGCCCGAGCAGAACCCGCGGCCCTCGCCGGTGAGCACGAGCACCCGCGTCGCGGTGTCGCGCATCAGCTCGTTGAGGACGTCGAGCATCTCCTCGGTCACGGCCGCGTCCACGGCGTTCAGCCGCTCCGGCCGGGACAGGGTGACGGTGAGCACCCCGTCCCGCCGGTCGAGCTTCAGCCCGGACAACGGCTCAGCTCGTGAGCTGCTGGATCAGCGGCCCCATCTGCTCGCCCACGTTCTCGAACACGGTGAGCGGCTCGGCGGCGCTGATCGCGGCCCAGTTGTCCCGGACGTCCTCGACCGAGAGCGTCCCCTTCTGGCCGTAGCCGGGGCCCTCCGCCACGAAGATCTTGGCGATCCGGCCGCCGCCGACCGTGAAGACCTCGCCCGAGTCCTGGTTGCTGTCGTGCACCAGGTAGGCGACGAGCGGGGTGACCTGCTCGACGCCGAGCGCGTCCTTGAAGTCGGCGGGCAGCAGGTCCTCGGTCATCCGCGTCCAGGCGACCGGGGCGATCGCGTTGGCCTTGATGTTGTACTTGGCGCCCTCGTGGGCGAGGGTCTTGGTGAACCCGACCAGGCCCATCTTCGCGGTCGCGTAGTTCGCCTGCCCGAAGTTGCCGAACAGGCCCGCCGGGGACGAGGTGTTGACGATGCGGCCGTAGCCCTGCTCGCGCAGGTGCGGCCAGGCGGCGCTGGAGACGAGGAACGAGCCGCGCAGGTGGACGGCGATGACGGAGTCGAACTCCTCCGGGCTCATGTTCTTGAACGACTTGTCGCGCAGGATGCCGGCGTTGTTGATGACGATGTCGACCTTGCCGAACGTGTCGAGCGCGGTCTTGACGATCGCCTGCGCGCCCTCGGGGGTGGCGACGTTGTCGGGGTTCGCGACGGCCTCGCCGCCGTTCTTCTTGATCTCGTCGACGACCTCCTGGGCCGGGCCGGCGGAGGCGCCGACACCGGACCGGTCGCCGCCGAGGTCGTTCACCACGACCTTCGCGCCGCGGGCGGCGAGCTCCAGCGCGTGCTGGCGGCCGAGGCCGTGGCCCGCTCCGGTCACGACCGCGACCCGGCCGTCGTAGCGCAGTTCCGACATCCCTGTCTCCTCACATCGCACCGACTACGCCCCCTAGGTAATCACCCGGGGGTTACCCAGTGGTACCACTAAACCGAATCCCACTCGGCCGCGGCCCCCTCAGATCCTTCCCGCGCCGCGCCCCGGCCGCACCCGCCGCCCGTCCCGGGGCCCGGGGACTTTCCGGAAAGTTGCCACGAATGCCCCATTTCGCCGGACTTTCCGCGTAGTCTCCTCACCCATCGCGGCCACACCACCCCGCCCCCACCAGACCGCCCACACCGCCCTCACCCCACGGACGGCACCGGACCACCGCGGCCCCACCCGCCACCCCGGCCGCGAGGAGCACGGAGGAACCGCTTCGATGAGCCCGGCCGACGCCGCCCCGCCGACCCCGCGCCCGTACCGCGTCGTGCAGTGGGCGACGGGAGCCCTCGGACGCAGCGTGATCCGCGGCGTGCTCGACCATCCGAACCTCGAACTGGCCGGCGTCTGGGTGCACAGCGCCGAGAAGGCCGGCGCGGACGCCGCCGTCCTCGCGGGCCGCCCCCCGGCCGGGATCCTCGCCACCCGCGAGCTCGACGAGATCCTCGCCCTGGAGGCGGACTGCGTCGTCTACTCCCCCGGACGGGCCGGCGACCCGTTCGCCGACCTCGACACGATCTGCGCCCTGCTCGCGTCCGGCAAGAACCTCATCTGCATGAACGGGCTCGTCTACCCGTACGCACACGGCCCCCACCTCGCGACGGAGCTGGAGCAGGCGTGCAAGCGGGGCGGCGCGACCGTGCACGGGAGCGGCTTCAACGGCGGGTTCATGGCCGACGTCATGCCGCTCGTGCTGTCCCGCCTCTCCCGGCGCATCACCCACGTGTACGCGCGGCAGTGCCTGGACTTCGCCCGGCACCCGTCCTGGCGGATGGTCCACCGCATGATCGGCTTCGGCAAGGCCGAGGAGGAGTTCCTGCGGTCGCTGCGGCCGTCCCGCACGGCGATGCGCGCGCTGTTCTCCGAGAGCCTCCACCTGATCGCGGCGGGCCTCCGCGTCGACCTCGACGAGATCGACGTGGACGTCGACCACCGGCTCGCCGGCGCCGACTTCGAGACCGCCGCGGGCCTCATCCCCCGCGGCACGGTCGCGGCGGCGCGCTGGACGTTCAGCGGGCTCGCCGGCGGCCGCCCGGTGATCACCTTCGAGGTCATCCACAAGGCGGACGCCCGGCAGACCCCCGAGTGGGGCCGCCCCGGCTACGCCGTCCGCGTCCACGGCAGGCCCTCGCTCACGCTGACCACCGACGAGGAGTGGGTGTCGGACGCGATCTCCGCCGCCGCGGCGCACGCGCTCAACTCGATCCCGGTGGTCTGCGCCGCCGAGCCCGGCATCCGGACCTACCTGGACCTGCCGCTCATCACCGGCCGCATGGACGCCGACCCCCTCGACGTCCTCTAGCCCGACGTCCTCCAGCGGGAACACTCCCCCGCGTCAGGGGCTCGTCTGCTCCAGCGCGCGGGCCGCCTCGCCCTCCGCCTCGCTCTCCGCCTCGGCCTCCTCGACGGCCTCCCGGCGGTGCTTGCGGACGCTCCAGACGATGATCGCGACCACGGCGGCCACGGCGAGCCCGATCGCGAGGCCCCGTCCGGCGATCTTGGCCGCGTGGTCGAACGCCTCGCCCGCGAAGTAGCCGCCGAGCGTGAACGTGCACACCCACGCCACGCCGCCGATCACGTTGAACACCAGGAACTTCGGATACGGCAGCCGCGAGCTGCCGACGAGGGCGGGCATCAGCGCCCGCAGCAGCGCGGTGAACCGCCCGATGAACACCGCGAACGCGCCCCGGCGGCGGATCAGGTCCTGCGCCGTGGCGACCTTGGCCCGGTGCTTGCTCATCGCCCGGGTCTCCAGCAGCCGCGTCCCGTACTTGCGCCCGATCTCGTATCCGACCGAGTCGCCGGCGACGGCCGCCACCACCGAGATGACCAGCAGCAGCGGCAGCGACAGCGTCCCCTGGCTCGCCAGCACGCCGCCGACCACGATCGCCGTCTCGCCCGGGAAGACGAAGCCGAAGAACAGCGCCGCCTCCGCGAAGACCAGCGCGGCGATCAGCAGGTAGATCAGGGAGGGTGGCAGCCCGTCCACCAGCGCGTTGAAGTTCTCCAGCATGGGTCCCCCGCCACCTCGTCCCATCGGGTCCGCCGCCTCGGAGGACCTCCTGCACGCCACGGGCGCCAGGTGCGCTCGTCTGCTACCAAGCCACCGACGGTTATCGTAGCCGCGAGGTTCCGATAGGAGGATCCCTCGCGGGTAGGACATCCGGGGGACCGAAAGGACGACCCGGGGAGGAACCGGCATGACGACCCCTAACGGGATGACCGCGCAGGAGTTCGCCCGAGGCCGCTTCGTGCGGCAGGGCAACCGGTTCACGGACCTGATCACGGCCGACGGCCGCAGCGGCTACCCCGCCGAGCCCGGCCGCTACCGGCTCTTCGTGTCCTACGCCTGCCCGTGGGCCCACCGCACCCTGATCGTCCGGCGGCTCCTCGGCCTGGAGGACGCCATCGGCGTCGGCGTCGTCGACCCCATCCGGGACGAGCGCGGCTGGCGGTTCCCCGACCACGACCCGGTGACCAAGGCCGTCTTTCTGTCCGAGCTGTACCTCGCCAGCGACCCCTCGTTCGACGGCCGCTACACCGTCCCGTGCGTCTGGGACACCGTGAACGGGCGCCTCGTCACCAACGA
Source organism: Actinomadura fibrosa (assembly GCF_900659615.1). GTDB lineage: Bacteria > Actinomycetota > Actinomycetes > Streptosporangiales > Streptosporangiaceae > Spirillospora > Spirillospora fibrosa. The sequence continues at coordinate 3,151 of NZ_CAACUY010000024.1, read as the reverse complement.
CTACCCCGCGATCACGACGACCATGGAGACCGAGTTCACGGCCCTCCACCGGCCCGGCGCACCCGACCTCTACCCCGAGGCGCTCCGCCCCGAGATCGACGAGCTCAACGACCTCGTCTACTCCACCGTCAACAACGGGGTCTACAAGGCCGGCTTCGCCACCTCCCAGGAGGCCTACGAGGAGGCCTTCGACGCCCTCTTCGCGACCCTCGACCAGCTGGAGGAGCGGCTGTCCACCCGCCGCTACCTGCTCGGGGACGCCCTGACCGAGGCCGACGTCCGCCTCTACCCCACCCTCGCGCGCTTCGACGCCGTCTACTACTCCCACTTCAAGTGCAACCTGCGGCGCCTCACCGACTACCCGAACCTGTGGGGCTACGCCCGCGACCTGTACTCCATCCCCGCGTTCGGCGAGACGACGAACTTCGACCACATCAAGCGCCACTACTACGGGACGCACCCCAACATCAACCCCACCGGGATCGTCCCCAAGGGCCCGCTCATCGACTGGACCGCCCCGCACGGCCGCGAGAACCTCAGCGCAGGCTGAGCACCACCAGCAGGACACCCAGCACCAGGAGCGCGATGCCGGAGTAGGCGAGGACGCCTCCGATCCGCCAGAAGACCTCCTCCTCGCCCGCCTCCGGCCCGCCGCCCCGAGTCCCTTCGACCACGCTCTCCAGGACGGACGTGGGCCCGGCGACCACGGCCTCCGCGCGCGTCACCGCCGGACCCGCGTCCCCTGTGACGGCCCTGCCGCCGTCCCGCCCCTGCTCGCCGCCCCCGAGCGCGAGCAGGAGCGCCTCCGCGACGTCCGCCGGCAGGCGGCGGCGCGGGTCCTTGTCGAGCAGCCCCTCCAGCACCGGGCGGAGCGGGTCCGCGTACGGCGGAATGGTCGCCTCGGTCGTCAGCACGGCACCGAACACCGCCGCCGGATCGTCCCGCTGGAACGGCGGACGGCCCGTCACCGCCGCGTACAGCGTCGCCCCCAGCGCCCACAGGTCCGACGCGGGCTGCGCGGGCTCGCCCCGGACGCGCTCCGGCGCGATGTAGGCGGGCGACCCGAGCAGCGCCCCCGTCTGCGTGAGGCTCGCGTCCCCCTCGATCACCGCGATGCCGAAGTCGGTCAGCACCGCCCGGTCCCCCCGGGCGATCAGCACGTTCCCCGGCTTCACGTCCCGATGCAGGATGCCCGCCGCGTGCGCCGCCCCGAGCGCCGCCACGACCTGCCGCCCGATCCGCGCGGCCCGGTCCGGCGCCAGCGGCCCCTCCCGCCTGATCACCTCCTGGAGCGAACGGGCCTGGACGAGCTCCATCACCACCCAGGGCCGCCCGTCCTCCTCCACCACGTCGAAGACCGTCACCACCCCCGGATGGGACAGCCGCGCCGCCGACCTGGCCTCCCGGACGGCCCGCCGCGGCAGCGCCTCGCGCCCCGCCTCGTCCAGCCCCGGCGGGACCACGACCTCCTTGACCGCGACCTCGCGATCGAGGACGCCGTCGCGGGCCCGCCACACCACGCCCATGCCGCCGCGGCCGACCTCTTCGAGCAGCCGGTACCGCCCGGCGACCACCCTGCCCGCGCCCATGCCCAGGCCCATGTCCGCGCCCATGCCGGCGCTCTCGCCCGCGCCGGGAAGGCCGGGCGCTCCGTCGAGGATCACGCCCCTGATTCGTCCGGCCGGCCCCTCCGGATTGCCCCAACGTCCGAGAAGTTCAAAGCCGAGCGCATCCCGTCGTTATGCTGGCGGATCTCCAGAAGATCCCCACGACGGCAACGAGAGGCCATCCGACCATGCGCAGCCAGTTCTTCGGCAACATCGACCAGGGGCAGCAGCTCCCCGGGCACTTCGCCCTCCAGAACTCGAAGATGCTCCGCGTCCACCTCAACGGGGACGTCCTCGCGCGGCAGGGCTCCATGGTCGCCTTCCAGGGCCAGATGGAGTTCGACTACGAGGGCGCCGGCGGCATCGGCAAGTTCATCAAGAAGGCCGTCACCGGCGAGGGCGTGCCCCTGATGCGCGTCAAGGGCCAGGGCCTGCTGTTCGTCGCCAACGACGCCGACGACATCCACCTCTTCTACCTGGAGAACGAGGGCATCACGGTCAACGGCAAGAACATCCTCGCCTACGACTCGCACCTCCAGTCCGACATCCAGCGCGTCCAGGGCGCCGGCATCGCCGCGGGCGGCCTGTTCAACACCACCCTGCACGGCACCGGCTGGGTCGCCCTCACCACCCACGGCACCCCCGTCATGCTGGACTGCGGCCGCGCCCCGACCTTCGCCGACGGCCAGTCCGCCGTCGCGTGGAGCACCAGCCTCCAGGTCGGCGTCAACCGCACCTTCAAGGCCTCCGCCCTCATCGGCCGCGGCAGCGGCGAGGCCATGCAGCTCGCCTACCAGGGCCAGGGCTTCGTCCTCGTCCAGGCCTCGGAGGGCCCGACCGTCGCCCCCCACACGCACTGAGTTTTCTGCAACGCCCTTGGCGTCGGCCCTGGCGGGCCTCCTTCAACGGGCATTGCGGCGATCGCTGGCATCGCTCCGGCTCGCCCAGGGGCTCGCTGCGCGATCAGGTTCTCGCAAGCTCGAACCTGGCTTCGCACGCGATCGCAACGTTTCGCTCTCCGTCACCTGAGGTTCGGCCCGGCGGCCCCCGGGTCGGTTCTCGCGGTGGCTTCGGACCCGATGTCTCCTGTCGGGCGCCTGTGCCGTTACAGGCGCCCGCCGACCCCGCAGTGCGAGCTCACGGGACAAGTCAGTAGGCGGACCTTGTAACCTTGGTGGGTCTAATAACTCATTGCGAGCTGCGGAAGAGGGCGATCTCCGCCGTGTCGACAGAGTCGTCGCAAACAAGTGCCGACCCAAAGATCACAGACTTCGGTGCCAACGAGTGGCTGGTCGACGAGCTGTACCAGAAGTACCTCGAGGACCCGAACTCGGTTGACGAAGCCTGGTGGAACTTCTTCTCGGACTACGAGCCGGGCACCCGGCCCGCGTCCGTGACCCCCGCGTCCCCCGGGGCGCCCCAGGCCACCGAAGGCGCGGCCGGCAAGGCCGCGAACGGCACCGCGGCCGCTCCGCCGACACCGGGCCGGCAGCCGGTGACGCCGCCGAAGGCGCCGGCCCAGCCCGCCGCCCAGCCTGCCGCCA
>NZ_CAACUY010000023.1 GCF_900659615.1 Actinomadura fibrosa | reverse complement strand
GCGCAGATGCCGGTTGTATTCGGATTGGCAGGGCAGGCGCGGGAACAGGTGCCCGATCCGGGCCGGGGCCAGGCGCAGCCAGCGGTGCTCGGCATCGCATCCCAGCAGCACCTGCGCGACGGCCACGCAGACCAGCTCGGCATCGGTCAGCAGCCGGGGCCGCCCCCGCCGCCGTCGCGGCGAAGGCAGGACGTGATCGTCCAGATGAACGTAGAGTGCGGTCAGAAGGGCGTCCAAGTCAGTCTTCACACACCGACCATGGGCGCCCTTCGCCATGCCCGCACCCGGTTCAGCAATTTCCCATCAACGATCTAGCGCCCGCCCAAGCACGGTCACGGGGCGAGCCGCCAGGCGAGCCCCGTGGGCCGGGATTGAAATTTAATGCGCCGCTTCTTGCCAGGTGCGGCCGGTGCCCATGGAGATGCTCAGGGGGGCGCGGAGTTCGTAGGCGCCGGCCATCTCGGTGCTGACGAGGTCCTTGAGGGTGTCGAGTTCGCCGGGGGCGACCTCGAAGACGAGTTCGTCGTGGACCTGGAGGAGCATGCGGGACTCCAGGGCGGCGTCGCGGAGGGCGCGGTCGACGTTGAGGCTGGCGACCTTGATGATGTCGGCGGCGGAGCCCTGGATGGGGGCGTTGAGCGCCATCCGCTCGGCCATCTCGCGGCGCTGCCGGTTGTCGGAGTTGAGGTCGGGGAGGTAGCGGCGGCGGCCGAGGATGGTCTCGGTGTAGCCGTCCTGGCGGGCGCGGGCGACGACGTTCTGGAGGTAGTCGCGGACGCCGCCGAACTGCTGGAAGTACTCCTCCATGAGGCCGCGTGCCTCGTCCGGGGAGATGCGGAGCTGCTGGGACAGCCCGTAGGCGGACAGGCCGTAGGCGAGGCCGTAGTTCATGGCCTTGATGCGGGCGCGGAGCTCGGAGTCGATCTGCTCGGGCGGGAGGCCGAACACGCGGGACGCGGTGATGGTGTGGAAGTCGGCGCCGGTGCCGAACGCCTCCAGGAGCGCCTCGTCCTCGGAGAGGTGCGCCATGATCCGGAGTTCGATCTGCGAGTAGTCGGCGGTGAGGAGCGACTCGTAGACGGTCTCGCCGGAGCGGCCGACGATGAACGCCTCGCGGATCTGGCGGCCCTCGGCGGTGCGGATCGGGATGTTCTGGAGGTTGGGGTCGGTGGACGACAGCCGTCCCGTCGCGGCGATCATCTGGTTGAACGTGGTGTGGATGCGGCCGGCGTCGTCGGCCATGGGGATGAGCGAGTCGACGATGCTCTTGAGCTTGGCGACCTCGCGCCAGCGGAGGATGTGTTCGAGGACGGGGTGGCCGTCCTTCTCCAGGAGCGTGGTGAGGGCCTCGGAGTCGGTGGTGTAGCCGGTCTTGGTGCGCTTGGTCTTCGGGAGGTTGAGCTCGTCGAACAGGACCTGCTGGACCTGCTTGGGCGAGCCGAGGTTGAACTCGTGGCCGACGGCGTCGTGGGCGGCCTGCTCCTGCTCCTTGACCTGGCCGCCGAGGGAGGCGGACAGGCCCGCCAGGTGGTCGGCGTCGACGGCGATCCCGGCGCGCTCCATGCCGGCGAGGACGCGGACGAGGGGCAGCTCGACCTCGTGGAGGAGGCGGGTGGCGCCGCGCTTGTCGAGGTCGCGGTCGAGGACGTCGGCGAGTTCGGCGACGGCGCGGGCGCGGACGGCGAGGGCCTCGGCGGCCTCCTCCTCGCCGGAGCCGTCGAGGGTGAGCTGGCCGGTGTCCTCGGTCTCGTTGCGGAGTTCGCGGTGCAGGTAGCGCAGCGCGAGGTCGGCGAGGTCGAAGGTGCGCTGGCCGGGGAGGGCGAGGTAGGCGGCGAGGGCGGTGTCGCTGGTGACGCCGTCCAGGGTGAGGCCGCGGGCGGCGAGGGCGAGCATCGGGCCCTTGGCCTCGTGGATGGCCTTGGGGCGGGACGGGTCGGCGAGGTAGGCGGCGAGGGCGCGCTCGTCGTCCTCGATGAGCTCGGCCGGGTCGAGGTGGACGGCGGGGCCGTCGGGGGACGCGAGGGCGAGGGCGGTGACCTCGCCGGTGCCGCGGCCCCAGGTGCCGGTGACGGCGAGGCCGAGCCGGCCGGTGGCGTTGGCCTCCAGCCAGCCGGCGAGGGCGCCGGGCTCCAGGGCTTCGAGGTCGACCTCGAAGCCCTCGTCGGCCTCGGGCTCGGCGGCCGACAGGGACGAGTAGAGCCGCTCGCGGAGCACCCGGAACTGGAGCGAGTCGAACAGGGTGTGGATCTCCTCGCGGTCCCACTGGCCCATGCTGAGCTGCGGCGGGGTGAGCTCCAGGCCGACCTCGGTGTCGAGCTTGTTGATCTGGTGGTTGCGCAGCACGCCGGCGAGGTGCTCGCGCAGGCTGTCGCCGGCCTTGCCCTTGATCTCGTCGACGCGGGCGACGAGGGTGTCGAGGTCGCCGTACTTGGCCAGCCACTTCGCGGCGGTCTTCGGGCCGACGCCGGGCACGCCGGGCAGGTTGTCGCTGCTCTCCCCCACGAGCGCGGCGAGCTCGCGGTACCGCTCGGGCGGGACGCCGTACTTGGCCTCGACGGCGGCCGGGTCCATCCGGGCGAGCTCGGAGACGCCCTTGACGGGGTACAGGACCGTGACGTGCTCGTTGACGAGCTGGAACGCGTCGCGGTCGCCGGTGACGATGAGGGTGTCGATCCCGGCTTCGGCGGCCTGGGCCGACAGCGTGGCGATGATGTCGTCGGCCTCGAACCCCGCGACCGACATCCGCGGGATGCGCAGCGCGTCCAGCACCTCGAAGATCAGGCTGACCTGGCTGCGGAACTCGTCGGGGGTCTTCTGGCGGCCGGCCTTGTACTCGACGTACTGCTCGTGCCGGAACGTCGGCTCGGAGCGGTCGAACGCCACCGCGATGTGGGTGGGCTGCTCGTCGCGGAGGACGTTGATGAGCATCGAGGTGAAGCCGTACACGGCGTTCGTGGGCTGCCCGTCGGTGGTGGAGAAGTTCTCCACGGGGAGCGCGAAGAACGCCCGGTACGCCAGGGAGTGCCCGTCGAGCAGGAGGAGCCGTTCACGCTTGTCAGGGGTCGCTGCTGTGGTCGCCACACCAGGACTCTAGTCTGCGCGTACGACAGTTTTGTGGAGGCGTCAGTGAGCGACACCGACGGCGCGGGCTCGCGCGACCTCGCGGCGGAGATCCTCGCCCGGGCGAACGCGCAGGACCCGCACGGCGACCTGGCCCGGGCGATGGGCATCGAGTACCTGGAGGCGTCGGCGGAGCGCGTGGTGGGCCGGATGCCCGTCAAGGGCAACACCCAGCCGTACGGGCTGCTGCACGGCGGCGCGTCCTGCGTCCTCGCCGAGTCGCTCGGGTCCGTCGGCTCAGCGCTGCACGCGGGCCTGGACCGCATCGCGGTCGGCATCGAGATCAACGCGACGCACCACCGGTCCGCGACGGACGGGTGGGTGACCGGCGTGGCGACCCGCGCGCACGGCGGCCGCACCCTCGCCACCTACGACATCGTGATCACCGACGAGCAGGACCGGCGGGTCTGCACGGCCCGTCTCACCTGCATGCTCAGGGACCGTCCCGACACGTGATCGCCGCTTTCTTTGCGATGGGCCGTCCGGGGTCTGTAGCGTGGATCGGAGCGGCCCGGGATCACCGAGTAGACAACGTACGCGCCCGGGGAAGGTTCGTACGGCCCCAAAGGTGATCCCGGGCGGTACCTTTCCCGGCCCCGGACGATCTACAGTGCGTCCATGCGGCCCCCGGCGCGGACGGCGCTCGCGACACTGGCGTTCCTCGGCTTCGCCGTGGCGGCCGCGGGCTGTTCCGGCGGGGACGGGCCCGAGACGTACCGGCTGCCGGAGCGGCCCGTCCGCGACAATGAGCGGGCGCTCCCCTACCGCGAGGTCCGCGACGGCCAGGTCATGTTCGCCGCGCTCGGCCTCAGCTCGGGCCTCACGACGATCACCGGGAGCCACGCGGACCTGCCGTCCAGGCTCGGCGGTTTCGTGCGCGTGCGGATGCTCGCCGAGAACGGCTACGCGACCTTCCACAAGGTGAACCTCGACCGGCAGCTCCTCGTCGTCGCCGGCGGCCGCACCTTCACGCCGGACGTGAACGCGATGCGCGTCAAGCGGCAGCCCACCGAGATCGAGCTCGGCTCGCACGACCGCATGGAGTTCGACCTGATGTACGACGTCCCGAAGGACGCGCGGATCCGGGCGCTGCGCCTCTACGCCGCGCCGACCGACGGGCTCGGCATCGAGCTGCCGAACGACCCCGGGGTGGAGCTCCCGCTCGGCTGAGCGGGAACTCCACCCCGGGGTGTGCGCCGTGTGTCAGGCCCGGCGCCCGTCCTCGTCAGACGCGGCGCCCTCCGCGACGTCCTCGGACGTGGCGTCCGGGGCCGTGCCGGGGACCGGGTCCGCCGCGGTCGCGCCCGCGCCGTCCCCGACCCCCAGATCGCCGCCCAGGTAGGCGGCACGGACCTGCGGGTCGTCCAGCAGCTCCGCCGCCGGAGCCGACTTGACGATCCGGCCCGTCTCCAGCACGTACGCCCGGTGGGCGAGCTGGAGCGCCTGCTGCGCGTTCTGCTCGACCAGCAGGATCGTCGTGCCGCGCCGGTTGATCTCCTCGATGATCGAGAAGATCTGCTGCACCAGCATCGGCGCCAGCCCCATGGACGGCTCGTCCAGCAGCAGCACCTTCGGCTTCGCCATCAGCGCGCGGCCGATCGCGAGCATCTGCTGCTCGCCGCCCGACATCGTGCCCGCCGCCTGCGTCCGCCGCTCCGCCAGCCGGGGGAACAGCTCGTAGGCCTCCGCCAGCTCCTTGGAGTGGTCGTCCTTGCGGGCGTACGCGCCCATCAGCAGGTTCTCGTGCACCGTCATGCCGGGGAAGATCCCCCGGCCCTCCGGCGCCTGCCCGATGCCGGCGAGCACCCGCTTGTGCCCGGGCATCGCGCCGATGTCGGCGCCGTCGAACAGCACCGCGCCCGACGACAGCGGCCGCAGCCCCGAGATCGTCTTCAGCGTGGTGCTCTTCCCGGCCCCGTTCGCGCCGATCAGGGAGACGATCTCCCCCTCCGCGACGCCGATCGAGATGCCCTTGAGCGCCTCGATCTTTCCGTAGTGGACGCGGACGTCCTTCAACTCAAGAAGCATCGGCCGGAGCCCCCAGGTACGCCTCGATGACCTTCGGGTCGTTCTGCACCTCGGCGGGCAGCCCGTCGGCGATCTTCTGACCGAAGTCCAGCACCGCGACCCGGTCGCTGATCCCCATGACGAGGCCCATGTCGTGCTCGATGAGCAGGACGGTGCGCCCGCTGTCACGGATCTTGCGGATCAGCCCCTGGAGCGCCACCTTCTCCGCCGGGTTCATGCCCGCGGCGGGCTCGTCCAGCAGCAGCAGCTTCGGGTCCGTCGCCAGCGCACGCGCGATCTCCAGCCGCCGCTGGTCGCCGTACGGCAGGTTCTTCGCGAGATCGTGCACCCGGTGCCCGATCCCCACGAACTCCAGCAGCTCCCGGGCGAGCGCCTTGCCCGCGCGCTCCTCGTTGCGGTGCCACGGCAGCCCGAACGTCACGCTGAGGAGCCCGGCGCGGTGGTGCGCGTCCGCGCCCACCTGCACGTTCTCCTCCGCCGTCATGTTCGGGAACAGGCGGATGTTCTGGAACGTCCGCGCGATACCGCGCTTGGTGACCTTGTACCGCTTCAGCCCGTTGAGGGCGCCGCCGTTGAACGAGATCGTCCCGGACGTCGGCCGGTACACGCCGGTCACGGTGTTGAACACCGTGGTCTTCCCGGCGCCGTTCGGGCCGATCAGCGCGAAGATCTCGCCCTTGCGGATCGTCAGGTCCACCGCGTTCAGCGCGACGACGCCGCCGAACCGCATCGTGACGGAGTCGAGCTCCAGCAGCGGGGATCCCCCGCCGTTCCCGGCCTCGCTCATTTGCTCCCCACCTCGGCTCCCGCGCTCGTCCCGGGACCCGCGACCTCGGCGCCCATGCTGCCGAGCCCGCCGGAACCCTCCTCCATCTCGGCCTTGCGCTGCCTCGACGGGATCAGGCCCTCGGGACGGACGATCATCATCAGCACCAGGATCCCGCCGAACGCGAGGTCACGGTACTCGGTCACGACGCGGAACCGCTCCGGCAGCCACGCCACCAGGAACGCCCCGGCGATCACGCCCGGGATGTTGCCCGCGCCGCCCAGCACCACCGCCGCGAGGATCGTCGCCGACAGCAGGAACGGGAAGTTCGCCGGCGCGACATAGCTCGCCTTCGACGCGAACACCACGCCCGCCGACCCGCCGATCGCCGCGCCGATCGCGAACGACAGCAGCTTGAACTTGAACGTCGGCACGCCCATGATCTCCGCGGCGTCCTCGTCCTCGCGGATCGCCGACCACGCCCGCCCGATCCGGCTGAACTCCAGCCGCTTCGAGAAGACGATGACCAGCACGATCAGCCCGACCAGCAGGATGTAGTACGGCCGCGCGTCACGGATCTTGTAGGTGAAGATCTCCGTCCCCGCGAACCACACGCCCTCCCTGGACGGCGGGTGCGGGATGTGGTCGATGCCGCGCGTCCCGCCGAGCCACTCGCTGTTCTCGGCGACCTTCCGGACGATCTCCCCGAACCCGAGCGTCACGATCGCGAGGTAGTCGCCCCGCAGCCGCAGCGTCGGAGCGCCGAGGATCACCCCGGACACCGCCGCCATCAGGATGCCGAGCGGCAGCAGCTCCCAGAACCCCCACTCGTACTTGGTCGACATCGTCGCCATCGTGTAGGCGCCGATCGCCCAGAACGCCACGTAGCCGAGGTCCAGCATGCCCGCGTAGCCGATCACCACGTTCAGGCCGAGGGCCAGCAGCACGTACACGCCGATCGGGTAGAACAGGATCGTCTGCCAGTTCGACTCCGGCGACATCACCGGCGCCAGCCCCTCGTACGGCAGGAACAGCGCGCCGACGATCAGCAGCACGTAGACGATCCACCGCTGCCACCACGCCGCCGTGTCCCACCGGTCGCGGAGACCGCCCACGGCGCGTCCGTACCCCGTCCGCGCCCGCTCCCAGGCGCCCGCGGACTCGTTCTTGGAAGTGTTCACGTTGTCGCTCATGCGCGCGCCTGCTGAAGGGACTCACCGAGGATGCCGGTGGGACGGAACAGGAGGATGACCACGAGAAGGGTGAACGCGATGACGTCCTTCCACTCGGAGCCGAAGATGGAGCCACCGTAGTTCTCGATGAGCCCCAGCGTGAACCCGCCGACCAGTGCGCCGCGCAGGTTGCCGATGCCGCCCAGCACCGCCGCCGTGAACGCCTTGATGCCGAGGATGAAGCCGATGTTGAACATCGTCTGCTGGTAGAGCAGCGCGAAGAAGAAGCCCGCCGCCCCCGCCATCAGCCCGCCGACCAGGAACGTCACCACGACGACCCGGTCGATGTTCACCCCGAGCAGCACCGCCGTCTCCGGGTCCTGCGCCGTCGCCCGGATGCCCCGGCCGAGCTTGGACCCGTTCACGAACCGGTTCAGGATGACCATCATCACGATCGCCGCGACGAAGATCAGCAGCTTGTCGTTGCGGACCTCGCCGGAGCCGATGCTGAACAGCACCTTCTTCTCCAGCAGGTCCGGGACGTGGATCGGGTCGCGGCCGCGGCCGTCCCCGAAGAACTTCGGGATGACCACCGTCGCGAACAGCTCCTGGAGGAACAGCGACGCGCCGATCGCCGAGATCAGCGCCGCGAGCCGCGACGCCCCCTTCTTGCGCAGCGGCCGGTACGCCACGCGTTCCAGCACCACCGCCGCGCCGCCCGACGCCAGCATCGACGCCGCCAGGCACGCCACCAGGATCCCCACCAGCGCGAAGCCGCCGTAGGGACCGCCGTCGAACCCGACGACCTGGATCAGCGTCAGGCCGCCGAACGTACCGATCATGAAAATCTCGGAATGGGCGAAGTTGATCAGCCGCAGCACGCCGTAGACCATCGTGTAGCCGAGCGCGACCAGGGCGTAGATCGAACCGACGGTCAGCCCATCGACCGTGTTCGCCCAGAACTGGGATGTGAAGTCGTGAAGCACTGAGGGTTCCTCAAGAAAGAGGGGGCGGGAGCGCTGATGGCGCTCCCGCCCCGCGCCGTCAGGCCGGCGTGTCTCCGGCGGTAAGGAGGACCGGGATCACTCGGGCTTGACCGTGGCCGCGTCGCCCAGGAACTTGAGCTTGCCGTTGACGACCTGGAACATGTAGATCGTCTTCACCGAGATCTCGCCGTTCGCCTCGAACTTGATCGGCTTCGCGACGCCCTGGAAGTTCACCGTCTTCAGGTAGTCGTTCACGTCCTTCGGCGAGGTCTTGCCCGCCTTGAAGGCGTTCAGGAACGCCGTCGCCGCGTCGTAGCCCTCCGCGGAGTACGTGCCCTGCTCCTTGCTGAACTTCGCCTTGTAGTCGGCGATGAACTTCGCCACGGCCGGGTTCGACGCCGACGGGTTGATCGACTGGCAGGCGCACGACAGCAGCGCGCCCTCCGCCTGCTTCGCGCCCGCGCCGTCCACCAGCTTCTGGTCCAGCGCGCCGTCGTCGGACAGGAACTTCGCGGTCACGCCCGCGTCCCGCAGCTGCTTGAGCAGCTTGTCGCCGCCGTTGTAGTAGCCGCCGAAGAAGATCGCGTCCGGCTTCGCCGACTTGACCTTGTTGACCGTGCTGGAGTAGTCGGTCGCCTTCGGGTCGATCTTGTCGCGCTGCGGCGTCACGCCCGCCGCCGACACCGTCGCGAACACCTTGTCCGCCAGGCCGACGCTGTACTCCTGGTTGTCGTCGATCACGAAGATCTTCTTCGCGGCCAGCGTCTTGGTGAGGAAGTCGCCGTCCACCTGGCCCTGCGCGTCGTCGTTCGAGATGACCCGGTGCCAGAACTTCCAGTTGTTCTTCCCGAGCGCCGACGCCGTGGCGGACGGGGAGATGTTCGGGATCTCCGCCTCCTCCAGGCTCGGGACGGTCGCCTTCGACTCGCCGGAGAACACCGGGCCGACGACCGCCGTCACGTTGTCGTCGATCGCCTTCTGCACCTGGCCGGGCGCCACGGCCGGGTCGCCCTTGGTGTCGTAGATCTTGAAGTCGACCTTCTTGGACGGGTTCGTGGCGTTGTACTGGTCGATCGCCAGCTTCACGCCGTTCGAGATGTTGATACCGAGCTCGGGTGAGTTGTCGCCGGTCTGGACACCCACGTAGGCGATCGTCAGCTTGTCGCCGCCACCGCTGTCGTCGCCGGAGCCGCACGCGGCGGCGCCGAGCGCCATGACCGCACCCAGCGCCAGAGCGCTGGTGAACCTCATCTTGTTGCGCCGCAAGGTGCCAAACCTTTCAGTTCCGGATCCGGGGTCATGGATCGGGTACGAGTCACGCCCCGGCGCCGCACCTCACACGTAGGAGATACCGGTCACCCGGGGACCAGCTATGTCGTACACCGCCGACCCCGGCCAGATCAGCACCCCTGACCGGAAGGGTTATTGCTTCGTTACTGCTCCGTGCTCTCCCGATCCCCCGTATTGCCAGGGACGATCACGCACAGTGACCACTGGTCCGAGCCCCGGCACCCACATCGGCCCTTGACAACACGGGCATGAGCAGGGCAGGGACACGCGCCGGAGGCGGACGTCACGGCACTCAACCGGCCGCGGACTCCCCCTGCCCGGCGTCCCCCGCCGCACCACCGCCGGCACCCGCGGCCCCACCGGCACCTGCGGCCCCGCCGGCACCCGCGGCCCCGCCGCCCGTCGCACCGGCCACGACCGCCTCCGCGACCGCCCGCATCGTCAGCCGCCGGTCCATCGACGTCTTCTGGATCCAGCGGAACGCCTCCGGCTCCGTCCAGCCGTGCGCCTCCTGCAGCAGCCCCTTGGCCCGATCCACGACCTTGCGGGTCTCCAGCCGCTCCTGGAGCCCCGCGACCTCGGCCTCCAGCGCCCGCAGCTCCGTATAACGGCTGACGGCCATCTCGATCGCGGGCGTCAGATCGGTCTTGGAGAACGGCTTGACGAGGTAGGCCATCGCCCCCGCCTCCGTCGCCCGCTGCACCAGCTCGCGCTGGGAGAACGCCGTGAGGATCACGACCGGCGCGATCCGCTCCGCCGAGATGCGCTCGGCCGCCGAGATCCCGTCCAGGACCGGCATCTTGACATCGAGGATCACGAGGTCCGGCTTGAGCTCACCGGCCAGCCGAACGGCGGTCTCGCCGTCCCCGGCCTCCCCGACGACCTCGTAGCCGTCCTCCTGCAGCATCTCCTTGAGATCCAGCCGGATCAGGGCCTCGTCTTCCGCGATCACAACTCGCCGAGCGCTCTCCACGCGCACGAGCCTACCGGGACCCGCTACCCTGGTCTCGGCCAGCCCTCCCCCCAGCCTTGCGGGAGGACTCCGCAAACCAGATGTCCGGTTCGTCCGGAGATTAGCCCCGATAACCCAATTGGCAGAGGTTGCGGTCTCAAACACCGTTCAGTGTGGGTTCGAGTCCCACTCGGGGCACCTGAGAACAATGGGCTATTCGCCCTCATAGCATTCCCCTCTGCACCCTCTCGCGCCGCTATCCAGCCGAGGCCGAACCAGCTCGAACTCGCTGCCCGCAGCCACCCGGACACGAAATGTCATAGGCTCGCGACACACTGTCCGCATGTACAACGACACGCAGCGTCAACAAGCCCTCTCCATGATCGACCGCGGTCTCACGATCAGCGAGGCGAGCAGGCAAACCGGCATATCGCGGTGGGCGATCCGGGACTGGCGGCTCAAGGCCGTCCAAGGACAGGCCCTCCACGCAGGCCCCTACCAGGACTGCCCCCGATGCTCAGGTGTACCGAAACCGCCGGCACCGCCCGACGCCTACACCTACCTGCTCGGTCTCTACCTGGGGGACGGCTGCATCAGCCCTGTCGGCGAGCCCCGAAAGGAGATCTGGGCTTTGAGGATCTCCTGCGCGAACGCCTGGCCAGGCCTCATCGAGCAATGCGTAGCGGCGGTCTCGGCCATCCGGCCGCAGAACAAGGTGAGACGTGTTCCCTGCCCCGGCTGCACAGAGGTCAACAGCCACTCCAAACATTGGCCCTGTCTCTTCCCGCAGCACAGGCCCGGACGAAAGCACGAGCGGAAGATCGAGCTGGCGCGATGGCAACAAGAGATCGTGAATGAGTGCACCCAAGACTTCGTCCGAGGGCTGATCCACTCGGACGGGTGCCGAACCACCAACCGGATACGACGGCCGCTGAAGGACGGGGATCGCTGGTACGAGTATCCGCGCTACAACTTCACGAACGTATCGATCGACATCCAGCAACTGTTCACGAACGCACTCGACCGGCTCGGCGTCCCGTGGACGCAGATGAACCAGAAGAACATCTCCGTAGCGACCCGAGAGGGGGTGGCACGCTTAGACGAATTCGTAGGACCGAAACACTGAGCCGCCGGTCCACCCGAACGCGCGGCGACGCCTCACGTCAGATCGGATAACGGGTCGCCTCGTCCAGAGGCGTCGGCTTCGTGTCAGCGATGGCCTGAGGAGTCGGCGGGACTTCGTGGCCAGTCGTCAGGTCCTCAAGAGGCGTGCGGACCGGCAGCTTGCGCCAGCGCGCCGGCTCGGGTCCGTCCGTCCGGTGATCGTCGCTCATGTACTCATGGTGGGGTGGTGGTTGACGAGGTGTCCAGAGCGAGCCACAAATGAAATCACGTGGTGATCTACAGGCGGGGCCGAATCCCCTGCTAACCCCACAACGAGGCATGGCCCCACCGCGAACAGGCGCCGCAAATGCCCCGAACCACGAATGCGCGCCGCCATGGCCACACGCCGCCAAGGAACACGCGACACCGCGTCCAGCCTCACACACCGCCCCAAACACCCCAAGACACACGCCGCCATAATGGGGCCACCACCGCGATGGAGCCACCACCGCGGTGGGACGCCACCGTGATGCAGCGCTGCCGTGGCGGGCATAGCGCCATAGAACGGCCATCGTGGTGGGGGAACCGCCATGCACTGCGCTCCGTCCGGAGCGGGCCTCTGATATGCCACATCAAAGCGTGCGCGCCAAGCGGAAATCCATGCTCCCCCGGGCCCGTGGACTGCCACCGTCCTGAAGCGCCCACCGCCTGACGCCACGTGCCGCCGCGCAGGTGCTCTGCCATCGGGACGCACCATCCAAGAAGCGTGCCGCCGCGCAGGGCGCCCTAGCGGAGACGGGTGCCGCCGTGAGATGTGCGCCGTCAGCAGCGCGCGACGCTACGGGTAAAAACGGCCGTGGAAGACATGCCACCGTGAACAGTGTGCCGCCACGGAGCCCGTTGCAGCGAAGAGTGCCGCCGCTGAGGAAACGCGGGACGCTTCAAGTGCACGGCCAAGGTGAGCGCACCGCCGTAGGGACGTGCCGCTGTCAGCGGCACGGTGCCGTAGGGACGTGCTGCCGTAGGGACGTGGCGCTGTCAGGGGCGCGCTGCCGTACAGGGCGCGCTGCACGGAAGGGGTGCCGCGGTGAGCGTGCGCTGTCGAGTACGCGTGACGTTACGGTGCGCACGGCCGCCGTGGGAACGTGCTGTCGTGGGTGTGCGCTGCGGGACGTGCGCCATCGGACGTGCGCCATCGGACGTGCGCCGTCAGGAACGCGCAACGCTGTAGACGGGCACGGCCTTGGAGAGACCGCGACGCCGTGGGGCGCGCCGCCATAGAGGGCACGCTGTCATAGGGTGCGCTGCCACGGGGTGGACACTGCCGTGAAGTTGGCCCCGTTAGGAAGGCGCGGCGCTGTGGGTGAGCCCGGCTTGGAGAGCGCGCCGCCGCGGGGACGCCACGCCTGAGGGGCACGCTGCCGTACAGGGCGAGCTGGACGGAGGAGTACTTCGGTGAGTGTGTGCCGTCAGCAGCGCGCGACGCTGCGGATGCACGGCCGTGGGAGCGTGCTACTGCGGGGTGGGCGCCCTCAGGAATGCGCAACGTTGTGGGCGTGTGCGGCCGTGGAGAGCGCGCCGCTGTGGAGGTGTGCTGCCTTGAGGGGCGCGCTGCTGTGTAGGCCGCGTCGCCGTCAAGGGCAGGCTGTCATGGGGGCCGCTGCCGTGGGATGGATGCTGCCGTGTAGTGCGCACCAGCAGGAGCGCGGCACTGCAACTATGCGCGGCCTCGGGGTGAGCTCGGGCGCCGCTCCGGAGGAGCACGCACCGCCATGGGCGCATGCTGCCGCAAAGTGTGCACCGTAAGGAGTGGGCGGCGTTGTGCGCCCGAGCGTGGGGTGGGCGTAGGCGCCGTCGTGGAGGGAGTGCCACTGCGGAGGGGGGCGCCGCCACGAAGAGCTCACCGCCAAGGGGACGCACCGCAAGGGGACGCACCACAAGTGGTGGCACCACAAGGGGGCGTGCTGAAGGGGGATGTGCCGCCGTCGGAGGGGCGGGCTGCCATCGGCCCCGTGCTGCCCTAACGACGCGCTGCCCTAGCGAGCTGGCTGCCGTGGAGTGCTCTGCCGTGGGGAGGGTGCCGCCTTAGCGGGGCGCCGCCGTGGAGTGCACCGCCGTGGGGCGCGCTGCCGTGGGGCGCGCTGCCGTGGGGCGCGCTGCCGTGGGGCGCGCTGCCGTGGGGCGCGCTGCCGTGGGGAGGGTGCTGTTTGGGGTGTGGGGCGTTGGGAGGGGGCGGGGCTGTGGGGTGTGGTTGTGGGGGTTGGGCGCCGCCCCGGAGGGGTGCGGGGCGGCGGGTGGTGGTGGTTGTTAGTGCTGCATGGAGATTGTGTCGCCGATGTTGTGGACGCGGAGCGCGTTGGTCGAGCCGGGGGTGCCGGGGGGCGAGCCGGCGACGACGACGACGCGGTCGCCCTTCTGGCAGCGGCCGATCTCCAGGAGGGCCTGTTCGACCTGGCCGACCATGTCGTCGGTGTGGTTGACGTGCGGGACGATGAACGTCTCGACGCCCCAGACATGCGCGAGGCGGCCGCGGACGGCGGGCACGGACGTGAAGGCGAGCAGCGGGATCGGAGACCGGTAGCGGGACAGGCGGCGGGCGGTCTCGCCGGACATCGTGAAGGCGATGAGGGCTTCGGCGCCCACGGTGGCGCCGACTTCGGCGGCCGCGCGGGCGATGGCGCCGCCGACCGTCTCGGGGATGCGGTCGAGGGTGTGGGTGGCGTGCAGGACGGCCTGCTCGGCGGTGGTCACGATCCGGCTCATGGTGAGGACGGATTCGATGGGGTACTGGCCGACGCTGGTCTCGCCGGAGAGCATGACGGCGTCGGCGCCCTCGAAGACGGCGTTGGCGACGTCCGAGGTCTCGGCGCGGGTGGGGCGCGGCGCGGAGATCATGGATTCGAGCATCTGGGTGGCGACGATGACCGGGCGGGCCTTCTCGCGGCAGAGTTCGATCGCGCGCTTCTGGACGATCGGGACCTGTTCGAGGGGCAGTTCGACGCCGAGGTCGCCGCGGGCGACCATGATGCCGTCGAAGGCGGCGACGATCTCGGGGAGCCGCTCGACGGCCTGCGGCTTCTCGATCTTGCCGATGAGGGGGACGCGGACGCCCTCCTCTTCCATGATCTGGTAGCAGATGTCGGCGTCTGCGGGCGTCCGGACGAAGGAGAGGGCGACCAGGTCGACGCCGAGGCGCAGGGCCCAGCGGAGGTCCTTCTCGTCCTTCTCGGTGAGGGCGGGCACGCTGACGGGGACGCCGGGCAGGTTGAGGCCCTTGTTGTCGGACACCATGCCGCCGACGGTGACGGTGGTGTGGACGCGGGGGCCCTCGACCTCGGTGACGCGGAGGGCGACGCGGCCGTCGTCGATGAGGACGGTGTCGCCGGCGCTGACGTCGCCGGGCAGGCCCTGGTAGGTCGTGGAGACCTCCCTGCGGCTGCCCGGGACGTCGTCCGTCGTGATGGTGAACTCGTCGCCGAGGGTGAGGCGTACGGGGCCGTCGGGGAACCGCCCGATGCGGATCTTGGGGCCCTGCAGGTCCGCGAGGATGCCGACGCCGCGGCCGGTGCTCTCGGCGGCGGCGCGGATCCGGTGGTAGACCTCCTCGTGGACGGCGTGCTCGCCGTGGGACATGTTGAGGCGGGCTACGTCGATGCCCGCCTCCACGAGGGCGTTGATCTGCTCGGCGCTCGAGCAGGCGGGACCGATGGTGCTGACAATCTTCGCTCGACGGGTCACGTGCACAACGGTACTTAGTTACCCGTCGGTACGGTTATTCGCGCAGGATGCGGTCGCCTGGAGTTCACCGATTGGTCTAGCTCAGAGGTCTAGACCACAAGTGGCCGCCTAGCCTTTGAACGCCTGGACGGCCGCCTGGCAGAAGGCCTTGAGGTCGTCCGGCTTGCGGCTGGTGACGAGGACGTTGGGGCCGCCCTCGCAGATCCGCACCTCCTCGTCCACCCAGGTGGCACCGGCGTTGCGGAGGTCGGTCTGGAGGCTCGGCCAGGACGTCACGGTCCGGCCGCGGACGACGTCGGCCTCGATGAGCGTCCACGGGGCGTGGCAGATCGCGGCGACGGGCTTGCCGGCGTCGAAGAACGCCTTGACGAAGGCGACCGCGTTGGGCTGCATGCGAAGGAAGTCCGGGTTGGCGACGCCGCCGGGCAGCACCAGCGCGTCGAACTCGTCGGGGCCGGAGACGTCGACGGTGGTGTCGACCGGGAAGGTGTCGCCCTTGTCGAGGTGGTTGAAGGCCTGGAGGCGGCCGGACTCGGTCGAGACGAGGCGCGGGTTGCCGCCGGCCTGCTCCACGGCCTTCCACGGCTCGGTGAGCTCCACCTGCTCGGTGCCCTCGGGCGCGCAGAGGAAGGCGATCGTCTTGCTCTGCAGATCGGTGGACATCTGGTGACCTCCTGGCATTTTCGGGGCTTTGACTTCCGTAGGCCCTCTGCCCACGGTTTGGGGTGGTATGCAGGAAGTCGTGAACACCACCAACTACCGCGAGACGCCCGTTCTAGGCGCTCCGGGCGTGGTGTGCTCGTGGACGGCGGCGCTCCCTGACGGCGCGGAGCCGTACGTCCAGCGTGTGGTGCCGGACGGCTGCGTTGACCTCATCTGGTGGGACGGGGAGATCCTCGTGGCGGGCCCCGACACGGGCCCGAATCCAGCGCTGCTGCTTCCCGGTTCGTCCATGGCGGGGGTGCGGTTCCGTCCGGGCGCGGCGCCGCCGGTACTGGGGTTCCCGGCAGATGCCGTCCGGGACGCGCGGGTGCCCTTGCGGGAGCTTTGGGGCGCAGACGCGGAGGTACTGGAGTCCTCCCTGGCGACGAGTGCCCCCGAGAAGCGGGCGGACGCGCTGGTAGCGGCACTGGCCGGACACGCCGCGGCGACCGGGCCGGTGGATCCCCTCGTCCCGGCGATGGTGGCCGGGCTCGCACGGGAGCCGGTGCGCCGGGTGGCGGACGATCTCGGACTGGGCGAGCGCCAACTGCGACGCCGAGCCGTGGCCGCGTTCGGATACGGCCCGAAGACCTTGCAGCGCGTCCTGCGCTTCCAGCGAGCCCTGCGTCTAGCCCGAGCCGGCGAGCCGCTAGCCGGCGTCGCCTACACGGCCGGCTACGCAGACCAAGCCCACATGGCCCACGAAGTCCGCGACCTCGCCGGCGAACCCATCCGAGCCCTGTGCTGACCCCTCCCCCTCCCTCACTCCCCCTCCCCCACGCACTCCCTCCCTGCCCCCGTCCCTGGCCACGTCGAGCAAAACCAGCCCGGGCCCCAAGCCCCCACTCCCCCACAACTCGCCCCCGGAAGCGCTCTGAGCGCATGCAGAGCCATGCCCAAGCCCGCCGGACACTGACCACTTAGAACTAATCCGGGACGCGCTGCGTTGGCGCGCCATCCCCCAAGGCCAGCCCGCAGGCACTGTCCGCGCGGAAACACCTGGGGACGCGGTGCAATCGCATGTGTCATGCCCTGCCGAGGCCGCAGGGCGCCGTTCACGCGGAAGCACCCGCGACGCGGTTCGAGAGAGCGCCTGCCGGGCCCTGGACAGGCCCACAGGGTGTCGTTCACGCGGGAGCGCCCCGCGACGCGGTTCGAGAGAGCGCCTGCCGGGCCCTGGACAGGCCGACAGGGCGTTGTTCACGCGGGAGCGCCCCCCGACGCGGTTCGAGAGAGCGCCTGCCGGGCCCTGGACGGGCCCACAGGGCGCCCTTCACGCGCACGCACCCCGCGACGCGGTTCGAGGGCGCGTGCCGGCCCTGGATGGGCCCACAGGGTGTCGTTCACGCGAAAGCAGCCCGGGACGCGGTTCGAGGGCGCGTGCCGTGTGAGCCCGGAGGGGCGTTGTTTGGACGGGAACACCGGGGAGGCGTTGCGATCGCGTGCGGAGCCAAGTGCGAGCGGAGCGAGAACTTGATCGCGCAGTGAGCCGCCAGGCGAGCCGGAGCGATGCCAGCGATCGCCGCAATGCCCGTTGAAGGAGGGCCGCCAAGGCCCGACGCCGAGGGCATTGCAATAAACACGGGTGGGCCCGGCCACCCCAGCGGTGGGTGACCGGGCCCTCGGTGTCCCGTGTCGGGTTTACGGGAGAACCTTGACTCTGGCCGCGAAGCTAGCCGACCGTTCCGTCCGCCACAAGGGGTGCGGTCGTGGCCCGTGTCACGTCGGGGGCCGCGGGAGGTCCGTCCGGCATGATCCTTTTGCCTGGGACGATGCCGTGATCTCCTGTCGGCATGAGCGATCCCCTGTATGAACGCGACCTCGCGGCCGACGCGCTCGATCTCGTGGCGCTGGCGGCTCGGCCTTATCTGGACGGGCTTCAGGAGCGTCCGGTGCATGATCGGGCGATGGACGGGCTGCTGGACGAGCTCGGCGGGCCGCTGCCGGAGCGGGGGGACGGGACGCTCGGCGGGGTGGAGCGGCTGATCAGGGTGGGGACGGGGGCGGCCACGCATTCGTCCGGGCCGCGGTTCTTCCACCTGGTGGTGGGAGGGGCGACGCCGGCGGCGATGGCGGGTGACTGGGTGGCGTCGCTGCTGGACCAGAATGCCGGGTTGTGGTTGGCGTCGCCGCTGGCGAGCCGTGCGGAGACGGTGGTGCTGGGCTGGTTGAAGGAGCTGTTCGGGCTGCCCGCGGGGTTCGGCGGGGTGCTGACGCCGAGCGCGACGGTGGCGCATGTGACGGGGCTGGCGTGTGCGCGGCAGTGGTGGGCGGAGCGGCACGGGGTGGACGTGGCGGCGCGGGGCCTTGCGGGGTTGCCGCCGATGCCGGTGTTCAGCAGCGGGCTGGTGCATGCCAGTACCCGTAAGGCGCTGCAGATCTTGGGGTGCGGGCGCGACACGCTGCGCACCTTCGAGCGGGACGACGCGGGGCGGGTGGATCTGGCCGGGATGGACGCGGCGCTGGCGGAGGCGGGCGGTCCGGCGGTGATCGTCGCGAACGTCGGGGAGGTGAACGCGGGCGATTCGGACCCGGTGGAGGAGCTCGCGGACCTGGCGGAGCGGCATGGCGCGTGGTTGCACGTGGACGGCGCGTTCGGGCTGTTCGCGGCGCTGTCCCCGCGGACGGCGCATCTGGTGCGGGGTGTGGAGCGTGCCGATTCGGTGACGGCGGACGGGCACAAGTGGCTGAACGTGCCGCAGGAGAGCGGCTTCTCGTTCGTGCGGGATCCGGAGCTGTTGAGGGGCGCGTTCGGGTCGTGGGGGGCGGCGTACCTGACCGCGGGGGACGGTGAGCGCGTCAATTACAACGAGTTGGGGGTGGAGTCGTCGCGGCGGGCGCGGGCGCTGCCGATCTGGGCGTCGCTGCGCGCGTACGGGCGGGAGGGGTACCGGGCGATGGTGGAGCGCCATCTCGATGTGGCGGCGCACCTGGGCGCGCTCGTCGAGCGGGCTCCGGACCTGGAGCTGCTGGCGCCCGTCCAGTTGTGCGTGGTGTGCTTCAGGTACCGGCCGGAGGGTGTTCCCGAGGAGCGGCTCGACGGTCTGAACGCCCGGCTCGGGGAGGCGCTGGTAGCCGATGGGCGCGTGTACGCAGGGACGTCGCTCTACCGCGGCATGCGGGCGTTCCGTCCCACGGCGCTCAACTGGCGCACGACGGAGACGGACGTGGAGCGCTTGGTCGAGGTGCTGCGCGAGCTAGGCGCCACCCTGACGCGAACATGAATCGCGCAACCAAGAAGCAGTGGGTACCTCAATGATCGCCGACCGGAACGTTGCGATCGCGTGCGAAGCCAAGTTCGAGCGGAGCGAGAACTTGATCGCGCAGTGAGCCGCCAGGCGAGCCGGAGCGATGCTAGCGATCGCCGTAAGCCCGTTGAAGGAGGGCCTCCAAGGCCCGACGCCAAGGGCTTACAAACTATTCGGCCATGGGCCTGGCGGGGTGTGGGGCAGGACGCCCGTCGTGGTCGTGACGTCGTAGACGCGGAAGCCGCGGGCCTGGTAGTTCTTCAGGGCGGCGGGGCCGTCGTTGGAGCAGGTGCTGAGCCAGACGCGTTCGGTGGGTTTGCGGTCGGGGCAGCGGGTGGCGAGGTCCCAGGCGCGGGACGTGCCGATGGTGAGGAGGTGGCCGCCGAGGCCGCGGCCGATGAAGGGGCGCAGCAGGCCGAAGCAGGTGATCTCAACGACGCCGTCTGGTTGCGGGTCGAGTTCGACGTAGCCGGCGGGGGTGCCGCGGACGTAGCCGACCCAGGTTTCGAGGCCGGGGCGGGAGAGCCAGTTGCGCCACTGGTCGTAGGACCAGGCGAGGCGGTCGGTCCAGTACCAGTCGCCGCCGACGGCGGTGTAGAGGAAGCGGCCGAACTCCGGGCTCGGGATCTCGGCCCGGACGATGTCGAACCGGATGTCGGGCGCCTTGGCCGGGCGCAGCTCGGCGGGGCTGAGCTGCTCCAGGTACCAGTGGGTCACCTCGGTCTGGCGGGTCGGCATGGGGTCCCCTGTCCACGGCGCGTTCGCGCGGCGCCCGGCTCGGCGCGTCACACGACGCCGCCGCGCCTCCGGCGGACACCGGAGGCACGGCGGACAATGATCGCGGATCAGGCTATCGGACGCGCGGTGGGCGGAATCGGGTACGGCAGGGCAGTCTGCCCGGACAGGTACCGGTCGACGCCGTGCGCCGCGGCGCGGCCCTCGGCGATGGCCCAGACGATCAGCGACTGGCCGCGGCCCATGTCGCCGGCGGCGAAGACGCCGTCCACGGAGGTGGCGTAGTCCTTGTCGCGGACGACGTTGCCGCGCTGGTCGAGCTCGACGCCGAGCTCGTCCAGGAGGCCCTCGCGCTGCGGGCCGAGGAAGCCCATGGCGAGGGTGACCAGCTCGGCCGGGATCTCCCGCTCGGTGCCCTCGACGGGCGCGAAGCGGGTCTCGGGGCCGCCGACCTCCACGAGCCTCAGGGCGCGGACGTTGCCGTCCTCGTCGCCGAGGAACTCGGTGGTGGAGACCGCGTAGAGGCGGTCGCCGCCCTGCTCGGCGAGCTCCTCGTGGGCACTCTCCATCTTGAACAGGATCGGGTAGGTCGGCCACGGCTGGGCGTCGGAGCGGTTCTCCGGCGGGCGCGGCATGATCTCCAGCTGGGTGACGGAGGCGGCGCCCTGCCGGATCGCGGTGCCGATGCAGTCGGCGCCGGTGTCGCCGCCGCCGATGACGACGACGTGCTTGCCCGCGGCGGAGATGGGCGACTCGGTGTAGTCGCCCTCCTGCACCTTGTTGGACGGGGGCAGGTACTCCATCGCCTGGTAGACGCCCTTGAGCTCGCGGCCCGGGATGGGCAGGTCACGCCAGGCGGTGGCGCCGCCGGCGAGGACGACGGCGTCGTGGCCCTCGCGGAGCTCGTCCACGGTGATGTCGACGCCGACGTTGACCGAGGTCTTGAACTCGGTGCCCTCGGCGCGCATCTGGGCGAGGCGCCGGTCGAGGTGCCGCTTCTCCATCTTGAACTCGGGAATGCCGTAGCGGAGGAGCCCGCCGATGCGGTCGGCGCGCTCGTACACCTTGACGTCGTGCCCGGCGCGGGTGAGCTGCTGGGCGGCGGCGAGGCCGGCGGGCCCGGAGCCGACGACCGCGACCCTCTTGCCGGTCTTGACCGCGGGCGGCTGCGGGCGCACCCAGCCCTCGGCGAACGCCCGGTCGATGATCTCGACCTCGACCCGCTTGATCGTCACCGGGTCCTGGTTGATGCCGAGGACGCAGGCGCTCTCGCACGGGGCGGGGCACAGCCTCCCGGTGAACTCCGGGAAGTTGTTGGTGGCGTGGAGCCGCTCGATGGCCTCGTGCCAGTCCTTGCGGTAGACGAGGTCGTTCCACTCGGGGATGAGGTTGCCGAGCGGGCAGCCCTGGTGGCAGAACGGGATGCCGCAGTCCATGCAGCGGCTCGCCTGCTTCTCCAGCCGGTCCTTGCCGAAGTCCTCGTAGACCTCGGACCAGCTCCGGATGCGCACGTCGACCGGGCGGCGCTTCGGGAGCTCCCGCGGTACGGTCAGGAAACCCTTCGGGTCAGCCATGTGGGATGTCCCCCTCTCTCAGCCCTGCGCCGCGGCCATGACGGCCTCGTCGACGTCGCGTCCCTCGGCCTCGGCCTTCGCCATGGCCTCCAGGACGCGCCGGTAGTCGCGCGGCATGATCTTGGTGAAGCGGCCGGCGGCGGCGTCCCAGTCGCCGAGCAGCCGCCCGGCGACCTCGGAGCCGGTCTCGGCGAGGTGCCGCTCGACCAGCGACCGGACGAACGCCGCGTCGGCCTCGTCGAGCGGCTCCAGGTCGACCATCTCGCCGTTGACCCGCTCGGGGACGAGGTCCAGGACGTAGGCGACGCCGCCCGACATCCCGGCCGCGAGGTTGCGGCCCGTCCGGCCGAGGATGATCGCGCGGCCGCCGGTCATGTACTCGCAGGCGTGGTCGCCGACGCCCTCGACGACGGCGGTCGCGCCGGAGTTGCGGACGCAGAACCGCTCGCCGACGACGCCGCGGGCGAACAGCTCGCCCGAGGTGGCGCCGTACAGGATGACGTTGCCGCCGATGATCTGGTCCTCGGCGGTGAACGCCGCGTCCGCGGGCGGGCGCAGCGTCAGCCGACCGCCCGACAGGCCCTTGCCGACGTAGTCGTTGGCGTCGCCGACGAGCCGGAGGGTGACGCCGCGCGGCACGAACGCGCCGAACGAGTTGCCCGCCGAGCCGGTGAAGGTGACGTCGATCGTGTCGTCGGGCAGGCCCTCGCCGCCCCACTTCTTGGTCACCTCGTGGCCGAGCATGGTGCCGACGGTCCGGTTGACGTTGCGGATCGGCAGGTCGAGTTTCACCTTGTCGCCGAACGCGAGGGCGCCCTCGGCGAGCTGGATCAGCGTGTTGTCCAGGGCCTTCGCGAGCCCGTGGTCCTGGACGGTGACGCGGCGCAGGGCCGCGCCCGCGGTCAGCTCGGGGGTGTGCAGGATCGGGCCGAGGTCCAGCCCGGACGCCTTCCAGTGGTCCACGGCGTCGCGGGTGTCGAGCATCTCGACGTGCCCGATCGCCTCGTCCAGCGAGCGGAAGCCGAGGGCCGCCAGGTACTCGCGGACCTCCTCGGCGACGAACTCGAAGAAGTTGACGACGAACTCGGGCTTGCCGGAGAACCGCTCCCGCAGGACGGGGTTCTGCGTCGCGACGCCGACCGGGCAGGTGTCGAGGTGGCAGACCCGCATCATGATGCAGCCCGACACCACGAGCGGCGCGGTCGCGAAGCCGTACTCCTCGGCGCCGAGCAGCGCGGCGACCACGACGTCCCGGCCGGTCTTCATCTGCCCGTCGGTCTGCACGACGATGCGGTCGCGGAGCCCGTTGAGCAGCAGCGTCTGCTGGGTCTCGGCGAGGCCGAGCTCCCAGGGCGCGCCGGCGTGCTTGAGGGAGGTGAGCGGGGACGCGCCGGTGCCGCCGTCGTGCCCGGAGATCAGCACCACGTCGGCGTGCGCCTTGGACACCCCGGCCGCGACCGTGCCGACGCCGACCTCGGCGACGAGCTTGACGTGCACGCGCGCCGCGGGGTTGGCGTTCTTCAGGTCGTGGATGAGCTGCGCCAGGTCCTCGATCGAGTAGATGTCGTGGTGCGGCGGCGGCGAGATCAGGCCCACGCCCGGGGTGGAGTGCCGGGTCTTGGCGATCCACGGGTAGACCTTGTGGCCGGGCAGCTGCCCGCCCTCGCCGGGCTTGGCGCCCTGCGCCATCTTGATCTGGATGTCGTCGGAGTTCGTGAGGTACTCCGACGTCACGCCGAACCGTCCCGACGCCACCTGCTTGATCGCGCTGCGGCGCAGGTCGCCGTTCTCGTCGGGGGTGAAGCGCCGCGGGTCCTCGCCGCCCTCGCCGGTGTTGGACTTGCCGCCGAGGCGGTTCATCGCGATCGCGAGGGTCTCGTGCGCCTCGGCCGAGATGGACCCGTAGGACATCGCGCCGGTGGAGAACCGCTTGACGATCTCCGATACGGGCTCGACCTCGTCGATCGGCACGGGCGCGCGGTCGCCCTCGCGGAGCCGGAACAGCCCGCGCAGGGTCATGAGCTTCTCCGCCTGCGCGTCGACCTTGGCGGTGTACTCCTTGAAGATCTCGTACCGGCGGGTGCGGGTGGCGTGCTGGAGCTTGAACACCGTCTCGGGGTTGAACAGGTGCGGCTCGCCCTCGCGGCGCCACTGGTACTCGCCGCCGATCTCCAGCGTGCGGTGCGCCGCCTCGTTGCCGCCGGGCGGGTAGGCGCGCGCGTGCCGCTCGGCGACCTCGCGGGCCAGCACGTCGAAGCCGACGCCGCCGAGCCGGGACGTGGTGCCGGTGAAGCAGCGGCCGACGACCTGCTCGCCGAGGCCGATCGCCTCGAAGATCTGCGCGCCGGTGTAGGACGCGACCGTGGACACGCCCATCTTCGACATGACCTTCAGGACGCCTTTGCCGTACGCCTTCACGAGGTTCCGGACGGCCTTCGCCGGCTCCAGGCCCTCGATCACGCCGCCGCGGACGAGGTCCTCGACGGTCTCGATGGCGAGGTAGGGGTTGATCGCGGACGCGCCGTACCCGATGAGCAGCGCCATGTGGTGGCACTCGCGGGCCTCGCCGGTCTCGATCACGAGGCCGACGCGGGTGCGGGCCTTCTCCCGGATCAGGTGGTGGTGGACGGAGCCGGTCAGCAGCAGCGACGGGATCGCCGCGCGGGCCGAGTCCGCCCCGCGGTCCGACAGCACGATGATCCGCGCGCCGGCCTCGATGGCCCGGCTCACCTCGGAGTTGATCTCTTCGAGGCGCGCCTCCAGGGCCTCTCCCCCGCCGGCGACGTCGTACAGGCCGTGCACGACGTACGCCTGGAGGTGCGGCAGCGAGCCCTCGTCGTCGATGTGGATGATCTTGGAGAGCTCGTCGTTGTCGAGGATCGGGGTCGGCAGCACCAGCCGCCGGCACGAGTCCGGGCCCGGCTGGAGCAGGTTGCCCTCGGGACCGAGCGTCGACTGGAGGGAGGTGACGAGCTCCTCCCGGATCGCGTCCAGCGGCGGGTTCGTGACCTGCGCGAACAGCTGCTTGAAGTAGTCGAACAGCAGCCGCGGCCGCTCCGACAGCACCGCGATCGGCGTGTCGGTGCCCATCGACCCGATCGGCTCGGCGCCGGTCCTGGCCATCGGCGTCAGGATGATCCGCTGCTCTTCGAGCGTGTACCCGAACGTCTGCTGCCGCTTGACCAGCGTCTCGTGCGTCGGGATCTCCCGCTCGCGCTGCGGCAGCTCCTCGAACCGGACGAGGCCCTCGTGCAGCCACTGCCCGTACGGGTGCTCGGCGGCCAGCTCGGCCTTGACCTCGTCGTCCTCGACGATCCGGCCGGCCGCGGTGTCCACCAGGAAGATCTTGCCGGGCTGGAGCCGGCCCTTCCGGACGACCTTGTCCGCCGGGATGTCGAGCACGCCGGCCTCGCTGGCCAGCACGACCAGGCCGTCGTCGGTCACCCAGTAGCGGCCGGGGCGCAGGCCGTTGCGGTCCAGGACGGCGCCGGCGAGCGTGCCGTCGGTGAAGCTGACGCTCGCGGGGCCGTCCCACGCCTCCATGAGGGTCGAGTGGAACTCGTAGAAGGCCCGGCGCTCCGGGTCCATCTCGGTGTGGTTCTCCCACGCCTCGGGGATCATCATCAGCACCGCGTGCGGCAGCGACCGCCCGCCGAGGTGCAGCAGCTCCAGGCACTCGTCGAACGACGCCGTGTCGCTCGCCTCGATGTCGATCACCGGGAAGATGCGGGAGATGTCGCCCGGGATCACGTCGGACTTCAGCAGCGCCTCGCGGGCCCGCATCCAGTTCCGGTTGCCCTTCACCGTGTTGATCTCACCGTTGTGGGCGATGAACCGGTACGGGTGGGCCAGCTCCCAGGCGGGGAACGTGTTCGTCGAGAACCGCGAGTGGACGAGCGCGATCGCGCTGGTGAACCGGCGGTCCGACAGGTCGGGGAAGAACGGCTCCAGCTGCGGCGTCGTCAGCATGCCCTTGTAGACGAGCGTCCGGCTGGACAGGCTCGGGAAGTAGACGTCGACGTCCTGCTCGGCGCGCTCGCGCATGCAGAACACGGCGCGGTCGAGCTCCAGGCCCGTCAGGCCGTCGTGGGGGCCGCCCGCGGCGGGCGCCACGAACAGCTGGGCGAAGTGCGGCATGACCCGCCGGGCGGCGGGACCGGTGAAGCGCGGGTCGTGCGGGAGCTCGCGCCAGCCGAGGACCGTCAGGCCCTCCTCGACGCACAGCGTCTCGACCCGGGCGACCGCGGCGGCGCGCTCGTCGCCGTCCACGGGCAGGAAGGCGATCCCGGCGGCGTACGCGCCCGCCTCGGGAAGCGTGAAGTCGAGGACCTCGCGGAAGAACGCGTCCGGGATCTGGACGAGGATGCCGACGCCGTCGCCGTCGTCCGGCTCCGCGCCCACCGCGCCGCGGTGGTCCAGATTCTTCAGGACGGTCAGGGCGTTCTGGACGATGTCGTGGCTCTTGCGTCCATGCAGGTCGGCGACAATGCCGACGCCGCACGCGTCGTGCTCGTTAGCCGGGTCGTACAGCCCCTGGGGGCGGGGGCGGCCCGGCGTGAGGGCAGCAGCAGCCATCAACCCTCCCGTCGTCGTCGTGTCACTGCTTCGATGTCAGTGCAGTCCCGGGACGACGTTGGCCCTGCTGCGGTGAGATGACATTACATCACTGCCGGGATCATGCCCGGTCGCACCGGATCGCGAAACTTACTCCGTACCGGTCGCCGCAAGTCATCCCTGAGTGGTTTAGACCAGGATACCGGCCCATGTCCAGGGCATATCGCCCTGACCTCGGTGAGGATCGTCACCGGGACCCGATGTTTACCCGGCGGTCCGTAAACGCGCCCGGAACCGGCCTCGGCCGGGGTCAGCGCCGGGAGTCAGCGTCCGGCGCGGTCAGCTTCCGGCGCGGTCAGTGCCCGGCGGAGTCAGTGCCCGGCGCCGGCGGCGCGGCCGAGGACGGCGGGGGCCTTCCCGCCCTCGATCAGCAGCGACAGCAGCGTCTCGTCGGTCTCGTCGCCGCGGCCGTCGAGGCGCTGCGCCCAGGCGACCACCGCGTAGTGGCCCTCCGCCAGGCCGCGGGCCATCCCGAAGCCCTGCCCGAACGAGGCGAGCGGCGCGGGCGCGCTCAGCGGCCGGACGAAACCGCCGCCGCGGCTCTGGTCGAGGGTCTCCACGAACCGGTCGGCGTCGGCCGAGCCCGCCAGGTTGAACACCGCGACCGCCAGCCCGTAGCCCCGCTTCGTGTCGGCGTAGAGGGTCCGGGCCGCCTGCGTGCAGCCGCCCTTGGCCAGGTCGGCCGCCACGGTGGCGCCCCACACGGCCGCCGAGCAGTCGCGGTCCAGCTTCTTGGCCCGCAGCGTCAGCTTCCCGGACCCGTCCGGGACGGACACGCTCGACGCCGACTCGGGGAACGCCTCCGCCTCGGTCAGCGGCGCCGCGTCCGAGGTCCGCGCCGCGATGGCCGCGTAGGCGGCGGACGACCCCGAGCTGGAGTAGGACGCGGGCGACGGGCCGGTCGCGGCGGCGCCGGCGGGCGGCGCGGCGGGGGCCCGGCGCCCCTGCTGATCGTCTCCGCCACCGCCGAGGACGGCCACGGCGGCCAACCCGATGGTCACGACCGCGCCGAGCGCTCCCGCGGCGCCGAAATACAGTTTCGGCCCGGCGAGCGCCTTTCCGGCCCGTCCGGCAGGACGACTCCCAGGCACTGGAGCCGCCGCGGGCGGAGGGGGCGCGGTGGACGCGGCGGGCGGCTTGACGACGCCGCCCCGGCCCTTCTTGGCGGGACGTTGCTGAGGCGCCTTGGCACCCTTGCGGACCGCTCCACCCTTACCCCGCTGCTGAGCCTTCCCCTTGCGCCCCGGGGCCCGCTTCGCAGGCTGGACGTCCGCCGCACCGGACTCCTCGTAGGCGACCTCGGGATACTCGCCACCCTGATACCCGGCGTCCTGGTAGCCAGCCTCCTGGTACCCGGCGTCCTGATACCTGGCGTCTTGGTAGCCGCCGCCCGAGTAACCCGGGTCTTGGTAAGGCTGTGCCGGCGTTGGGGCACCGGCGTACGGGGCGTCCTGATATTGCGGGTCCTGGTAGCCCTGATCGCCGTATCCGGCGTCGCCGTACCCGGTCGCGTCGTACCCGCCTGCCTCGTACCCGGGCGTCCCGTAACCAGCCGACTCGTATCCGGTCGCGTCGTAGCCGGGTTCGTCGTACTGGACGGGCTCGGCCTGGGGAGGCGCGGGCCGGGACCGGCGTCCGGAACGTTCCGGGCGGGGTCCGCCGGACGACCCGGCGCGGCGCGGCGCGGCCGGGCGGCCCAGCGTCCTGCGCTGGGCGGGCTGGCGGCCGGTCCGGCTCGCCGGGGTGCGGCGGGGGCCGCCCTTGCGGCGGCCCGGTTCATCGGCGTCCACGACGGCGCAGACTACTGCCCGCGGGCCGGTGCGGCGTCCGTTCCCGGCCGGTTCACCGCTGCTTCCCGCCGGCGAGGTCGAGGCGTCCCCACACGAAGTCGGCGGGCTTCTCGACGACGAGGCTCACGTCGATCATCTCGTTCAGCGAGGCGGGCTGGGCGCCGCCGGCCCGCTCCACCCACGTGATCACGGCGTAGTGGCCGTAGGTCTTGGCGTAGGCGGCGCTGAAGCCGGAGCCGAACGCGGGCACCCCCGGCGGGTTGAGCGGCTCGATCCATCCGGCGCCGGTCGCGCGGTCGAGGTCGCGCTGGATCTGCTTGACCCCTTCCTCGGTCGCGAGGTTGACCACGATGAACTGCCCGACGAACTTCTTGTCGCCGCTCACGTAGGCGCCGCGCAGGATCTGCGAGCAGCCGTACTTCTGCAGGTCGCCCTGGAGGCGGGCGCCCCACGTGACGCTCTTGCAGTCGCCGGTGAGGTTCGAGGCCGCCAGGTTCAGCGTGTACTTGGCGGACGTGAGGGTCTTGGCGTCGCCGGACAGCGCCTCCCCCTCCGTGATGGGGCGCGGGTCCGCGGTGCGCGTGGCGAGCCTGCTGAAGCCCTCGCCGCTGAAGTCGGGCGTGTAGGCCGTCGGCAGGACGTTCTTGTTCGCGGCCTTCTTCTCGTCACCGCCGCCGCCGGACAGCACGACCGCCGCCACGACGGCGATCACCACCACGACCACGGCGGCCACGGCGCCGTAGAGCAGTTTCGGGCTGGGGCGCTTGCGGGCGGGCTGGTCGTCCGCCGGCCAGAAGTCCCGCCCGGCACCGGTCCGGGGCGCCTCGGGGGAGCCTGTGTCACGAGCCTCGATCACGACTCGGGAGCTTAGCGCCCCCGCCGCACCCGCGGCCCCCAAAAGGGGGTTTTGAGGCGTTTATTGCGGGGTCACAACCCGTTGGTGCCGATCAGCGCGCCGACCCCGTAGGTGATCGCCGCGGCGGCGGCGCCGAAGGCCAGCTGGCGGAGCCCGCCGTACCACCACGCCCGGGTCGTGACCCGGGACACGATCGCGCCCGCGAGGAACAGGCCGAGGGCCGCCAGGCCCGCCGCGGGCCACAGGTTCGTGGCGCCCAGCAGGTAGGGCAGGACGGGCAGGAGCGCGCCGACGGAGAACGACAGGAACGACGAGCCGGCCGCGACGACCGGGGACGGGAGGTCCGCCGGGGAGACGCCCAGCTCCTCGCGGGCGTGCACCTCCAGGGCCTCGTCCGGGTCGCGCGAGAGCTGCCGGGCGACCTCCGCGGCCGTCTCGGCGTCCACGCCGCGGGCCTCGAAGACCTGCGCCAGCTCCCGCTGCTCGGCCACCGGGTGCCGGATCAGCTCCAGCCGCTCGACCTCGATCTCCGCGCGCGCCAGCTCGCTCTGCGAGGCGACCGAGATGTACTCCCCGGCCGCCATCGAGAACGCGCCCGCGGCGAGCCCGGCGAGGCCCGCGAGCAGGATGACCTTCTGGCTCGCCTGCCCGCCCGCGATGCCCGCGATCAGCGCGAAGTTGGAGACGAGGCCGTCCATCGCGCCGAACACGGCGGGGCGCAGCCAGCCCCCGCTGACGTCGCGGTGGCGATGGTGGTGCTCCGCCGATTCGGTCTGCTCGCTCGTCACTTCACCTGCCCGGCCGACGACGGCCCCTCCTACTTCCCGTCCGTGACGGGCTCCCCCTTGCCGGCGCGCCCGGAGGCGTCGGCGGTCCCGTCGCCGTCATTCTGCACGTCGGCGTGGTTCCGCTCGTCTCCGGGGTCGCCCTTCGCCGCGTCGTCCGCCGACGTCGCGGGCACCGGCTCGTCCGCTCCGGGCTTCGCTTCCGCCTCGGTCTCCGGCTCCGCTTCACGCTCTGCGGGCTCGGTCTCGGCGGCTGGGACGGGCTTCTCCGGCGTGTCCTCGGCGGGTTCCGGCTCGGCGGCGGGTTCCCCCGCGGGCTCCGGCTCGTTCTCGGGCGTGTCCGCGACGGGCGCCGGGACGTCGTCGACGGTCTCGGCCTCCTTCGCGTCGGCCTTCTTGCCGAGCTCGGGCGCGGACGTCCCCTCCCCCGACTCCTCGGCCTCCTGCGAAGCTCCCGCCTCCTCCGGCGCCTCGGGGGCCTTCGACGGCTCAGGGGCTTCCGACGGCTCGGAATCCTTGGTCGACTCCGGCGCGTCCCCGGTCGCGGGTTCGGTGTCCTTCGCCGCCGTGGCCTCGGTCGCGGACGGGCCGAGGCCCGCGGGGACGGGCTCGGCGGGCTTGTCGCCTCTCGCGGCCCCCGGGAAGCGGGCCTTGACGTCCTCGGGGCCGGTGCGGTTGCGGGCCAGGTAGAGGTAGGCGACCGCGCCGGCGAACACGATGATCGAGGTCCAGTCGTTGAGCCGCAGGCCGAGGAAGTGGTGCGCCTCGTCGATGCGGAGCGCCTCGATCCAGAAACGGCCGACCGTGTAGGCGGCGACGTAGAGGGCGAACGCGCGGCCGTGCGTGAGCTTGAAGCGGCGGTCGGCCCAGATGACGAGGACGGCGACGCCGATGCACCACAGCGACTCGTACAGGAACGTCGGGTGGTAGGTCGCGACGTCGGCGTACTTGGGGTCGAGCGGGGCCAGGCCGCCGTCGTCGGGCAGCCGCGGGCGGTTGTCGCGGTCGATCCTGATGGCCCAGAAGGCGTCCAGCGGACGACCGTACAGCTCCTGGTTCCAGTAGTTGCCCCACCGGCCGATGGCCTGGGCGAGGGCGATGCCGGGGGCGACGGCGTCGCCGAGGGCGAGCACCGAGATCCCGCGGCGGCGGCAGCCGATCACCGCGCCGACCGCGCCGAGCACGACGGCGCCCCAGATGCCGAGGCCGCCCTGCCAGATCTCCAGGGCCCGCTCCGGGTCGCCGTGCTCGCCGAAGTAGCGCTGGTAGTCGGTGATCACATGGTAGAGGCGGCCGCCGACCAGGCCGAACGGCACGGCCCACACCGCCACGTCGATGATCACGCCGGGTGTGCCGCCCTTGGCGGCCCACCGCCGCTCGCCGAGCCAGACCGCGACGACGATGCCAATGATGATCATGATGGCGTAGGCGCGGATCGGGATGAACCCGAGGTGCCAGACGCCCTGCGAGGGACTCGGGATGGAGGCGAGCGGCTGCATGGGCGTTGACGTTACCGCCTCCGGCGGGCGCCGGGCGCGCGTCCCCGCCAAGGACCCCGGATCGCCACCCGGCGGACATCCGTCCGAGACCGCCGCGGGACGTCAGGAGCGCGTCCCGCGGGGCCCGGACGGCGCCGTCAGTGCCGCGCGGACAGGGTGCCGGTGATGGCGGTGCGGCGCGGCACCGGACGGCCGGCGGCGGCGTCCGCGACGGCCTCCTTCAGGGCGTCCGGCGAGTCGAGCGCCTCGTCGCCGACCTTCGCGCCGTTGAGCGCGAGGTACGGGGTGGCGTTGACGCCCGCGCGGCCCGCGTGCGCGGACGCCTGGTCGACGGCCTTCATGCGCTGGTACTGGCGGACGCACGCGCCGAACGCGGCGTCCCGGATGCCGACCTCGGCGGCCCACCGGATCAGGTCCGGGGTGGTGAAGCCGACGGTGCCCTCCTCGGGCTGGTTGGCGTAGAGCTTGTCGTGGTAGGCGACCCAGCGCCCGGCGGGCGCGCAGGCGGCGGCGTTCGCGGCACGCCGCGAGTTCGACATCAGCGGTTCCTGCTGGAAGAGCTGGAACGGCCGGTACACGACGCGGGCCTTGCCCTGCGCGGCGAGCTCCTTGATCGTGCCGCCCTGCCGCTCCTCCAAGGACAGGCAGGCGGGGCACTGGAAGTCCTCGTACAGCTCCAGGACGGGCTTGGCGACCCCGGCGGCGGCCATGGCGACCGACCCGTCCCGCTGCCGCACGGCGGGCGCGAGGGCGCCGTCGTAGGCGCCGACGGTCCGCTCGCCGCCGTGCCGCGCGGCCACGACGACGACCATCGCGACACCGGCCGCGGCCGCCGTGACGGCCCCGATGCCGATCATGAGCGCGTGCCGTGCCGCGCGCTCCTTCCGTGCCCGCTTCCGCCCGCCCCGCCGCCCCGCGGCATGGTGCCCTCCGGCCCTCTTCATCGATCCCCCGATCGGCCCGTCACCTGCTTGCGAGCAGCGTACGAGCGTCCGGCGGCGAGGACGGCGGCGCCGCGCCGTTCCAGGGCGGAACGGCGCGGCGCCGGGATGCTCGGGGGCCGCTCAGCCGGTCACTTGCCGGCCCCGGCCGCGGTGACGGCCGCCTTCAGGCCGTCGGGGCTCATGAGCTGGCTCTGGAGGTCGAGCGCCTGGCCGTCCAGGAACACGGTGGGCGTGCCCTCGACCTTCCGGGTCTCCAGGGCGTACTTGGTCATGGAGTCGACCTGGGACTTCTTCTGCTCGTCCCGGACGCACTTCTCGAAGTTCGGGTCGGTGACGCCGACGTCCTTGCCCCACTTGACGAGGTCGTCGGGCGAGAAGCCCTTGGTGCCCTCGGCGGGCTGGAACTTGAAGAGCGCGTCGTGGTAGGAGATCCACTTGTCGGCGGGGACGCAGAGCGCCGCCTCGGCCGACCGCAGCGAGTTGATCCTGACGGGGTCCTTCTGCTGGCCGAACAGGTGGAACGGCCGGTAGACGACCTTCACCTTGCCCTCGGCGGCGAGCTGCTCGACGGTCGAGCCGCTGGACTCCTCGAACTGCTTGCAGATCGGGCACTGGAAGTCCTCGAAGATCTCCAGCACCGGCTTGGTCACGCCCGCCTTGGCCATGACGATGGAGCCGTCGGCCTCGCGGCTGAGCGGGGCGAGCGCGCCCTGGTGGACCTCGGCCTTCCCGTTCTTCTCCCGCTGGTTCATGATCAGGACGGTGGCCACGACGACCGCCGCCACCGCGACCACGGACCCGATGACGATGGCGAGCAGCCGCCGCTGCCTCTCCCGCGCCGCCTGCCGCTTGCGCTCCGCGGCCAGGCGGTCCCTCGCGGACCGCTCTCGTGCGGCCTTGCTCATTGGTTCTCCTATGCGTGGGTGCCGCGCCACCGTCGCGCGGCGCGGGCCCGGCGGGACTAGTCGACCTGACCGATCCGCCGGAACTCGTCGAACAGAACGAGGATGAAGAGCAGGATAGTGACGACGTGGACCCCGGTGCACCACAGGCAGATCTTGTGCAGGATCGCCAGTTCGACGGTGACGAGGTAGACGACCATCAGCACGCCCACGGACGTGCTCGCGATCCGTCCCCAGCGCAGCGGCGGCCACGTCGACCGCAGCGCCCACGGCGTGATCAGCGCGGCGAACGCGACGAAGAACGCCAGCCCGAGCAGCGGCATCGGGACGCCGAGCAGCTCGGAGTACTTGCTGGTGGTGACGGCGTGGCAGTCCACGGTGGCCGACGCCGAGCACACCAGCGCGTCGTCGTCGTAGTGCGCGACCGTCAGGTAGACCGAGATCCCGAGCCCGGCCAGGGTCAGGATCCACGCGGCCGCCTGGAACCACAGCGGCGGCAGCGGCGGCGGCGCGGCCGCCGCGCCCCGTTCCCGGGCCTTCGTCTCTTGCGTCATCGGAATCCCTCCAGGACCGCCTCGCTGGGTCGGCGAACACACCCTACGGGAGAGCGGGGGCACCACAAGCATGAACCGATCGGCGCCGCCGGTGAGTTCCCGGAACGGCGGACGACGTCCGTGAAAGCCCGGAATCCGGCGCTTTCACGGACGTCGTCCCGCGTTGGAGCGTGCTCCCCCGGGAAGCGGTTCAGCGGCCCTTGCGGACGCCTTCCGCGAGCTCCTCGGTGAGGGCGCGGAGCCCCGCCAGGCCGGTGGCCAGGTCGGGGGCGTCCAGGAGGCGGCGGACGAACGCGGACCCGACGATGACGCCGTCGGCGAACCGGGCGACCTCGGCGGCCTGGGCGCCGTTGCCGACGCCGAGGCCGAGCCCGACGGGCAGCGTCCCGCCCGCGTCCGGCGCCCGCTTCCCGATGATCGCGCGGGTGCGCTCCACCAGCCGCGGCGCGCCGGTGTCGACGGCGGTGCGGGCGCCGGTGACGCCCATCAGCGAGGCCGCGTAGACGAACCCGCGGCACGCGGCCGTGATCGACTCGATGCGCTCGTCGGTGGAGCTGAGCGCGACCAGGAAGACGCGGTCCAGGCCGTGCGCCTCGGACGCCTCCAGCCAGTCGCCGCCCTCCTCCGGGCCGAGGTCCGGCGTGATCAGCCCGGCCCCGCCCGCCCCGGCGAGGTCGCGGGCGAACGCGTCCACGCCGTAGTGGTCGACGGGGTTCCAGTACGTCATGACGAGCGTCGGGACGCCGGTCGCGGCGACCGCCTCGACCGTGCGGAACACGTCGGCGACGCGGACGCCGCCGACGAGCGCCTGGTGGACGGCGTCCTGGATGACGGGGCCGTCCATCATCGGGTCGGTGTAGGGCAGGCCGATCTCGATGACGTCGCAGCCCGCGTCCACCATGGTCTTCGCGGCCTCGACGGCGCCGTCGACCGTGGGGAACCCGGCGGGCAGGTAGCCGACGAGGGCGGCGCGGTCCTCGGCGCGGGCCCGGTCGTAGGCGGTCTGGGCGGTCACTGGGCCTCCCCTTCCGGCATCAGGCCGAAGAAGGCGGCGGCCGTGTGCATGTCCTTGTCGCCGCGCCCGGACAGGCACACCACGACGACGGCGTCCGGGCCGAGCTCCGCGCCGACCTTGAGGGCGCCCGCGAGGGCGTGCGCCGACT
This sequence comes from Actinomadura fibrosa, assembly GCF_900659615.1. Taxonomy (GTDB): domain Bacteria; phylum Actinomycetota; class Actinomycetes; order Streptosporangiales; family Streptosporangiaceae; genus Spirillospora; species Spirillospora fibrosa. The sequence goes on along the minus strand of NZ_CAACUY010000023.1, from coordinate 39,301 downwards.
CGATCGCCGGGATGATCCCCTCCGTCCGGCACAGGAGCGAGAACGCCTCCATCGCCTCCGCGTCGGTGATCTCGCGGTACTCGGCGCGGCCGGAGTCGCGCAGCCAGGAGTGCTCGGGGCCGACGCCGGGATAGTCGAGCCCGGCGGAGATCGAATGGGTCTCCATCGTCTGGCCGTCGTCGTCCTGGAGCAGGTAGGTCCGCATGCCGTGGATGACGCCGAGGGACCCGCCGACGAGCGTCGCGGCGTGCTTGCCGGACGCGACGCCGTCACCGCCAGCCTCGAACCCGTACAGCCGCACGGACTCGTCCGGGACGAACGCGTGGAAGGTGCCGATGGCGTTGGAGCCGCCGCCGACGCAGGCGACGACCGCGTCCGGCAGGGCCCCGGTCAGCTCCAGGCACTGCCGCCGCGCCTCGACCCCGATGATCCGCTGGAAGTCGCGGACCATCATCGGGAACGGGTGCGGGCCCATGACGGAGCCGATGCAGTAGTGGGTGTCGCCGACGCTCGCGACCCAGTCGCGGAACGCCTCGTTGCAGGCGTCCTTGAGGGTGCGGCTGCCGGTCCGCACCGGGACGACCTCGGCGCCGAGCATCCGCATCCGGGCGACGTTGAGGGCCTGCCGCTCGGTGTCGACCTCGCCCATGTAGACGGTGCAGGTCAGGCCGAGCAGCGCCGCCGCGGTCGCGGTCGCGACGCCGTGCTGGCCGGCGCCGGTCTCGGCGATGATGCGGGACTTGCCCATCCGCCGGGTCAGCAGCGCCTGCCCCAGCACATTGTTGATCTTGTGGGAGCCGGTGTGGTTGAGGTCCTCGCGCTTCAGCAGCACCCGGGCGCCGCCCGCGTGCTCGGAGAACCGCTTCGCCTCCGTCAGCAGGCTCGGCCGGCCCGCGTAGTTCGCGAGCAGGTCGTCCAGCTCGGCGGTGAAGGCGGGATCGTTCTTGGCGGTCTCGAACTCGCGGGTGAGCTCGTCGAGCGCCGCCATGAGGGCCTCGGGGGCGAACCTGCCGCCGAAGGGCCCGAAATGCCCGGTGGCATCGGGCACGGCCGCGCCGCGCGCGGTATCGATGGTCATGAGAGAAACGCGTCCTGTCGTGCGTCGAAGGGCGATCCGGTCAGTGGGACTTCGGACAAGCCCGCCATCGCTCGTGCAGCGGCTCAACCTGCATGGCCGTACCCTACTCGGTCCGTCAGCCGCTCTGGCGCAGCGCCGGGTGCGCACCGGCGGCGACGAGGTCGGCGACCGCGGACCGCGGGTCCTTGCCGATCACCAGGCTCTCCCCCACCAGCACCGCGTCGGCGCCGCTGGAGGCGTACGCGAGCAGGTCGTGCGGCCCCCGCACGCCGGACTCGGCGACCTTGACGACGTCCTTCGGGATCAGCGGCGCGACCCGGGCGAACACGCCCCGGTCGACCTGGAGGGTGCGCAGGTCGCGGGCGTTCACGCCGATGACCTTGGCGCCCGCCTCGACGGCGCGCTCCGCCTCCTCCTCGGTGTGCACCTCGACCAGCGGCAGCAGCCCGATCGACTCGGCCCGCTCGACCAGCGAGACGAGCGCGTCCTGCGGCAGCGCCGCGACGATCAGCAGCGCCATGTCGGCGCCGTGGGCCCGCGCCTCCCAGAGCTGGTAGGAGGTGACGATGAAGTCCTTGCGCAGCACGGAGACCCCGACGTTGGCGCGCACCGCGGCGAGGTCGTCCAGGCTGCCCCCGAACCGGCGCCGCTCGGTGAGCACGCTGATCACCTTGGCGCCGCCGGCCTCGTAGTCGCGGGCCAGCGCCGCGGGGTCGGCGATCGCGGCGAGAGCGCCCTTGGACGGGCTGCTGCGCTTGACCTCGGCGATGACCGAGACCCCCTGGCCGCGCAGCGCGGCGAGCGCGTCGAGCGGGGCCGGCGCCGCGGCCGCCTTCTCCTTGAGGGCGTCGAGCGGAACCTCGCGCTGCCGTTCCGCGAGATCGGCCCGGACGCCCTCGATGATCTCGTCCAGCACGCTCAAGGTGGTAGGCCCCCTCATCCACGTCGTTCCGTGCACCGATCGTAGCCGCCCCCTCGGACGCCCCCCGCACCAGGGAGGCGCCCCGCACCCCCGCCGCAAGGGGAATCCGGGCGCGTCCAGCGGCGGATCACTCGCGTCAGGGCGCCAGCGCGTGCGCGAACGGCAGGTTCCGCACGATCCAGTAGACGAACAGAAGGCCGATGAGCCCGTAGACCACCGCCGGCCTGAACAGGACGGACCGCATCGGCAGGCCGCGAGCGGCCAGCACGGTCCACCGGACGTACAGGTATCCGAACACCGGCAGCAACAGGAACAGCAGCGGGTTGAACCCGAACGCGACCCCGACCCGGCCGTGCGCCAGGGCGTTGACGAGCCGCATCATCCCGCACCCCGGGCAGTAGTAGCCGGTCAGCGCGAAGAAAGGGCAGGTCGGATAGTGGCCCGGCTCGTTCGGATCCACGAACGCGACCAGCACGGTCGCCCCCGCGACCCCCGCGAGCACGGCCCCCTGCGGCAGCAACGCCCGCACGCGAGGACGCGGGTCAACACGAGTCACACGCCCAGCCTAGGCGTCGAGGACGTACCCCACACCGCGGACGGTCCGGATGGGACTGCCCTCGCCGAGCTTCGCGCGCAACTGCGCGACATGGACATCGACGGTACGGCTCCCCGCGCCCGCGCCGGGCCCCCACGCGGCGTCGAGGAGCTGCTCACGCGTGAAGACCCGCCCGGGATTGCCCATCAGGAACTCCAGCAGGTCGAACTCCGTGACGGTCAGCGCCACGCGCTCGTCCCCCACCATGGCGGTGCGGTTCCCCGGATCGAGGGCCACGGAACCCGCACGCAGCAGACCCGGCGCCTCCGCCGGCCCACCCCGCCGCAACGCCTCGCCTACGGCCCCAACTAACACACGCGGACCGAACGGCCGCTCGACCCGGTACTCCCCGAGACCCCGCGCCACCGCCGCGTCCACCGCCCCCGTCACCGCGATGACCGGCGCAGGCCGCACAGCCTCGCAAACACGCCGATAAAGGTCCACGGGCAGCGCGACAGTGGACAAGTCCAGCACCACCGCGGCCGGCCCGACCCGCTCCGCCACGGCGGCCGCCTTCGAGGGATCACCCTCGATCTCCACGTCGAACCCCTCGCGGACGAGGTAGCGGCGCTGCAACTCGGCGACGGCGGGGTCGTGCTCGACCACGAGGACGAGACCGCCACCGTCGCCGGTCACGGCCGTCCGTCTCGGGACTCGGTCGGATCCTCGCCCCGATCGAGGGACTTCCACATCGCGGACGAATCCTGGCCGACCACGGCCGCCGGACGCGCCGAACGCTCATACCGCGCGGACATACCGGGCCACCGCGCCCCGCGCACGACCGTGACGAGCCCGCCCACGGCGAGCACGACACCACCGGTGACCGACACCATCCACCAGAGGTTCACATCGAGGACCGGATGCGCGTCGAGCGTGAGGAGCGTCCTCCGCTCCCCCACCGCGTCCAGGACGTTCGACCGCTGCACCGCGCTCGCCGACCCGTAGACGATCCCGGCCCCGAAAACGAAGATCAGAACGCCCACCGCCGCCCGCACTCGGCCCGACGTGGCGAACAGCGCGGCCAGCCCCGCCAGCCCCGCGAGCCCCAGCGCCCCGGCCGTACCGCCGAGGTCGCGGCCGCTCAGATCCTGCGGGACGGGCGTGATCGCGGCACCGGCCCGCACGGTCACCCAGGTGCGCCCGGCGGCGAGCAGGACGAGCCCGGCCCCGGCGGCGCACAGCAGCGCCACCAGCCCGCGTTCACGCCCGGGGCTCATGACCCCGCGTCAGGGCGTTCCCCGACCACGGCGTCCAGGACGTCGGCGTCCCAGCAGGTCCGGTCACCGGTGTGACAAGCAGCACCCACCTGGTCCGCCTTCACGAGCACCGCGTCGCCGTCGCAGTCCAGCGCGACCGACTTCACCCACTGCTGGTGCCCGGACGTCTCGCCCTTCACCCAGTACTCCTGCCGGCTCCGCGACCAGAACGTGCACCGCCCGGTCGTCAGCGTCCGATGCAACGCCTCGTCGTCCATCCACCCGAGCATGAGCACCTCACCGGTGTCGTACTGCTGGACGATGGCCGCCACGAGCCCGTTCGGGTCGCGCTTCAGCCGATCAGCGATCTTGGGGTCCAAGTTGGACGGTCGAACCGACATGGGAGGAGTTTATTGCACGTGTTCATTGCAGTGCCCTCGGCGTCGGCGCTGGCGCGCCTCCTTCAACGGACACTGCGGCGATCGCTGTGTTGACTGCATCACCCTCGGCGTCGGCCCTAGCGGGCCTTCCTTCAACGGGCGATGCGGCGATCGCTGGCATCGCTTCGGCTCGCCTGGAGGCTCGCTGCGCGATCAAGTTCTCGCAAGCTCGAACTTGGCTTCGCACGCGATCGCAACGCCGAGGCCACCGACACTTGCGGCACAGACATGGCGGGTGCGCGGGTAGTGCGGAACCGCGCGGGAGACCGCACGCAGCACGGCGCGGGAGCTGGCGTGGCTACCGCCCCCCGGTCTCGCGCGTCAGGGCGCGATCGCGTTTGCCACCGAGGGGGCAGTGAGCCGCGGCGAGGGCCGCAACGGGCGTGGGCGGGTGGTGTGGGAGTGCAATCGCGTCCGATGCCGAGAGTCTGAGAGGCGTGGCGGACACCGGCACGGGCGCGGGAAGGGAGTGTGGGGAGCGAGCCCGGGGCGCGCGTGGCAGTGGGTGACCGCGCCCGACGCCGAGAGGGTTGACGGGCGCGGTGATGACCGTCACAGGCGCGAGAGGCAGGTGTGGGGTGCCAGGGGTGGGCGCCGCAGTGGGTGATCGCGTCCGATGGCAAGGGGGTCGACGGGCGTCGTGATGACCGTCACAGGGCCGGGAGGCTGGTGTGGGAGTGGGCCCGGGGTGCGCGTGGCGGTGGGTGATCGCGCCGACGCCGAGAGGTCTGGCAGGGGTGGTGACGGTCGTCACGGGGTCGGGGGTGGTGTGAAGCTGAGCCCCGATCGGACGCGACACGTTGCGATCGCGTGCGAAGCCAAGTTCGAGCGAAGCGAGAACTTGATCGCGAAGCGAGCCGCCAGGCGAGTTCGGAGCGATGCCAGCGATCGCCGCAGGCCCGTTGAAGGAGGCCCGCCAGGGCCGACGCCAAGGGCCTGCCGAAAACTCGACAGGCCCTGACGTACGACTGCGGGTGTTACAGGGGGACCACCTGGTCGGCCTGGGGACCCCGGTTACCCTGCGTCACCTCGAACTGGACGCGCTGGTTCTCGTCCAGCGTGCGGTATCCGGAGGACTGGATGGCCGAGTAGTGGACGAAGACGTCCGGCCCTCCGCCGTCGACGGCGATGAAGCCGAAGCCCTTCTCGGCGTTGAACCACTTCACGGTGCCCTGCTGGGGCATGTCTTTCTCCTTGCGGCAAAACACGGGCCCACACCTCGCGGGCCCGGCGCGGTCGCTGCGGAACGCTCTCGCCCACCGGTACGGTCCCGGAAAAGCCAAAACGCCCGCTGCCATCAGTCCGCGGGCGTCTGGACAAACGATCGAGAACCACGACTGCAACCGACGGGCCCCACCGTATCACCGGTTCCGCGTAAAGCGGAGGAGCTACAAGGCTTCCGTTTCTCCTCTCGGCGAACCTCGCCGTTACCTGCCCGTTAAAGAGTCCAACCGGTCTCGGTCAGGCTCTTGACAGCCTCCGTGGCCCCCGTGAGCCGCACCTTCGCGACGTCTCCGCGGCCCAGTGTCCACAGGACGAGTTCGCCTACGGGGCCGTGGACGCGCACCGGGCCCCGGGACGCGCCGCGGGGGCCGCGGGGGGCGCCGCGGCCCCCGCCGGAGACCCGCAGGCTGCGGCCGTCGGGCTGGACGAGCGTTACCTCGACGTGAACTTTCCTTAGGACAAAGCGGGCAATTTTTATCCTCTTCCAGAGAAGTTCCTCCAGTTCGCCGGACAGGTCCCTGGGCTCCCAGTCCGGGCGCGCGCGGCGGACGTCCTCGTGGTGGACGAAAAACTCCACGGCGTTGGCGCTTTTGTCCACGCCCGGAAGGGCGTAGGGCGACAACTTGGGTGGACCGTGCCGAAACCGATCCACCAGGCGGTCGAACGGGACGCTCCGGGCCGTGCGGCGGCGGACGCGCTCGGTGTAGAAGGCGAGCGGGGGCAGGAGTATTCCGGGGGCGGCGTCGGGGCGGCGCTCGCGGACGACGAGGTGGGCGGTGAGGTCGCGGGCGTCCCATCCGGCGCAGCGGGTGGGGGCGTCGGGGCCGGCCTCCAGGAGCGCCGCGGCCAGCAGCTCGCGCTCGCGGCGGACCGGGCCCGGGGGCGCGGGCGCGGGGTCGGCCGACGGGGGCCGCGGGGGGCCGTCCTCGGGCGTGCTCATTGGGTGATCGTAAGCCGCCGCGCCGGGGCGGGGAATAAGCGTCGGGCGCGGATGGTAGGGAATATCCGGGCCCGCAAACCCCCACAGCGCCGATCAACTGGGGGCATATCGCGCGGGCGCCGCCGTGATTGAGGAGTCGCCGTGCCAGCTGCCTCCGGACCTGGGTCCCCCCATGCCTCCGAACGCCCCGTCTCCGACCGCGCGGGCCCGCACGTCCTGCGGGACGGGTTGCGGGTGCTGGGGGTCGCCGTCCGCGCCGAGCCGCGGGTGTTCGCGGTCTCGGTGACCGCGAGCGCCCTGTACGCCGCGATGACCGTGGCGACGGCGCAGGTGCTGGGGCAGGTGACGGAGGACGTCGTGCTGCCCGCGTTCCGGTCCGGGCACACGACGGCGGGGGCGCTCGCCGGGGCTGCCGCGGCGATCGTGGGGGTGGCGCTGCTGAAGGCGCTCGGGGTGGCCGGACGCCGGTTCTACGCGGGGCTGATGCAGTACCGGATGCAGGCGTCGTACCGGCGCGCCGTGACGCGGCAGTACCTGCGGCTGCCGCTGGCCTGGCACCACCGCCATCCGACGGGGCAGCTGCTGTCGAACGCGAACGCCGACGTCGAGGCGGTGTGGGCGCCGATCGCGCCGCTGCCGATGGCGGTCGGGGTGGTGTTCATGCTGCTGATCGCGGCGGTGTCGATCGTGGTGACCGATCTAGCGGTGGCGGCGGTCGGCTTTCTGATCTTCCCGGCGGTCGCGCTGGTGAACGTGGTCTACCAGCGCCGGCTGTCCCCGGTCGCGACGCGGGCGCAGCAGTTGCGCGCCGAGGTGAGCGAGGTCGCGCACGAGAGCTTCGAGGGCGGCCTGGTCGTGAAGACGCTGGGCCGCGAGGGCGCCGAGACCGAGCGGTTCGCCGAGCGGGCGCGGGCGCTGCGGGACGCGAACGTGGCGGTCGGCCGGATCCGCGGGCTGTTCGACCCGGTGCTGGAGGCGCTGCCCAACCTGGGCGTGCTGGCCGTGCTGCTGATCGGGTCGGTGCGGATGGAGTCGGGCGCGATGACGGCGGGCGACCTGGTGCACGTCGCCTACCTGTTCACGCTGCTCGCGTGGCCGATCCGGGCGCTGGGCTGGGTGCTGGCGGAGACGCCGCGGAGCGTCGTCGGCTGGGAGCGGGTGCGGGGCGTGCTGGACGCCACGGGGTCGCTGCCGTTCGGCGACGGTGTCCTGGACGAGGACAAGGCGGCGGCGCTGGAGGTCCGGGACGTCCGGTTCGCCTATGAGGGCGCGGACGAGGCCGAGGACCGGCCGGTGCTGCACGACGTGTCGTTCACCGCCGAGCCCGGACGGACGGTCGCGCTGGTCGGGCCGACCGGTTCGGGGAAGTCGACGCTGACGTCGCTGCTCGTCCGGCTGGTGGATCCGGCGGACGGGTCGGTCCTGCTGGACGGCGTGGACGTCCGGGACGTGCGGCGGGGCGGTGTGGCGGCGACGGCGGCCCTGGTCCCCCAGCAGACGTTCCTGTTCGACGACACGGTGCGGGGAAACGTGACGCTGGGGCTGGACGTCCCGGACGAGCGGGTGTGGGAGGCCCTGAGTCTCGCGCAGGCGGAGGGGTTCGTGGCCGCGCTCCCGGAGGGTCTCGACACCCGGGTGGGCGAGCGCGGGGCGACGCTGTCGGGCGGGCAGCGGCAGCGGTTGGCGCTGGCGCGTGCTCTGGTCCGGCGCCCCCGGCTGCTGGTGCTGGACGACGCGACGTCCAGTGTGGACCCGCAGGTGGAGGCCCGCATCCTCCAGGGGCTGCGCGAGGCGCAGTCGGCGGACGGCGAGGGCGGCGCGACCGTGGTGGTCGTCGCCTACCGCAAGGCCACGATCGCGCTGGCCGACGAGGTCGTCTACCTGGAGAACGGCCGGGTCACCGCACGCGGCACGCACGCGGAGCTGCTGCGGGAGTCGGAGGGGTACCGCAATCTCGTGAACGCCTACGAGCGCGCCGAGGCGGAGCAAGAGGCGGTCGAGGGCGGAGAGGAGGCCCTGGCATGACGGTGACCACCGATACGGCGGCCGGCGTGGGGCTGAGCGAGCAGTCGGCGACCGAGGGCGCGATGAGCACGCTGCGGCGCGGTCTGCGGCTGAGCCCGGAGTTCCGGGCGGGGCTCGCCGGGACGCTGGCGCTCGCCCTGGCCTCCACGGCGGGGCGCGTGGTCGTGCCCGTCGCCGTCCAGCAGACGATCGACAAGGGCCTCGGCGGGCCGGACGGCCCCGACATCCCCTTCATCCGGACGGCGGTGCTGCTGTGCGCCGTGGCGGTGCTGCTGACGGCCCTGTGCGCGTACGCGATGAACGTGCGGCTGTACAGGTCGTCCGAGAGCGGCCTGGCGGGGCTGCGGGTCAGGGCGTTCCGGCACGTCCACGACCTGTCGATGCTGACCCAGAGCGGCGAGCGCCGCGGCGCGCTCGTGTCGCGGGTCACCGGGGACGTGGACCAGATCAGCCAGTTCATGCAGTCGGGCGGGCTGATGTTCATCATGTCGATGGGCCAGCTCGTCGTGGCGAGCGTGCTGATGCTCGTCTACTCCTGGCAGCTCGCCCTGCTGGTGTGGGCGGCGTTCCTGCCGCTGGCGTTCGTGCTGCGCCGCTTCCAGCGGATCGTCTCGGCGGCGTACACGCGGGTGCGCGAGCGCATGGGCGACCTGCTGGCCGCGGTGAGCGAGTCGGTCGTGGGCGCGCCGGTGATCCGCGCGTACGCGGCGGAGGAGCGCACCGGGCGGCGGGTGGACGAGACCGTCGAGGCGCACCGCGCCACGCAGACGCGCGCGCAGGCGATGGTCGCGCTGACGTTCCCGGTGAGCGAGCTCGTCGCGGCCGCCGCGACCGCGGCCGTGGTCGTCGCCGGGGTGCTCCTCGGCGTGGACGGGCAGCTCACGGCGGGCGAGCTGGTGGCGTTCCTGTTCCTCGTGACGCTGTTCGTCAGCCCGATGCAGACGGCCACCGAGGTCCTGAACGACGCCCAGAACGCGATCGCCGGGTGGCGGCGGGTCCTCGGCGTGCTGGACACCGTGCCCGACGTCGCCGACCCGGGCGAGGACGGGGTGACGCTGCCGCGCGGGCCGATCGAGGTGCGGTTCGAGTCGGTGGGCTTCGCCTACCCGGGCGGCCCGCCCGTCCTGCACGAGGTGGACGCGGCGATCGAGCCGCGCAGCCGCGTCGCGATCGTGGGCCAGACGGGGTCGGGCAAGACCACGTTCGCGAAGCTGCTCACGCGGCTCATGGACCCGACGTCCGGGCGGGTGCTGGTGGACGGCGTCCCCCTCGACCGGGTGCGGTTCTCGTCGCTGCGGGAGCGGGTCGTGATGGTGCCGCAGGACGGCTTCCTCTTCGACGCGTCGCTGGCCGACAACATCCGGTACGGGCGGCCGGACGCGTCCGACGAGGACCTCGTCCTCGCGCTGACGGAGCTGGGGCTCGCGGACTGGCTGGAGAGGCTCCCGCAGGGGCTCGCCACGCCGGTCGGGCAGCGCGGCGAGTCGCTGTCGGCCGGTGAGCGGCAGCTCGTCGCGCTGGCCCGCGCCTACGTCGCCGACCCGGACCTGCTGGTGCTGGACGAGGCGACCTCCGCGGTCGACCCGGCGACCGAGGTGCGGATCCAGCGGGCCCTGGACGGGGTGACCCGCGGCCGGACCGCGATCTCGATCGCGCACCGGCTGTCCACGGCCGAGGCGGCGGACGAGGTCATCGTGTTCGAGGCGGGCAGGATCGTGCAGCGGGGCCCGCACGCGGAGCTCGTGGCGCGCCCGGGCGTCTACGCCGACCTCCACGCGTCCTGGGCGGCGCAGCGCGCGCTCTGAGCCGCGCCGCCGCGTTCCGGGGGCTTCCGGGAGCGCGGCGGCGGGTTCCAGGAGCGCGGCGGCGGGCCGTCCGGGCGGAGTGAGGACGTGACGACCTGGGGTAAAGCACTTGCCCGATATCTGGTCGCGTGCGCATTCTGCTGGGGTGAGCAACGAGGTCGTGGTGGAATCAGCGAGCACCCTGCACGGTCAGCTGCAGCGGGGACTGGGCCGGGCGGCGCGCCGCGCCGCGGAGAAGCCGGGCGCGGGCGAGTACGTCTACGAGTGCGTCCGCAGGGATCCGCGCTGGGACCGGCAGTGCGAGTCCCGGGGGCTGTACTACGCCCGGTTGATGGTCGACCTGGAGTTGCCGATCGGGCCGATAGCCGAGCACCTGTTCGACCCGTCCGACGCCGCCGATCCCGACGAGTGGCGGGTGCAGCTCGCGCTGGACGTGCTCGCCGGCCTCGTCCGGCTGAGCCGCCGGGAGGCCGCGTCCCTGCTGCGGCGGTACGCCGAGGACGGCGCGCAGTGGTTCGACGCCCTCGACGAGCTCATCTGGCTGGAGGACCCGTCGCTGACCGCCGGGCTGGACGCCCTGGTCGCCGCCCGCTGCGACGAGGCGGAGCTGCGGATGCTGATACCGGCCGGGCACAATCCGGTGATCGAGACGTGGGCGGCGCGGCAGCCGCGGATCGCCGAGGCCCTCGCCCGGCACCGCGAGGCCGGGCGGGCGCGCCGGCCGGCCGCGCCGGCGGGCGAGCGCGCGGGCCGCTCCGAGGCCGAGCTGCTCGACCTCGCGCGGCGGCGGGACGACGGATCCGTCTCCGCGATCTTCGAGCTCGGCCGCCGGCGGACGCTCGCGCTGCTCGACCTCGCCGAGGAGCTGCTCCCCGAACGTCCGAGCAGGCTCGGCGGGGCCGTCTGCCGGGCGCTGCGGGAGTACGGGCCGGAGACGCTGCCGTGGGCTCGCGCCTGGGCCGCGTCCCGGAACGGCTGCGAGGACATGGGGCTGAACATCCTGGCCCGCCACGGCACCCGGCAGGACATCCCGCTGCTGATGGACGAGCTGCGCGGAGCCGTCGAGCGGCGGGACTGGAGCGACGCCGCCAGCCCGATCGAGGGGCTCGGCCGCCTGCGCGCCGGCGAGGCCGTCCCCCTGCTGAAGACCGCCTGGACCGAGTCCTCCTACGCCTACCTGCGACCGCGAATTCTGACCGCGCTGGGCCGCACGGCCCCCCACACCGCCGAGGCCTACACCGTCGAGGGCCTCTGGGACTGCGAGGAGGGCGTCCGCCAGGAGGCGGCCCGGTTCGCCCCTCTCACCGGCGAGACGCGCGTCCGCCTGCAACGGCTGCATCTGGACCCCGCGGAGGAGCCCGGCATCCGGGCCACCGCGGCGGCGCGCCTCATGAACTGACATCCGGCCGCCGCCGGGCCGGCCGCTGAACCCTCCGGGCACCGGGACGCGTATTCCCCGGTCGAATCGTTTCTCACCCCGGAGAGGACGAGCCATGGGCTCCACGCGTTCGAGCATCCCGCACCCCCGGCGAACAGCGGCGCTGCTGTGCTGCGCCGCCGCCCTCGCCCTGCCCGCGGTGGCCGGCTGCAACGGCAAGTCGGACACGGCGGCCGCCGGCGACCGGGAGGGCACCCCCGCCAGCCTGGACCAGCTCGCCGCGCGGACCGGCTGCTCCATGACCGGCCAGCGCAAGGCGCAGGAGCTCCAGCAGGCCAACTGCGCGAACTCGCGCGGCAAGTACGTGCTGGTCAGCTTCACCTCCGACCAGGGCCAGAACGCCTGGATGGAGGAGGCCAAGCCCTGGGGCGGCACCTACCTCGTCGGGACGCGCTGGGTCGTGGTGAGCACCAAGCCCACGCTCCAGTCGCTGCAGAAGGACCTCGGCGGCCGCATCCAGGCCGGCGAGCAGCACGGCATGGGCGACATGCCGGGAATGAACCACGGCTGACCCGCGCCCGCCCGCCTGCTCGCGGGCCTGCCCCGGCGGTTCATGAGCGGTGGCCGTCCACGGCCAGCTCCGAGAGGTTCATCGCCATCGTGCGGTGCACGGCCGGGATCCGGTCGAGGCCCCGCAGCAGCAGGTTGCGGATCCGGCGCTGCGTGGCGCCGCCCGCCGTCGCGACCTTGGTCATCCGGTCGGTGAACCGCACCACCGACGCGGCGACCGGGCGGCGGCCGGCCTCGTAGGCGTCCAGGTCGGCGGCGGAGCCACCGTCGCGCAGCGCGGCGGCCAGCAGGGGCGCCAGGGCGACCGCGTCCTGGATGCCGGTGTTCATCCCCTGGCCTCCGGCCGGGCTGTGCACGTGCGCGGCGTCCCCGGCGAGGAGGATCCGCCCCTCGCGGTAGCGGTCGGCGAGCCGGTGGTGGACGCGGAACCGCGAGCTCCACACGACCTCGGTGACCTTCGCGGGACGCTTGCGGGGGCCGCGCTCGTCCAGCAGCGCCTGGACGTCGGCCATGTCCGGGTGCTCGGGCGCGTCGTCCACGGTCGCGACGATCCGGTGGCGGCCGCCCGGCAGCGGGGCCACCACGACGAGCCCGGCGGGCGCGAAGTAGAGCATGACCTCGCGGGCGTCCAGCTCCCAGTCGAGGCGCACGTCGGCGAGGACGAACGACTGCGCGTAGGTGTCGCCCGTGAAGCCGATGCCCGCCTGCTCGCGCACCGTGCTGTGCATGCCGTCCGCGCCGACGGCGTAGCGCGCCCGGACCGTCTCCCCCGTGGCCATGGTCGCCGTGACGCCGTCGCCGTCCTGGACGAGCGAGGCCACCTCGTGCGGGCGGTGGACGCGGCCGCCGGCGGCGTGCAGGCGGTCGAGGAGCACCTGCTCGGTGACGTCCTGCGGGACCATCAGCGTGTAGGGGTACCGGGTCGGGAGGCCGTCGAAGCGGACCGACAGCAGCGCTTGGTCACCATCGCGGACGGTGAAGCGCGGGACGACGACGCCCCGGTCGACGAGCTCGCCCGCGACGCCCACCGTCTCCAGCACCTCCAGGGTGCGGGCGTGGACGACGGCGGCGCGGGAGGTGTTCGCGCCCTCGGCCTGGCGGTCGACGAGCGTCACGTCCACGCCGCGATCGGCGAGGGCCGCGGCGAGCGTCAGGCCGACCGGGCCCGCGCCGACGATCAGCACGTCCGTGGCGGCGGGGAGCGGGGTTCCGGTGTGCTCGGACATGGCGGCCTCCTGATGACCAACGAGCGTTTGCCAACGTCTGTTGGCACAACGGTAACCCGTTCCGCCCGCAATGCCAACACTTGTTGGCCCACGAATGTTGGCCTACGCTTGCCCGCATGGCCTTCACGCAGCGCTCCGACCGGACGAGGGCGACGATCCTCGACGCCGCCCGCCACCGCTTCGCCGCCGACGGGTACGAGCGGGCGACGATCCGCGCGATCGCCGCCGACGCCGGCATCGACCCGTCGATGGTCATGCGCTACTACGGCAGCAAGGACGGCCTGTTCGCGGCCGCGACGGACATCGACCTGCGGCTGCCCGACCTCGCCGCGGTGCCGCCGGAGCGCGCCGGGGAGGTCCTCGTCCGGCACTTCGTGGAGCGCTGGGAGGGCGGGCTCGCCGACGAGGTGCTGTCCGTCCTGTTCCGCTCGGCTATCACGAACGAGGCGGCGGCCGAGCGGATGCGCTCCATCTTCGGCGCCCAGGTCGCGGGAGCGCTGGCCCCGCGCGTGGACGACCCGTCCGAGCTGCCCACGCGCGCCGGGCTCGTCTCCACCCAGCTCCTGGGCGTCGCGCTGTGCCGCTACATCCTGCGGCTGCCGCCCGTCGTCGCCCTGGACGTGGACGCGCTGGTGGCGAGCCTGTCCCCCACCGTCCAGCGGTACCTCACCGGGCCGCTCGACGGCTGACACGTCCCGTCCGGAACGGCTCGTGAAGCGCGCACGGGCGGGCGGACGGGATGGTCAGGGCGTGCGGACCTCGGTTCCCTCGCTCCCATCGGCGTCCACGGCCGTGCCCGCGTCGCCGCTCCCGTCTCCGTCCGCAGTCTCGTCCGGGCGGGATCCGCTGCTGAGCAGGAAGGCGCTCCAGCGCTCCAGCGCGGGGCCGGTGCGCGCGAGGACCCGCCGGGCGCCCAGGCCGCGCGAGACCATCCCGGGATGCAGCAGCGGATGGCCCGGGCCGTCGACGACGACGCGGACGGCGGCGACCGGCCTCCCGCCCGCGCGGGCGGCGATCACGGCCGACTCCATGTCCGCGACGCGCGCCCCCTGGGCCGCCCACACCGCCCGCTCGGCGCCGCTCACCACGTGGTCGGTCGTCACGAGCGGGCCGACCTGGACGTTCAGGCCGTCCCGGATCAGCTCCCGCGCCAGCGCGTGCGCCCCGCCGCAGGCCACGGGCGGACCGCCGCCGCGGATCTCGTCCGCCACCACGACGTCCCCGGGCCGCAGGCGCTCGTCGAGCGCGCCGCCGAAGCCCACCAGCACGAACCCGGCGCACGCCGCCGGGAGCCGGTCGGCGCGGCGCGCCCGGTAGCCGACGACCACGACCGGGACGCGGCTCAGGCCGCGGCGGACCGCGCGGGCCTCCATCCGCAGCCCCGCGCACACCACCGGGCCGAGGATCGGCCGCCGTCCGCCCGCGTCGTCGCTGGTCACCCACCCAGCGAAACACGGCGCCCGCCGAAGATCCAGCTCCGCCCACCGGCGACGGCGTGTCATCACCCGGTACTACGCGCGGCTCGCGCGAATCCGCCCCTGGGAGGGCGGGAGGGCAGGTCGTGGCCTCATAGACTCGGCCCCATGACCTCCTCCGTACGCCGGAAGCTGGCCGTCCTCCCCCTTCTCCTCCTCCCGCTCGGCGCGGTGGCCGCCTGCGGCGGTGAGAACAGCAAGACCGACTGCGGCGTCAACTCCTGCACCGTGACCTTCGACCGCGGCGTGGACGCGAACGCGTCCATCCTCGGCGTGAAGGCCGAGCTGGTCGGCGTGCAGGGCCAGAACGTGACGCTCAAGGTCGCGGGGCAGACGGTCACCGTCCCCGTGGGCGACAACGAGCAGGCGGACGGGTTCAACGTGTCGGTGCAGTCGGTCACGAAGGACAACGTCGTCGTCAAGATCTCCAACAACGGCTGAAACCGTCCGGACGGCGCGACGGGCGGGCGGGCGCCCGCATAGGATTCGCTCATGCGTTCGATGAACATCGCGGAGCGGCGCGCCCGCCTCGGCGTCCGCCACCGGCTCGCCGTCGCGGAGCGGACCGGCGACCCCGCCGCCGTCGCGCGGTCGCTGGTCGTGCTGCACGCCACCGACCCCGCCACGGTGTACCTGTCGGTGGCGGCCCGCAGTACCGGAGCCGGTCCGGCCGCCGTGGAGCGGGCCCTCTACGACGACCGCACGCTGCTGCGGATGCTCGCGATGCGCCGGACGATGTTCGTGGCGCCCGTCGAGCTCGTCCCGATCCTCCAGGCGTCCACCTCGATCGCGCTGGCCGGCAAGCAGCGGCGCACCTACACGCGGTTCATCGAGCAGGCCGGCGTCACGGACGACGCCGAGGCGCTGTTCAAGGCGGCGGAGGAGGGCGCGCACCGGGCGCTGCTGGCCCGCGGCGAGGCGACCGGGGCGCAGCTCAGCGCCGACGAGCCGCTGCTGCGCACCCAGGTCGACACGGCGCCGGGCAAGTCGTACTCAAGGCCGACGAACATCACCACCTGGGTGCTCGTCACGCTCGGCTGCGAGGGCCGCATCGTCCGCGGGCGCCCGAACGGCTCCTGGATCAGCAGCCAGTACCGGTGGGCGCCCATCGAGACGTGGCTACCGGGCGGCATCCCCGACGTGCCCCCGGCCGAGGCCCGCACGCGGCTCGTGGAGCTGTGGCTGCGCGCGTTCGGCCCCGCCCCGGTGTCCGACCTCAAGTGGTGGACGGGCTGGACCGCCGCCGACGTGAAGAAGGCCCTGGCCGGACTGGACACCGCCGAGGTCGACCTCGGCGGCGCGACGGGCCTCGTCCTCGCCGGCGACCTGGAACCGGTCGCGCCGCCCGAGCCCTGGGCGGCGCTGCTGCCCGCCCTCGACGCGACGCCCATGGGCTGGCAGGAGCGGAGCTGGTTCCTCGGCGACCACGGCCCCGCCCTGTTCGACCGGAACGGCAACATCGGCCCGACGGTCTGGTGGGACGGCCGGATCGTCGGCGGCTGGGCGCAGCGCCCGGACGGCGAGATCGTCTTCCGCCTGCTGGAGGACGCCGGCACCGACGCCCGCGCCGCCATCGAGCGCGAGGCCGAGCGGACCGCCGCCTGGTACGGCGACGTCCGCGCGGTCCCGCGCTTCCGCACCCCGCTGGAGCGCGAGCTCACGTCCTGACGCGCGCCGCCACCGCGGGATCCCCCGCCGGGCGCGACGGCCGCGCGGGCGGCGCCGGTGACGGCGGTGCGGGCGACGGCGCCTGGTCGGCGGCCCTGGCGATGAGGCTCGCCACGACCTGGGCCACCTCCGGCGGCTGGGTCGCCAGCCAGCGCAGCACCCGCCGGTCGTAGCCGCCGAGCTCGACGCCGCTCTCGGCGCAGGCCCGCAGCAGCAGGTCGAGGGTCCGCTCCCGCATGACGCCGCGCTTGCAGTGCCCGGCATAGATGTCGCGGACCTCGGTGACGGCGTCGTCCTGGGTCTCGTACGGTCCCGCCATGACGATGACCTCCCGATGTCAGCGTGCCTTGGCGAGCCGGTAGCCGTCCGGAGCCCGCCACAACAGCCAGTCTCCCGCCGCGTAGACCTCTCTGCGATAGAGGTACGGCACCGTCCGGGACCGCGTGTCGTACAGCATCGTGCTGCCGCCGGGCACGGAGTAGGCGATGACGTGCGAGCCCGCCGTGAGCCGCGCGCCCTCCGCCCGCTCGCGCGTCGAGGGCAGCATCGGCAGCGGCTTGAGCTCCTTCCAGGTCCGCCGGTCCATGACGCGCAGGACGCCGTTCACCCCCCAGGCGAAGTAGCGGTCGTTGGCCGCGGCCTGCCACTGTTGCTCCTCGGGCTGCTTCTCGGCCGACGGTTTCGCCGTGTAGGCCTTCACTCCTCCCTTGCTCCGCTCCCTGTCGAGCCGCATCTCGGGCTCCGGGATCCGCACGGTCCGCACGCCGGTGGGGAGCGGGTGCTCCCGGACGATCCGGCCCGTCCGGACGTCGACCTCGCGCAGGACGTGCTTGGTGTAGACGTCCACGGTGAACAGGATGGGGTAGCTGAACGCCACGGCCTTGCCGGGGCTCGCGAGGGTATCGCCCGTCGTGCAGCCCGTGGTGACGAACGGCTGGTCCATGGGGTCGCTGGCGATGATCCGGCCACCCCCCGCGAAGACGGGGCTGTCGGGTGTGGCGCCCTGGGGGCCGATCACGCGGGTTCGCCCGTTCGGTGTGCGGCAGTTGAGTTCCCAGGCGCCGGGTGCGATCCAGGTGACGAACCCTTGCCCGGCGGCGAGGCCGCCCTGCGCGCGGACGCCGAGCGGCTTCGGGGTGCCGCCGCGCGGCCCGGCCTTCCAGACGCGGGAGTCGGCGGAGCGTCCGAGCACCGTCCCGTCCGCGCCGAGGGTGTCGGCGGTGAAGGTCGCCCCGCCCGGCAGCTTCGCGGGGATCCGGACGATCGTCGACTCGTCCACGAGCTCGGGAGGAAAGCCGCCCGTGTCGGACGCCGCGGCGGGGCCCCCGTCCGCGAGCCCGGGGAAGGCCAACGGGACCGCGGCCGCCGCGGCGGCTACGGCGACCGCGGCGGACGGGACGGTGATGGCGCGGCGGGTCCGTGCGCCGCGGATCCTGCGGGCGTTCTCCGTCCAGGCGCGGGAGTGCGGGCTGACCGTGTCCGCCTTCGCGTCGAAGGCGCTCTTGAGCCTTTCCTCGATGCCGTTCATACCGTGTCCTCGTCCTTCAGTCGCTTGCCGAGCGCCGCGATGGCTCGCGCGGTGTGGGCCTTGACGGTGCCCGGGGCGATGCCCAGCGTCTCGGCGGTGTCGCGCTCGCTCAGGTCGAGCCAGTACCGCAGCACGAGCACCTCGCGCTGCCGCGCCGGGAGCGCGGCGACGCCCTCCAGCAGTTCGCGGACGTCCTCGTCCCGCACGACGTGGTGCTCGGCGGAGCCCTCCGCGCCGGGCAGGGCGAGCTGCGCGTGCCTGCGGCGCGCCATGCGCAGGTGCCGCAGCCTGCTGCGGGAGGCGTTGCAGACACTCGACCGCAGGTAGGCCAGGGCGGCGTTCTGGTCGCGCAGGGCGCGGCGCCTGCGGTGCAGGCGGACGAACGCGTCCTGGACCACGTCCTCGGCGTCGTCGGCGCCGAGGAGCGTCGCGAGCCGGACGAGCCCCCAGAAGTGCGCCGTGAATAATTCCTCGTACCCGTCATCGGCGTGCGGGAGCGGCAAGGCGATGACCTTCGCTGTCCGTTGGTACGTCACGGAGCAGAGACGAACGTGCGCTTGGAAGGTTTACTCCGGCCGACGACTTTCTCCGGCTCAGTACGGGAACGCCCCCGGGACGGAGGAGACCGCGGCGCGCCTGGCGTGGCTGCGCCGGACGAACAGGAACACGAACCCCACGATGGCGAGGACGCCGCACACCACCCCGATGAGGACGGACAGCCCGAGGTAGAAGTCGGCGGTGTCGTCCGGCGTGACGAGCATCGTGCCGGACGTGCCGCGGCACGTCAGCACCCCCTCGCCGCCGACCGGCGCCTGGAAGGAGGCGGTGTAGCGGTAGCCGGTGTGGTCGGACTGGGCCCAGGAGTTCTTCCTCGTCAGCTCGACGGCGCCGGTCTGCCCGTAGGCCCGCAGGGCGCAGGACGTCGGGGCGGAGGCGCCCGTGCGGACGTAGAGGAAGTAGCCCCGGCCCGCTTCGAGGTCGACGGTCACGCCCGTCGAGGCGCCGCCCGTCACGCCGGGCTTCTCGGCGGCCATCGAGTCGTCGAGGAAGAGGACGAGCATGATCACCAGGCCGACGACCGCCGTGGCCGCCAGCACGATCGGCACGGTGTACCACCCGGCGCTGGGCTTGACGCGCGGCGGCGCGGTCCAGGGCGCGCCCGCCGGTCCGGGGTCCATGGGCGGCGGTCCGATGTTCGCCCCGGGCCACATGTCGTCCTCCCCCTGTTTCGTGTGCGTGGCCACGATCGCAGATGTCGCGCCCGCCCGCCAACGGTAAGGGGGTGCTGACCGCGGCGGCCGGGCGGCTCTGTAACCTCGCCCGGGCACCGACATGGAGGAGGCGCGCGTGGCGAGAAGCGACGTCCTGGAGCCGGGAACGCTCCCGCCGGGCACCGGCGAGCTGCGGGCGCGGGTGCGGGAGTTCCTGGCGGCGACGCCGTTCACCCCGCGCTGCGACTGCTGGCTGACCGGCGCCGATCCCGCGTTCAGCCGCCGGCTCGGGGAGCGCGGCTGGCTCGGCATGACGCTGCCGGAGCGCTACGGCGGGCACGGCCGGTCGCCGCTGGAGCGGTTCGCCGTCATCGAGGAGCTGCTCGCCGCGGGCGCGCCGGTCGGCGCGCACTGGATCGCCGACCGGCAGATCGGGCCGAGCCTGCTGAACCACGGCACCGAGGAGCAGAAGCACCGGTTCCTCCCGGCGATCGCGCGCGGCGAGTGCTTCTTCGCGATCGGGATGAGCGAGCCGGACTCCGGGTCCGACCTCGCGTCCGTCCGCACCCGCGCGGAGCGGGACGGGGACGGCTGGCGGCTGCACGGCACCAAGGTCTGGACGAGCGGCGCGCACCTCGCGCACGCGATCCTCGTCCTCGCCCGCAGCGCCCCCAAGGACACCGACCGGCACGCCGGGCTGAGCCAGTTCATCGTGCCGCTGCCCGCCGAGGGGGTGGCGATCCGCCCGATCCTCGGGCTGTCCGGCGAGCACCACTTCAACGAGGTCGTGTTCGACGGCGCGTTCGTCCCGGACGACCTGGTCCTCGGCCGTCCCGGCGACGGCTGGCGGCAGGTGACGGCCGAGCTCGCGTACGAGCGCAGCGGCCCGGAGCGGCTGCTCAGCACGTTCCTGCTCGTCCGGCTGCTGCACGCGCGCGCCGACGGCCCGGCCGCGCGGCGGGCGCTCGGGGCGCTCACCGCCCGGCTGTGGTCGCTGCGCCAGGCGTCCCTGGCGGTCGCGGGGGCGCTGGCCGCGGGCGAGACCCCGGACGTGCCCGCCGCGCTCGTCAAGGACCTCGGGACGCGCTTCGAGAGCGAGGTCATCGAGGTCGTCCGGGAGCACGCGGGCGTGGAGCCCGATCCGGCCTCGGCGGATCCGCTGGCGCGCGCGCTGGCGGAGGCCGTCGTCCAGGCCCCCGGTTTCACGCTGCGGGGCGGCACCAACGAGATCCTGCGCGGCATCGTCGCGCGCGGCCTGGGAGTGCGCTGATGGAGCCCCTGGAGGAGACCGCGAACACGATCCTCGCCGAGGACGACCCGTGGCCGGCACTGGAGGAGTCCGGGCTCGCGCTGGCGGGCGTCCCCGAGGAGGCAGGCGGCAGCGGCGGCGATCTCGCCGACGCCGCCGTCCTGCTGCGGGCGGCCGGGCGGCACGCCGCGGCGGTGCCGCTGGCGGAGACGGGCTGGCTCGCCGGGCGGCTGCTGGCCGAGAGCGGCCTCACCGTCCCCTCCGGGCCGCTGACGGCCGCCTCCGGCGACGTCCGCGCAGTCCGCGACGGTGACGGCTGGATCCTGGACGGGACGCTGCGCAGGGTGCCATGGGCGCGGTCGGCGCACCGTCTCGCGGTCCTCACGACCACCCCGGCGGGCGGCCTGGTCGCGCTCGTCGACCCGTCGCGCCTCCAGGTCGAGGAGGGGGCCAACGTGGCGGGCGAGCCGCGCGACGACGTCGTCCTCGCCGGGGTGCGCGCGGAGGCGGCGGCGCCCTGTCCGGTGGACGCGGCGGAGCTGCGGCGGCGCGGGGCGCTGGCGCGGGCCGTCCAGCTCACGGGGGCGATGCGGGGAGCCCTCGACCTCGCGGTCCGGTACGCGGGCGAGCGGGAGCAGTTCGGGCGGCCGATCGGGCGGTTCCAGGCCGTCCAGCAGGCGCTGGCCGAGCTGGCCGGGGAGGTCACGGTGGCGGACGTCGCGGTCCGCGCGGCGGTGCGCGCGCCGGACGACCCGGTCGCGGTGGCCGCGGCCAAGGCGAACGCCTCGCGCGCGGCGGGACGGGTCGCGGCGATCGCGCACCAGGTGCACGGCGCGATCGGGGTCACCGGCGAGCACGTCCTCGGACGGGTCACGGCGCGGCTCTGGGCGTGGCGGGACGAGTACGGCAACGAGGCGGAATGGGCCGACACCCTGGGCGCGCTGGCCGCCTCGGCGTCCGACCCGTGGGCCCTCATCACCGGTTCCTAGAAGGGGCGTAAGGGCACCCTAGGGGTGTCGTCCCCGGGCCGAACGGTTACCTTACTAGGTAGTAGCCCCCACCGATCCGGCCGACGGACACCCGCCACCCCGCCGGGGTCGTACGGCGCGTACGGGAGACAGCATGGCCCCCTGGGACCGACTGCCCGCTCCACCGATCCGGGTCCGGCGTCCGCGCGGGTTCCGCCGCCCGCGCGGTCTGCCGCGCTACACCGTCGAGCGCGACCTGCCGGTGACCATGCCGGACGGCGTGACGCTGCTCGCCGACCGGTACGTTCCAACGGGAGTGCGCCGGCCGCCGCCGACGATCCTCGTGCGCACGCCGTACGGGCGCCGCGGCCCGGCGGCGGTGCTGAACGGCCTGCCGTTCGTGCCGTTCGGCTTCCAGCTCGTCGTCCAGAGCGCGCGCGGGACGTTCGGGTCCGGGGGCGAGTTCGACCCGCTCGGCAGCGAGCGCGAGGACGGGCTCGCGACCGTGGAGTGGCTGAAGCGGCAGCCGTGGTTCAGCGGTTCCTTCGGCACCTACGGCGCCAGCTACCTCGGCTACGCGGCATGGGCGATCGCGGCGGAGGCCGGGCCCGAGCTCAAGGCGATGTCGCTCCAGATCACGGCCTCGTCGTTCCGCGACGCCGCCTACGTCGGCGGGTCGTTCGCGCTGGAGTCCACGCTGACCTGGACGGACCTGACGCACCGGCAGCAGCAGCCGTTCGGGATGCTGACCGCGCCGCTGCTGTCGCGGCGCCGCGCGATCCGCGCCGCGCAGTCGGGCCGGCCGCTCGCGGAGCTGGACGTGCTGACCGGCGGCGCGCCCATGCGGTTCTACCAGGACCTGCTCGCCAACCACGGCAACGGCGCGGGCGGCCCGGACGCCGCGCCGGGCGGCGGCTACTGGGACAAGCGCGACTTCAGCGGCACGGTCGGCGAGGTGACGGCCCCGGTCAGCCTGCTGGGCGGCTGGTACGACGTGTTCCTGCCGTGGGAGCTGCGGGACTACCTGGCGCTGCGCTCCGCGGGCCACCACCCGTACCTCACCATCGGGCCGTGGTGGCACGCCGACGCCCGGCACGGCATCGTGTCGTTCCGCGAGTCGCTGGCCTGGTTCCGCGCGCACCTGCGCGGCGACCTGCGCGCGCTGCGCCGCGACCCCGTCCGGGTGTACGTGACCGGTGCGCGCGAGTGGCGCCACTACCGGGACTGGCCCCCGCCCGGGATGCGGCAGGAGCGCTGGCACCTGCACCCCGGCGGCGGCCTCGGCGAGGACGGCCCGCGCGACGCGCCGCCGAGCTCCTACCGGTTCGACCCGGCGCGGCCGACGCCCGCGCTCGGCGGCCCGACGCTGCTCGGCAGCTCCCGGCCGGTCGACAACCGGCCGCTGGAGCGGCGCGCCGACGTGCTGGTGTTCTCCTCGCCGCCGCTCACCGCGGACCTCGACGTCGTCGGGCCGGTCGCGGCGGACCTGTTCGTCCGGTCCGACCGCGAGCACACCGACTTCGTCGTGCGGCTCTGCGACGTCGCGCCGGACGGGGTGTCCCGCAACGTCTGCGAGGGCGGGCTGCGGCTGCCCGCCGCCGCGGAGAAGCCCGTCGGGACCGAGGGCGTGCGCCGCGTCGCGATCGACCTGTGGCCGACCGGGCACCGGTTCCCGCGCGGGCACCGCGTCCGCGTCCACGTGACCAGCGGCGCCCATCCGAAGGTCGCGCCGAACCCCGGCACCGGCGAGCCGCTCGCGACGGCGCGCACGATGGTCCCGGCGGAGCAGGAGGTCTTCCACGACCCCGACCACCCGTCGGCGATCCTGCTGCCGGTGGTCGAGCGCTCCCCCGAGGCGGTCGTGCCCGCCCCGGCGGAGGAGGAGCCCCTCGCCTAGCGGGCCTTGTCTGACGGGCCTCGGCTAGCGGACGGGGTGGCCCGCCGCTGCGAGCGACGCCTTGACCTCGGAGATCTTCAGGTCGCCGAAGTGGAAGACGCTCGCCGCGAGGACGGCGTCGGCGCCCGCGCCCACGGCGGGCGCGAAGTGCTCCACGGCCCCGGCGCCGCCGCTGGCGATGACCGGCACCGACACCGCGGCCCTGACCTGCGCGAGCATCTCCAGGTCGAAGCCGTTCTTCGTGCCGTCGGCGTCCATGGAGTTCAGCAGGATCTCGCCGACGCCGAGCTCCTGGCCGCGGCGGGCCCACTCGACCGCGTCGATGCCGGTGCCCTTGCGTCCGCCGTGCGTGGTGACCTCGAAGCCGGACTCCGTGCCGGGTCCGCCATCGGGGGCTACGCGGCGGGCGTCCACCGACAGCACGACGCACTGCGACCCGTACCGGTGCGCGGCCTCGCGGAGGAACTCGGGGCGGGCGATCGCGGCGGTGTTGACCGAGACCTTGTCGGCGCCGGCCCGCAGCAGCCGGTCGACGTCCTCGACGGTGCGGACGCCGCCGCCGACGGTCAGCGGGATGAACACTTGCTCGGCGGTGCGGCGCACGACGTCGTAGGTGGTGGAGCGGTCGCCGCTGGACGCGGTGATGTCGAGGAACGTCAGCTCGTCGGCGCCCTCCGCGTCGTAGCGGCGGGCCAGCTCGACCGGGTCGCCTGCGTCGCGCAGGTTCTGGAAGTTGATCCCCTTGACGACGCGGCCGGCGTCGACGTCCAGGCAGGGGATGACGCGGACGGCCACGCTCACCGGACGGCCTCCAGGGCCTCTTCGAGGGTGAACGCGCCCGCGTAGAGGGCCTTGCCGACGATCGCGCCCTCGACGCCGTCCGGGACGAGCCCGGCGAGCGCCCGCAGGTCGTCCAGGGACGAGACGCCGCCGGAGGCCACCACGGGCTTCGCGGTGCGCTTGCAGACGTCCCGGAGCAACTCGGTGTTCGGGCCGCGGAGCGTGCCGTCCTTGGTGACGTCGGTGACCACGTAGCGGGGGCAGCCGTCGGCCTCCAGCCGGTCGAGGACCTCCCACAGGTCGCCGCCCTCGCGGGTCCAGCCGCGGGCGGCGAGGGTCGTGCCGCGCACGTCCAGCCCGACCGCGATCCGGTCGCCGTGCGAGGCGATGATCTTCCGGCACCAGTCCGGGTTCTCCAGCGCGGCCGTGCCGATGTTGACGCGGGCGCAGCCGGTCGCGAGGGCCGCCTCCAGGGACGCGTCGTCGCGGATGCCGCCCGACAGCTCGACCTTCACGTCGAGGCGGCCGGTGACCTCGGCGAGCAGCTCGCGGTTGGAGCCGCGGCCGAACGCGGCGTCGAGGTCGACGAGATGGATCCACTCCGCACCCGCGTCCTGCCAGGCCAGCGCGGCGTCGAGGGGGGCGCCGTAGGAGGTCTCGGTGCCGGCCTCGCCCTGCACCAGGCGCACGGCCTGGCCGTCGGCGACGTCGACCGCGGGAAGGAGCGTCAGTGTCATGCGGGAACCCTATCGGGGCTGGTGGGGACGGGAACGCGCCGCGGCGGGCGCGGTCGGGACGGGGAGATCGGTCAGGACAGGGTGGACAGCCAGTTGCGCAGGAGCTCGGCCCCCGCGTCGCCGGACTTCTCCGGGTGGAACTGCGTGGCGCACAGCGGCCCGTTCTCGACCGCCGCGACGAACCGGTCGCCGTGCTCGGCCCACGTCACGAGCGGCGGCGCGATCCGGCCGGTCGGGTCGGGTTCGAGCTCCCAGCGGCGGACGGCGTAGGAGTGCACGAAGTAGAACCGGGTGCCCGCGTCCATGCCGCGGAACAGCGCGGACCCCGCGGGGGCGTCCACGGTGCTCCAGCCCATGTGCGGGACGACCGGGGCCTCCAGGCGCTCCACCGTGCCGGGCCACTCGTCGCAGCCCTCGGTGGTGACGCCGTGCTCGATGCCCTTGCCGAACAGGATCTGCATGCCGACGCAGATGCCGAGGACGGGGCGGCCCCCGGCGAGCCGCCGGCCGATGATCTGGTCGCCGCGCACCGAGCGCAGGCCCGCCATGCACGCCGCGAACGCGCCGACGCCGGGCACGACGAGCCCGTCGGCCTCGACCGCGGCGTCCCAGTCGGCGGTCACGGTGACGTCGGCGCCGGCGCGGGCGACGGCCCGCTCGGCGGAGCGCAGGTTCCCGGACCCGTAGTCCAGGACGACGACGTTCGGGCCCGCGGCCACTACAGCGCCCCCTTGGTGGACGGGATGCCGTGCACCTTCGGGTCGAACGCGACGGCGTCGCGGAGGGCGCGCGCGAGGGCCTTGAACTGCGCCTCGACGATGTGGTGGGCGTTGCGCCCGTACGGGACGTGGACGTGCAGCGCCACCTGCGCGTTCGACACGAACGACTCGAAGATGTGCCGGGTCAGGGTCGTGTCGTACTCCGGCCCGATCATCGGGGCCATGCCGTCCGGCTCGACGTGCACCAGGTAGGGGCGGCCGGACACGTCCACGGTAACCTGGGCGAGCGCCTCGTCCAGCGGGATCGACGCGTCGGCGAACCGGCGGATGCCCGCCTTGTCGCCAAGGGCCTGCCGGAACGCCTGGCCGAGCGCGATCGCGGTGTCCTCGATCGTGTGGTGGCTGTCGATGTGCAGGTCGCCGGCCGTCTTGACGGTGAGGTCGAACGACCCGTGCTTGCCGAGCTGCGCCAGCATGTGGTCGAAGAACCCCACGCCGGTCGCCACGTCCACCTGCCCGGTGCCGTCCAGGTCGATCTCGACGAGGACCGAGGTCTCCTTGGTCCCGCGCTCGACTCTGCCCTTGCGCGTCACGAACTCTCCTTCATCGCGTTCTTCAGTGCGGCCCGGAAGGCGGCCATCTCGTCGGGGGTGCCGACGCTCACCCGCAGCCACTCGGGCGGCCCCACCTCCCGGATCAGCACGCCGTCCGCCAGCAGGGCCTCCCACACGCGCCGCCGGTCCGGGAAGGTCCCGAACAGGACGAAGTTGGCGTCGGAGTCGGCCACCGCGAGGCCCTCCGCGCGCAGCCACGCCACGATCGCGTCGCGGTCGCGGCGCAGCGCCTCCACGCCGCCGAGCAGCTCGGCGCCGTGCGCGAGGGCGGTGCGCGCCACCGCCTGGGTGACGGCCGACAGGTGGTAGGGCAGCCGGACGAGCAGCAGCGCGTCGATCACGGCGGGGTCGGCGGCCAGGTAGCCGAGCCGGGTGCCGGCCATCGCGAACGCCTTCGACATCGTCCGCGTGACGATCAGCCGGGGGTGCCCGTCGAGGAGGGTCAGCGCGGACGGCGTGCCCGCGCGCCGGAACTCGGCGTACGCCTCGTCCACGACGACCATGCCGGGCGCCGCGGCGAGGACCGCCTCGATCGCCTCCAGCGGCAGCGCGGTGCCGGTCGGGTTGTTCGGCGAGGTGAGGAACACCACGTCGGGGCGGTGCTCCTCGACCGCGGCGACCGCCCGCTCCGGCTCCAGGCCGAAGTCCTCGGCGCGGGACGCGTCCACCCAGCGGGTCCCCGACACGCGGGTGATGATCGGGTGCATCGAGTAGGACGGCTCGAAACCCAGCGCGGTGCGGCCGGGGCCGCCGAACGCCTGGAGGATCTGCTGAATGATCTCGTTGGAGCCGTTCGCGGCCCACACCCGGCGACCGGTCAGGCCGATGCCGGGCGTGTCGGCGTTCAGGAACGCGGCGAGGTCCTCGCGGAGGGCCACGGCGTCGCGGTCGGGATAGCGGTTGAGCGTCCCGGCGACGTCCGCGACGGCCTCGCCGAGGGCCTTCACCAGCCCCTCGGACGGCGGGTAGGGGTTCTCGTTGGTGTTCAGCGCGTACGGGACGTCGAGCTGCGGCGCCCCGTAAGGCTCCTTGCCGCGCAGGTCGTCGCGGATCGGCAGGTCGGCCAGGGTCGTCTTCGGCGGGGTCATGAGGGGACCTCCCAGTCGAAGCGGGCCTTCAGGGCCGCGCCGTGCGCGGGCAGGTCCTCGGCCTCCGACAGCGCGACGACGCGCGCGGTGGCCTCGGCGAGGGCGTCGCGGTCGTACTCCACGACGTGGACGCCGCGCAGGAACGACTGCACCGACAGCCCGGACGAGTGGCAGGCGCACCCGCCGGTCGGCAGGACGTGGTTGGACCCGGCCAGGTAGTCGCCGAGCGACACCGGCGCGTGCCGTCCCACGAAGACCGCGCCGGCGTTGCGGACGCGGGCGGCGACCGCGGCGGCGTCGGCGGTCTGGATCTCCAGGTGCTCGGCGGCGTAGGCGTCCACGACCTTCAGGCCGTCCTCGACGCCGTCGACGAGCACGATGCCGGACTGCCGCCCGGCGAGCGCCTCGGTGATCCGCTCGGTGTGCCGGGTGCGGCCGACCTGGACCTTCAGCTCCGCCTCGACCTCGTCGGCGAGCCGGACGGAGTCGGTGACGAGGACCGCGGCGGCGAGCGTGTCGTGTTCGGCCTGGCTGATCAGGTCGGCGGCGACCTCCACCGCGCTCGCCGTGCCGTCGGCGAGGATCGCGATCTCCGTCGGGCCCGCCTCGGCGTCGATGCCGATCACGCCCTTGAGCAGCCGCTTGGCGGCGGCGACGTACACGTTCCCGGGGCCGGTGACGAGGTCGGCGCGGGGGCACTCCCCGGTGCCGTAGGCGAACATCGCGATCGCCTGCGCGCCGCCCGCCGCGTAGACCTCGTCCACGCCGAGGAGGGCGCACGCGGCGAGGATCGCCGGATGCGGCAGGCCGCCGTGCTCCTTCTGCGGCGGCGACGTGACGGCGAGCGACTCGACGCCCGCCTCCTGCGCCGGGACGACGTTCATGACCACGCTCGACGGGTACACGGCCCGGCCGCCCGGCACGTACAGCCCGACCCGCCCGACCGGGATCCACCGCTCGGTGACGGTGCCGCCGGGCACGACCTGGGTGGTGACGTCCGTGCGGCGCTGGGCGCGGTGCACCGCGCGGGCGCGGCGGATGCTCTCCTCCAGGGCGTCGCGGACGGCCGGGTCGAGGGCCTCCAGGGCCGCCCCGAGCGCCTCGACCGGGACGCGGAGCCGCTCCACCTCGACCCCGTCGAACGCCTTGGTGTGCTCCCGGACCGCCTCCGAGCCCCGATGGCGGACGTCCTCGCAGATGGGCCGCACCTTGTCCAGGGCGGCCTCGACGTCGAGTTCGGCGCGGGGCAGCACGGAGCGCAGGTCGCCGGGAAGCGAGCCGCGCAGGTCGATACGGGAAATCACCCGTCCAGTCTACGGAGTGCCTCCGGTCCCTCGCGCACCGTCTCACGTGCCGAGACGCCCTGTCGGGACGCCCTCGGGCCGCGGGGATCAGACCTTCAGGACGCCGTCCAGAACCGTGACGGCCGCGCCGAACAGGACCACCCGGTCGCCGCGCAGCGCGACGCGGACGTACCCGCCGCGGGCCGACGCCTGGTAGCCGACGAGATCGTCCCGGCCGAGCCGCTCCGCCCAGTACGGGGCGAGCGCGCAGTGCGCCGACCCGGTCACCGGGTCCTCGCCGTCGCCGAGCAGCACTCGGGCGCCGAAGAACCGGGACACGAAGTCGTGGTCGCGCCCGGAACCGGCCGGGGCGGTGACGATCACGCCGCGGGCGTCGATGCGGCCGAGCGCGGCGATGTCCGGGGCGAGGTCGCGGACGGCCGTCTCGTCCGCCACCTCCGCGAGCACGTCGTTCTGGGCGTTGCGGCCGGTCCGCACGACCGCCGTGCCGAGCGCCTCGGCGAGCCCCTCGGGCACCTCCTCCGGCATCGGCGGGACGGACGGGAAGTCCATGGACAGCGAGCCGTCCGCCTCCCGTGTGACGGTGAGCACACCGCTCTTCAGCGTCTGGAAGCGGATCGGGTCGCCCGGCGCGACCGTCCCGGTGTCGTAGAGGGCGTGCGCGGAGGCGAGCGTCGCGTGCCCGCACAGCGCGACCTCGACCAGCGGCGTGAACCAGCGCAGCTCGAACTCCGGCCCGCCTCCCGCCGAGGAGGCGCCCAGCGGACGGACGAACGCCGTCTCCGAGTGCTTCATCTCCGCGGCGACCCGCTGCATCCAGCCCGGGTCGGCGGCGTCCTGGAGCAGGCAGACGCCCGCGGGGTTGCCGGCGAACGGCCGGCCGGTGAAGGCGTCGACGACGAGCATCCTCATGCCGCGACCGTACCGAGCGTCCCGCCGCAGGCAGGAGGGCCAATCCCGGGAAAGTGGCCCGCGCGCTTCAAACTGTGAGAATCTCACTCCTACAAGATCATCATTCCGGGACGTACCCTGGCGCCGGGGGCGCCGTCCCGGAGGCGCCCGGACCGCCGGGAGGACCAGTGACCGAGCGGATCGCCCTGTTCCCGCTGGGCACCGTCCTGTACCCGGGCCTGGTGCTGCCGCTGCACCTGTTCGAGGAGCGCTACCGGCTGATGATCGGCGACCTGCTGGAGCGGCCCGAGCCGCGCCGGTTCGGCGTCGTCGGCATCGAGCTCGGGCACGAGGTCGGCGCGGACGCGGCGCGCCGCCTCGCCGCGGTCGGCTGCGTCGCCGAGCTGCACGACGTCACCCCGCACGAGGACGGCCGGTACGACATCGTCACCGTCGGCGCCCGCCGGTTCCGGCTCAAGCGGGTCGACCGGTCGCGCCCCTACCTCCAGGGCGAGGTCGAGTTCCTGCCCGACGAGCCGGGCGCCGGGGCGGAGGCGTCGGCCCGGCGCGTCCGGCGGATGTTCCGGGTGTACCGGGAGCGGCTCGCCGCGACCGGCGCGAGCCCGGCCGAGGAGATCGACCTGCCGGACGACCCGGTGCGGCTGTCCTACCTGATCGCCGCCTCCGTCGTCCTGGACCCGCACGAGAAGCAGCGCTTGCTGGAGCACGAGGACGCGACGCTGCGGCTGCGGGCGGAGGCCGAGCTGCTCGCCCGCGAGAACCGCATCCTGGACGCGCTCCCCATGATCCCGGCGGGGCAGTTCCTGGACGGCGCGTTCACGCCCAACTGACGCTGCCGGCCGGGAGGGAACCGCTCCGCCGGTGCGGGAGACTGGGGCCATGAGCACCGCGAGGCCCAAGGGAGGCAAGGGCACGCCGGCCACCGTCGCCGCGGCCAAGGCCGGGATCGACTTCACCCTGCACCCCTACGAGCCCGATCCGGACGCCGAGTCCTACGGCGCGGCCGCCGCCGACGCGCTCGGGATCCCGCACGACCGGATCTTCAAGACGCTGCTGGCCGAGGTGGACGGGCGGCTCACCGTCGGCGTCGTCCCCGTGTCGGCCAGCCTCGACCTGAAGGCGCTCGCCGCGGCGGCCGGCGGGAAGAAGGCGCGGATGGCCGACCCGGACGTCGCCGAGCGCGCCACCGGGTACGTCGTCGGCGGGATCAGCCCGCTCGGGCAGCGCAGGCGGCTGCCGACCGTGGTGGACGCGTCCGCGTCAGCGCTCGCGACCCTCTACGTCTCCGCCGGACGGCGCGGACTCCAGATCGAGCTCGCCCCCGCCGACCTCGTCCGCCTCACCGGCGCCCTCGTCGCGGCCATCGCCCGCGGGTAGCCGCCGGAACACGAGCTCCAGCAGCCCGTACACGGCGACCGCGGGCAGCGCCCAGAACACGAGCACGCCCTTGGCC
Source organism: Actinomadura fibrosa (assembly GCF_900659615.1). Classification (GTDB taxonomy): domain Bacteria; phylum Actinomycetota; class Actinomycetes; order Streptosporangiales; family Streptosporangiaceae; genus Spirillospora; species Spirillospora fibrosa. The sequence goes on along the minus strand of NZ_CAACUY010000023.1, from coordinate 8,299 downwards.
CGCAGGTCGGCGACGCCGGTCACGGCCGTGCCGTCCCTGCCGTGCCGCGCCGCGTCGTGGAACCGGTCGAGGCCGATCAGGTGGCCGGTCTTCCAGGCGAGGACGGCCGCGGCGGCACCGCCCGCGGCCAGCCCGAGCAGCAGCGCGACGTCGTTCCCGCGCCCGCCCGCCAGGTAGGCGACGGCGCCGCAGAGGATCCCGGCGATCAGCGCGATCAGGGCGAACCGCGCGTCGATCCCGATGGGGCCCTGCCCCTCGGGGTCGGCCAGCAGGGGCTCACCCTGCACGATCACGTACCTCACCCCGGGGACGGTTTTCGCCCAGAGCAGCCCGGCGAGGGGGCCGAGGAGCGCCACGATGGCGGTGGTGACCAGCCAGGTCGCGAAGTGCCTCCCGGTCGGTCGCCGCACCTCGTACGCTCCTAGGGGAAGAGACTCGATGGATGTCCTGATGGGGTGTTGCCGCCAGCGAAAGCCTAGCCTGCCCAGGTCAGCCGAATCGACCACCGCACGGTGCCCGATTCCCGCCCACAGCCGCCCCGATCACTGGGATAATGTGCCCGACATGTCCGGATTCAGCCCCGCGTTCGAACGCCTCGGCGCCGCCCTGGCGGCCGTCGTCCTGCAGCAGCAGGAGACGCTCGCCGAGTTCCTCCCGCGCGAGGACTGGAGCGCCGACCTGACCGCGCGCACCTACGCCAGCGGCGGGGTCACGGTCCGGGTGTCGCTGCTCGGCAGCTACGCCGCGCGCGAGCGCACCTGGCTGTGGGGCTGGGCCAACCCCCAGTTCGGCGACGCGCATCCCGCCGTCGTCCCGACCCTCGTCATCCGCTCCCTCGGCGAGCGGCTCGGCGTCACCGAGTTCACCACCCCCGAGGTCGACCTGTCCTGGTACGACGGCCCCGCCGGGCACGGCGGCGAGCTGATCGCCATGGCGGCGGGCGGCGTCCTCGGCGGCGCCGGCTACATCGGCGCCGGCTACGACGGCGGCTCCGCCTACCTGCACGTGGACGACCCCCAGGCCCCGCCCGCCGCCTGGGACCCGATCCCCGTCCCGCGGCTGCTGACCAACGCGGTGAGCCTCTTCCCGCACGAGCCCCGGCTCACCCTCGCGGGCCTCCTCTCGCACCACCGCGTCCCCTACCGGCAGTCCGACGTCCTCACCGAGCTGTGGCCGCCCGGCGGCGGCACCGCCCGCGCCCACTTCGACGGCCTGGGCCGCTTCGTTGAGTGGGAGTCGGTGTTGACTCAATCCCGGCCCACCGCACTCGCCTAGACGGGTTCTAGGCGGGTTCCGTCCAGTGCGGTATGCCGTCGGTCAGTTTCCAGCGGGTGCGGGGTACTTCGGCTGGGGCCGCCGATGAGTTCGTCGCCGGTGGCAGGGGGCGTGGTGTCTCGGCGCGGAGGCTCTCGTGGATCGGGCAGGCGCAGTCCGGGTCCAGCGGCGCGGGGCAGGGTCGCAGCATCTCGCGGAAGGCCGCCGTGTCCGCCGCGTCCATCCGCCACCACCAGTACATGTCGTACGTCTCCGGGGCGCCGGTGTCCCAGTCGTCGAACGAGTACTTCTCGATCACCCCGCCGCCGCAGGACGCGCACGCGCCGACCAGGTAGTGGCCCGCGGCGTCGCGCCCCAGGACGATCAGCGGGGTCGTCCTGGGGTCCACGCAGCAGCGGGACGGGCGGAGCGGCACGTCAGCCGAGGCAGGACGGGCCGAGCAGCTGCTTCAGGTCGCCCATCAGGGCCGGGGACGGCGCCACGCGGAGCTTGTCGTCCAGCCGGACGACGGTGGTGCGCGGGCCGTTCAGCAGGTGCAGGTGCACCTCCGCGGTGCCCGGGTGGGTCACCAGGACCTCCTTCAGCCGCGACACGGTCGGCGGCGTGCACCGGCCGATCGGGAGCGTGACCGAGAGCGGGCCCGTCGCGTCCGTGACCGTCAGGTCCGGCTGCGTGACCTCCATCGCGATGATCTTCGCGACGTCCTCGCGGCGGTCCAGCCGGCCCTTGACCACGAGGATCGCGTCCTCGGCCAGCAGCGTCGAGCACAGCTGGTAGGACGACGGGAAGCACATCACCTCGATCGAGCCGCCGAGGTCCTCCAGGCTGAACATGGCCCACGAGTTGCCCTGCTTGGTCACCTTGCGCTGGAGGCCCGACAGCAGCCCCGCGACGACCACGACCTGGCCGTCCGGGCGCTCCCCCTCGTTGAGGACGGCGATGGTGCAGTCGGCCTCCCGCTCCAGGATGTGCTCGACGCCGAGCAGCGGATGGTCGGACACGTACAGGCCGAGCATCTCCCGCTCGAACGCGAGGAGGGTCGTCTTGTCCCACTCCTCGCCCTCGGGGATCGCGACGGCGAACGCGTCCTCGCCGCCGTCGTCCTCCAGCGCGCCGAACAGGGAGTCCTGCCCGATGGCCTCCTTGCGCTTGATGTCGATCACCGAGTCGATCGCCTGCTCGTGCACCATCAGCAGGGCCTTGCGCTGGTGGCCGAGCTCGTCGAACGCCCCCGCCTTGATCAGCGACTCCACGACCCGCTTGTTGCAGACGATCGGCGGGACCTTGTTCAGGAAGTCGTTGAAGTCGGTGTAGGCGCCCTTCTCGCGGCGGGCCGCGACGATGCCGTCCACCACGTTCGTGCCCACGTTGCGGACCGCGGACAGGCCGAAGCGGATCTCGGTGTCGCCCAGCGGGGTGAAGTCGGCCTCGGACGTGTTCACGTCCGGCGGCAGGACCTTCAGCCCCATGCGGCGGCACTCGGACAGGTAGAGGGCGCTCTTGTCCTTGTCGTCGCCGACGGACGTGAGCAGGCCCGCCATGTACTCCGCCGGGTAGTTCGCCTTCAGGTAGGCCGTCCAGTAGGAGACCAGCCCGTACGCGGCGCTGTGCGCCTTGTTGAACGCGTAGTCGGAGAACGGGACGAGGATGTCCCACAGGGTCTTCACGGCGTCCTTCGAGAAGCCGTTGTCGATCATGCCCTGCTCGAAGCCGACGAACTGCGCGTCCAGCTCCGCCTTCTTCTTCTTGCCCATGACGCGGCGGAGCAGGTCCGCCTTGCCGAGCGTGTAGCCCGCCACCTTCTGCGCGATCGCCATGACCTGCTCCTGGTAGACGATCAGGCCGTAGGTCGTGTCGAGGATCTCCTTGAGCGGCTCCTCCAGCTCCGGGTGGATCGGGGTGATCTCCTGCTGGCCGTTCTTGCGGAGCGCGTAGTTCGTGTGCGAGTTCGCGCCCATCGGGCCCGGCCGGTACAGGGCGCCGACGGCGGAGATGTCCTCGAAGTTGTCGGGCTTCATCAGCCGCAGCAGCGACCGCATCGGGCCGCCGTCGAACTGGAACACCCCGAGCGTGTCGCCGCGGGCGAGGAGGTCGTAGGTCGGCTTGTCGTCCAGCGGCAGCGCCAGGAGGTCGACGTCCACGCCCTTGTTCTTCTTGATGCCCTTGAGCGCGTCGTCGATGATCGTCAGGTTGCGCAGGCCCAGGAAGTCCATCTTCAGCAGGCCGAGCGTCTCGCAGGTCGGATAGTCGAACTGCGTGATGATCGCGCCGTCGGCGTCCCGGCGCATGATCGGCACATGGTCGGTGATCGTCTCGCCGGACATGATGATCCCGGCCGCGTGCACACCGGTCTGGCGGATCAGCCCCTCCAGGCCCTGCGCCAGATCCATGATCTGCTTGACGTCGGTCTCCTCCTCGTACAGCTTCCGCAGCTCCCCCGCCTCGCCGTAGCGCGGGTGCTTCTCGTCGAAGATGCCCGAGAGCGGGATGTCCTTGCCCATGACCGCGGGCGGGAACGCCTTGGAGATCCGGTCGCCGAGCGCGTACGGGAAGCCGAGGACGCGGCCCGCGTCCTTGATGGCGGCCTTCGCCTTGATGGTGCCGAACGTCGCGATGAACGAGACCTTGTCGGCGCCCCACTTCTCGGTCGTGTACCGGATGACCTCGGCCCGCCGGTCTTCAGGGAAGTCGATGTCGATGTCGGGCATCGACGCGCGCTCGGGGTTCAGGAACCGCTCGAAGATCAGCCCGTGCGGGATCGGGTCCAGGTCGGTGATGCCCATCGCGTAGGCGATCAGCGACCCCGCCGCGCTGCCGCGGCCCGGCCCCACGAGGATGCCGTTCTCCTTCGCCCACATGATGAAGTCCGCGACGACGAGGAAGTACGACGGGTACCCCTTGCCGAGGATGACGCCCATCTCGTACTCGGCCTGCTCCTTGTACCCCTCGGGCAGGCCCTGCGGGAAGCGCCGCTCCAGGCCCTTCCAGACCTCCTTGCGGAACCAGCTCTCCTCCGTCTCCCCCTCGGGGACGGGGAACCGCGGGCTGAGGTCCCGGTACTCGAACATCCCCGCCGGATCGACCTTCTCGGCGATCAGCAGCGTGTTCTTGCAGCCCTCCAGCCACGCGTCCGAGCCGTCGATCCCGCGCATCTCGTCGGCGGTCTTGATGTAGTAGCCGCTGCCGTCGAACCGGAACCGGTCCGGGTCGGCGAGCTGCTTGCCCACCTGGACGCACAGGAGCGCGTCGTGCGCCGTCGCCTCCGACTCGTGCGTGTAGTGCGAGTCGTTGGTCACCACCGGCGGGATGTTCAGCTTCTTGCCGATGTCGAGCAGCCCCTGCCGCACCCGGCGCTCGATGTCGAGCCCGTGGTCCATCAGCTCCAGGAAGTAGTTGTCCTTGCCCAGGATGTCCTGGAACGTCGCGGCCGCCTTCAGCGCCTCGTCGAACTGGCCGAGCCGCAGCCGCGTCTGGATCTTGCCGGACGGGCAGCCGGTCGTGCCCATCAGGCCGTCGGCGTGCTCGGCGAGGAGCTCCTCGTCCATGCGGGCGTACTTGAAGACGAACCCCTCGGTGTACGCGCGGCTCGACAGCTTGAACAGGTTGTGCAGGCCCGCCTTGTTCCGCGCCCACAGCGTCATGTGGTTGATCAGGCCGCCGCCGGAGACGTCGTCGCGCTTCTGGCTCGGCTCGCCCCACTGGACCTTCTTCTTGTGGAACCGCGACTCCGGCGCCATGTACGCCTCGATGCCGATGATCGGCGTGACCCCGGCCGCCGTCGCCTGCTTGTGGAAGTCGTAGGCGCCGTGCATGTTGCCGTGGTCGGTCATGGCGATCGCGGGCATCTTCTGCCGGCCGACCTCCTCGAACATCTGCTTCAACCGCGCCGCTCCGTCGAGCATGGAGTATTCGGTATGAACATGCAGATGAACGAACGAGTCCGCCATGCCTGATGCGCCTCCTGATCGTCGACATGCGACCGCCCGCGTGCGGTCGGCACGCGGTCGTCGGCATTTCGGTCCCCGGGGGAAGATCGCCATCCCGGACGGCCGCCGGGATGACGCGGTTCTGAGAGCCTAACCGCTGATCCGGGGCGGCGCTTCCCGACACTCCGGATGCCTCGTGTGTCCCATTCGTCCCACTACAGAGGGTGCACGGCCGCCGCTTCCCCGCGACCTCCTCCGGCCTCCGCCGACATTCCTCGGCGTCTCGGCATGTGGGACGTTCCGTCCGCGGGTTTGACGCCGCCCCGCCTCCCGCGCCTACCATCGCGGGCATGGAACGTCGCCATCCCAGGTTTACGCGGCCGGCTCCGGGCGAGCCGGTCGGCGCCACGACCTGAGCGACGACCCCGGAGCCGGCACCGAGGCAGAGCCCCCGAGGGCTCTGCCTTTCGTCATGGACGACCCCGTCACATCGACCAGGCGGCCCCGGGCCTCGACTCCCCTGCGCACGGCCGCCGCGACAGAGGGAGACCCCGCGCATGCACGACCAGGTCATCGACCCCGCCGCGTCTGGGACGGACGGCACCGCCGCCTGCCCCGCCTGCCCGGAGCCCCACGGGCCCGGCGAACTCCGCGTCCCGCTGCCGTCCGCGGCGGACCTCACGACGCTGCGCGACGCCCGCGCCGCGATCGACGGCCTCGACGCCGCCCTCGCCGTCCTGCTGGAGCACCGCGCCGCGGTCGCCGCCGCCGTCCAGCGCCTGAAGCCGGTGGGCGGCTTCGCCGGCCGCAACCCCGAGCGCGAGCGCGAGATCGTCGCGGCCATGGCCGCCCGCGCGCCCTCCCTCGGCCCCGACCGGCTGGCCCGCATCATGAACGCCGTCATCGAGGCGGGCCTCGACGCCGCCGCCGCATCCGACGCCTGAGCCGGCCGCGACGCCGCCGCAACCCACCACGGCCCCGGCGCGGCCCGGCGCAGCCCCGCCACGGCCCGGCCACGGCCCGGCCTCGGTCAGGACTCCTCGGCCACGATCTCCAGGGCGCGGGCCAGGTCGTCCGGGTAAGGGCTCTCGAACTCGACCCAGTCGCCCCGGGTCGGGTGCTCGAACCCCAGGCGGGCGGCGTGCAGCCACTGCCGCGTGAGACCGAGCCGGGCCGCGAGGGTCGGGTCGGCGCCGTAGGCCATGTCGCCCACGCAGGGGTGCCGGATGGCGGACATGTGCACCCGGATCTGGTGGGTGCGGCCCGTCTCCAGGTCGATGTCGAGCAGCGTCGCCGCCCGGAACGCCTCGACGGTGTCGTAGTGCGTCACCGACGGCTTGCCGCCCGCCACCACCGCGAAGCGGCCGTCCCCGGACGGGTGCCGGTCGATCGGCGCGTCCACCGTCCCGCGGAACGGGTCGGGATGGCCCTGGACGAGCGCCCGGTACCGCTTGTCGATGCGGCGCTCCTTGAACGCCCGCTTCAGCCGGGAGTAGGCGACCTCGCTCTTCGCCACGACCATCGCGCCGGTCGTGTTGGCGTCGAGCCGGTGCACGATGCCCTGCCGCTCGGACGCGCCGCTCGTGGCGATCGTGTGCCCGGCCCCAAGCAGCCCGCCGAGGACGGTCGGGCCCGTCCAGCCGGTGGTCGGATGCGCGGCGACACCGATCGGCTTGTTCACCACGACGATGTCGTCGTCCTCGTACAGGACGCCCATGCCCGGGACGGGCTCGGCGACGGGCGCCGGGGCCGCCGCGGGCGGCGGCAGCGCCACCTCCAGCCAGGCCCCGGCGTGCAGCCGCTCGGACTTGGTCGCCACGGCCTGGCCGTCCAGCGAGACGTCCCCGGCGGCGATGATGTCGGCGGCGCTGCCCCGCGACAGCCCGAACAGCCGGGCCAGCGCGGCGTCGATCCGCTCGCCTTCCAGGCCGTCGGGCACCGGAAGGCCGCGCACGTCCGCCATCAGGCCTTCTCCCCCGGGGAGGCGACCTCACCGGAGTCCGGCTCGGCGGCCTTCTCAGGCTCCGGGGCCGGTTCCGCGGCCTTCGCCGCCGCGGGCGCGGGCTTCGCGGGCGCGGGCTCCGGCTCGGGTTCGGCGGGCGCCTTCTCGGCGGCGTCGCCGGAGGGGTCCTCGCCGTCCTTGCCGGAGATGCGCGTCCCGTCGATCTGGAGGCCGCGCGCGGCCAGCACGACGGCGATGACGCCGCCGCACACGATCGCGGAGTCGGCGAGGTTGAAGACCGGGTAGTGCGGCAGCTGGATCCAGTCCACGACGTGGCCCTTGAGGGGGGCCGGGGCCCGGAACAGCCGGTCGATGAGGTTGCCGATCGCGCCGCCGAGCAGCAGTCCGAGGCAGACCGCCCAGGGCAGGCTGCGCAGGTTGCGGGCGGTGCGCAGGATCGCGACCACGACCCCGCACGCGATCACGGTGAACACGATCGTGTAGCCGGTGCCGATCGAGAACGCGGCGCCGCTGTTGCGGGTCTCGCGCAGCGTCAGCAGGCCGCCCAGCAGCCGGATCGGCTCCTCGTCCTGAAGCGCCGCCACGACGATCGTCTTGGACAGGATGTCGGCGGCGAGCGCGGCCAGGGCCACGGCGACCAGCACGCCGACGCGGCGCGGCCGAGGAGATCCCGTGGATTCCCCGGCCCCGCCCTCTGGGTTCGTTGAGTCGCTCAGCGACGTTCCTCGCGTTGTTTGCATGTCACACACAGGGTCGCACGCGGGAAGACCTGGAGGCGCGCCTTGCCGATCGGCTTCGCGCACGACTCGCAGATCCCGTACGTGCCGGCGTCCATCCGCTGGACGGCCCGCTCGGTCTGGGCGAGCAGGTCCTGCGCATTGTAGGACAGGGCGAGCTCGTGCTCGCGCTCGTAGGTCTTCGCGCCCGCGTCCGCCTGGTCGTCGCCGGCGCCCTCGCTGCTGTCGCCCTGGGCGATCTGGCTGGCGGTCGCCGCGATCTCGGCGCGCAGGGCGGCGACCTGCTCCTGGAGCCCGGCCCGGACCTCGGCGAGCTCGGCGGCGGTCCAGTGGCCCTCGCCCGCGCGGACCGGCAGCTCGGCCGCCTTCGCGGAGGCCCGCCCGGCCCCGCCGGACCC
>NZ_CAACUY010000022.1 GCF_900659615.1 Actinomadura fibrosa | reverse complement strand
CTTGATCCTACGGTAGCGCGGCGGCGTGACCATGTGAGCCGTAGCCTCGCCGCCCTGGGCGTTCCGTCCGCCGCCTTGGGCTCCGCGGTTACCGCCCTGGGCACCGCGTCCGCCGCCCTGGCCGCCGCCCTGGCCGTCGCGTCCGCCCGGTTGGGCGGAGCGGGCGGGACGGCGCTGGCCGCGGGACTCGCCGCCCCGGCCGCCGCCCTGCTGGTCGCGGCCGGGCTCGTCGTCCAGCCGCAGCGTGAGCGAGATCCGCTTGCGCTGGAGGTCGACGTCGAGCACCTTCACGCGGACGATGTCGCCCGGCTTGACGACCTCGCGCGGGTCGGAGACGAACTTGTCGGACATCGCGGAGATGTGGACGAGGCCGTCCTGGTGGACGCCGACGTCGACGAACGCGCCGAACGCGGCCACGTTCGTGACGACGCCCTCCAGCAGCATCCCCGGTTCGAGGTCGGAGAGCTTGTCGACGCCCTCCTTGAAGGTGGCCGTCTTGAACGCCGGGCGCGGGTCGCGGCCCGGCTTCTCCAGCTCGGTGAGGATGTCGGTCACGGTCGGCAGGCCGAAGACGTCGTCCACGAAGTCGGACGGCTTCAGCGAGCGCAGCACCGCGGTGTTGCCGATCAGCCCCTTGATGTCGTTGCCCGCGGCCTTCAGGATGCGGTGCACCACCGGGTAGGACTCCGGGTGGACGCTGGAGGCGTCCAGCGGGTCGTCGCCGCCGGGGATGCGCAGGAAGCCCGCGCACTGCTCGAACGCCTTCGGGCCGAGCCGCGGCACCTCCTTCAGGCCCGCGCGGCTGCGGAACGGGCCGTTGGCGTCGCGGTGCGCGACGATGTTCTCCGCGAGGCCCTCGCCGATGCCCGAGACGCGGGTCAGCAGCGGCGCGGACGCGGTGTTGACGTCCACGCCGACCGCGTTGACGCAGTCCTCGACGACGGCGTCGAGCGAGCGCGACAGCTTAACCTCGGAGACGTCGTGCTGGTACTGGCCGACGCCGATGGACTTCGGGTCGATCTTGACGAGCTCGGCCAGCGGGTCCTGGAGGCGGCGGGCGATGGAGACGGCGCCGCGCAGCGACACGTCCATGCCGGGCAGCTCGCGGCCCGCGTACTCGGACGCGGAGTACACCGACGCGCCGGCCTCCGACACCATGATCTTGGTGAGGCCGAGGTCGGGGTGCCGGGCGATCAGGTCGGCGGCGAGCTTGTCGGTCTCGCGGGACGCCGTGCCGTTGCCGATCGAGACGAGGTCCACCTTGTGCTCGCGAGCCAGCCGCGCGAGCGTCTCGATCGACTCGTCCCACTTCCGGCGGGGCTCGTGCGGGTAGATCGTGTCGGTGGCGACGACCTTGCCGGTGGCGTCCACGACGGCGACCTTGACGCCGGTGCGCAGCCCCGGGTCGAGGCCCATCGTCGTGCGGGTGCCCGCCGGCGCGGCGAGCAGCAGGTCGCGCAGGTTCGCCGCGAACACGCGGACGGCCTCGTCCTCGGCCTCCTGGCGGAGCCGGGTCCGCAGGTCGATGCCGAGGTGGACGAGGATGCGGGTGCGCCAGGCCCAGCGCACCGCGTCGGCCAACCACCCGTCGGCCGGGCGGCCCTGGTCGGCGATCTGGAACCGGCGCGCGATCTCGGCCTCGTATGGGCTCCGCGCGGCCGGGTCGTCGCCCGCCTCCTCCGGCTCCAGGTCGAGGTCGAGGACCTCTTCCTTCTCGCCGCGGAACAGCGCGAGGATCCGGTGCGAGGGCAGGCGCGTGAACGGCTCGGAGAACGCGAAGTAGTCGGAGAACTTCGCGCCCGTCTCCTCCTTGCCCTCGCGGACCCGCGACACCATCCGCCCCTGGGTCCACATCCGCTCGCGGAGGGAGCCGATCAGGTCGGCGTCCTCGGCGAAGCGCTCGACCAGGATGGCCCGCGCTCCGTCGAGGGCCGCGGCCGCGTCGGCGACGCCCTTCTCCGCGTCCACGTAGCCCGCGGCGGCGGCCCGCGGGTCGTGGGACGGGTCGTCCAGCAGCAGGTCGGCGAGCGGTTCGAGACCGGCCTCGCGGGCGATCTGCGCCTTGGTGCGCCGCTTGGGCTTGTACGGGAGGTAGATGTCCTCCAGCCGCGCCTTGGAGTCGGCCGCGACGATCCGGGCGCGCAGCTCGCCGGTGAGCTTGCCCTGCGACTCGATCGACTCCAGGATCGCGGCGCGGCGCTCGTCCAGCTCGCGCAGGTAGCGGAGCCGCTCCTCCAGCGCGCGCAGCTGCGCGTCGTCGAGGGCGCCGGTCGCCTCCTTGCGGTAGCGGGCGATGAACGGGACGGTCGCCCCGCCGTCGAGCAGGTCGACCGCGACGCGCACCTGTCCCTCGCGGACGCCGATCTCCTCGGCGATGCGCCGGGTGATCGGCGGCGTGCCGTCGTGCTGGTCGGTCGCGGTCTGGCTGATGGTCGCTGTCACAACGTGGATTCGCTTTCTCCCCTGGATATCGCCTGAGCATTGTCCAGGTAACCGGGCCGCTTGTCTTGTCACTCCCGGGGACGCCGGGTCCGGGGGGTGGGGCCAGCTCCACCATCGTCCTGGAAATAGGGGGGCCTAGGCCTACCGTGGGCTCGGGCCGGACGTCCCAGAATGGAGAACGCGGGCGCAGCGCCGGGCGGTTCGATCCGGACGCGCGCTCCCAGGCAGTGCCGGGCGGTTCAGAGCTGTGGAGGACATCGTGAGCGAGCGCTTCGCCGATCGTTTCGGGGCGCAGGCGCGACGCGCCTTCGTGACCGTCGTCCGGGGACTGATCCAGACGGTCCTGGCGTTCGCGGCGAACCTGCCGCTGTTCATCCTGGCCGTGCTGGCGATCGTGTTCATCCCGCTCGGGGTGGGCGTGGTGCTCGCCCCGGCGGTGCTCCTCGCGATCCGCGGCGTGGCGAACCAGCAGCGCGAGTGGGCCGCGGAGTGGTCGGGCGTGCCGATCCCTGTCCCGTACCGGCCGGAACCGGCCGAGGGCGGCCCGTTCGCCCGGCTCCGCTGGCTGCTCACCGATCCGGCGACGTGGCGGGACCTGCTGTGGACGTTCCTGAACATCCCGGTCGGGGCGTTCCTCGGGATCCTGGCGTGCAGCCTCACCGTGTACGGGCTGGAGGGCGTGTTCGTGGCGCCGTGGGTGGCGCAGGTCACCGCCTACGGCTGGGGCCCGTTCTGGCCGCTGGGCGACTACGGCGTGGTCGGGATCGTGGGCACGGTCGTGCTCGGCGCGGCGCTCACGGTGGCGTCCGTTCCGCTCGGCTCCGCGGTGGTGAAGGCGCACGCGCTGTTCGGCCAGTCGCTGCTGGCGCCGACGCGCAACGCGCTGGCCGCCCGGGTGGTGCGGCTCACCGAGACCCGCTCGGACACGGTGGACGCGTCGGCCGCCGAGCTGCGCCGGATCGAGCGCGACCTGCACGACGGCGCGCAGGCGCGGCTGGTCGCGCTGAGCATGAACATCGGGCTGGCCGAGGAGATGATGAAGCACGACCCGGAGACGGCGCGGCAGCTCCTCGCCGAAGCCCGCAGCGCCAGCGGGACGGCGCTGACCGAGCTGCGCGACCTGGTCCGCGGCATCCACCCGCCCGTCCTCGCCGAGCGGGGCCTGGACGGCGCCGTGCGCGCCCTGGCGCTGTCCCTGCCGCTGCCGGTCGACGTCCGGATCGACGTCCCCGGGCGGGCCGACGCGCCGGTGGAGTCCGCCGCGTACTTCGCCGTGGCGGAGATCCTCGCGAACGTCGTCAAGCACTCCGGCGCGCAGCGCGCCTGGGTCCAGATCGAGCACACCGGCGACCGGCTGCTGATGATCATCGGTGACGACGGGACGGGCGGCGCCGATCCGGCCAAGGGCAGCGGCATGCTCGGGATCGAGCGCAGGCTGGGGGCGTTCGATGGGACGATGGCCGTGACGAGCCCCCCGGGCGGACCGACCGTCGTGACCATGGAGCTGCCGTGCGCGTTGTCATCGCCGAAGACCTTGCCCTCCTCCGGGACGGCCTGATCCGCCTGCTCGGCGCGTTCGGCTTCGAGGTCGTCGAAGCGGTGGACAACGGCCCGTCGCTGCTGCGGGCGCTCACCACGCACCGCCCCGACGTCGCCGTGGTGGACGTGCGGCTCCCGCCGACGTTCACCGACGAGGGCCTGCGGGCCGCGCTCCAGGCCCGCGAGAAGGTCCCCGGCCTGCCGATCCTCGTGCTGTCGCAGCACGTCGAGCAGCTCTACGCGCGCGAGCTGCTCTCCGACAGCTCCGGCGGCATCGGCTACCTGCTGAAGGACCGGGTGTCGGACGTGGCGCAGTTCGTGGACGCGGTGCGCCGGGTCGCGGGCGGCGGCACGGCCCTCGACCCGGACGTGGTGTCCCAGCTCCTCACCCGGCACGCCCGCGAGGAGCCGCTCCAGGCGCTGACCCCCCGCGAGCGCGAGGTGCTCGGGCTGATGGCCGAGGGCCGCTCGAACGCCGCGATCGCCGCGGCCCTCTTCGTCACCGAGAAGGCGATCAGCAAGCACACCAACAACATCTTCGGCAAGCTCGGCCTCCCCCAGTCCGAAGACGACAACCGCCGCGTCCTCGCGGTTTTGAAGTACCTCGGGGGCTAGCGGGCCCAGGGCGGGGTGATTCGTTCGGTGCCCTGGGGGGCGAGGTCGCACTTGTCCGGGTCGACCACGGCGTCGGGGTCGTAGGCGAGGCAGCCGGCGTGGGCCGCGACCACGGCGGTGAAGCCCCCGGCGCTGGTCATCTGGCGTGGGGCGTCGGCGGGCAGGACGACGGTGTCGCCGGGGCCGGCCTCCAGCGTGCGGCCGTCCAGGTCGATGGTCGCGGAGCCCTCCAGGAGCGTCCACACCTGCTCGGTGTCGAAGGCGTGCCGGGGGCCGGTCCTGCCCGGGGTCCAGTCGACCCGCCAGACGGCGACGCCGTCCGTGCCGCCCTGGGTGGGGGTGGCGAGCGTGGTCATGACGCCGTTGGGCGTCTCGGTTCGGCGGCTGTCGGTGTCGCGGACGAGCGTCATGGGTTCCGATCCCCTAGATTAGGCAACATGGTTGTCGATATAGTCAACGAGGTTGTCTTTCATGTCAAGTGACCCCGGCGATCCGCCGGGCTTCGAGCTGCCGCTGCGGCTGCTGCTGGCGTTCCGCGTGATCATCGACGAGCTGCACGCCGGGCTGGCCGAGCAGGGCCACCCGGACCTGCGGCCCATGCACGGCTTCGTCTTCCAGGCCATCGGGCCGCAGGGCACCACGGCCGTGGAGCTGGCCCGGCGGCTCGGCGTGTCCAAGCAGGCCGCGGGCAAGATGGTCGAGTCGCTGGAGCGGGCCGGCTACGTCGAGCGGGCGGCCGATCCCGCCGACGCGCGGCGGAAGATCGTCCGGCTGACGGCGCGCGGGACGGACTCGCTCGTCCGGTCCGCGGAGATCTTCGAGCGGATCCGGGACGGCTGGGCGGAGCGGCTCGGCGCGGACCGGCTGCGGGCGCTGGAGAACGATCTCCGCGCGGTCACCCCGGCGGACCTGTGGCGGCTGGACGTCCCCGGCTGGTTCGGAACGGGCTGAATTCTTTCCGCGGACCGCGACCGTACGTCCCCAGGCAGTCACTTAGACCACCCGGGAGGGCCGTTCCGGGTGTTTCCGAGGGCCTTGAACGGCCTCTTCGCCCCGGTTACCATCAGCGCAATTTCTTAGGAAACTTTCCTAAGAGATCCGGTATCTGTTGGTTCGGGGGCGGACTGAACGGAGAGCCATGTCCAGACCGGGCGGACGGCGGGCGATCGCGCTCGCCGGCGCGGCGACCCTCGCGGTGGCCTCGACCCTGCTCTCGGCGCCGCCGGCGTCGTCGGCGGGGGCGGTCACCGCGTCCTGCTCCAAGACCTCCGACTGGGGCACGGGCTTCGAGGGCAAGTGCACGATCACGAACGGGACGAGCGCCGGGATCAGCGGATGGAAGGTCGAGGGCGACCTGCCCTCCGGCACGTCCGTCGGCTCGGTGTGGGACGCGACCAAGACCGTGTCCGGCAACCACTACACGTTCACCAACGCGGGCTGGAACGGTGCGCTCGCGGCGGGCGCCACGGTCAGCTTCGGGTTCGGCGGCACCGGACCCGGCTGGTTCACCGGCTGCAAGGTCAACGGCGCCGCCTGCGACGGCAGCGGCACGCCCACGGACGACACCGCGGCCCCGACCGCGCCCGGCAACCTGCGCTCGACCGGGAAGACCGCCACGAGCGTCACCCTGGCGTGGGACGCGTCGAGCGACAACGTCGGCGTCACCGGCTACGACGTCTACAACGGCGGGACGAAGGCCGACACGGTGACCGGGACGACCGCCACCGTCTCGGGCCTGTCCGCCAAGACCGCCTACACGTTCACGGTGAAGGCGCGCGACGCGGCGGGCAACACGTCCCCGGCGTCGGCGGCGGTGTCGGTCACCACCGACGACGGCGGCTCGAACCCCGGCCCGGGCGGCTCGAAGGTCATCGGGTACTTCGCCGAGTGGGGAATCTACCAGCGCGGTTACCACGTCAAGAACATCGACACGAGCGGCTCGGCCGCCAAGCTCACCCACATCAACTACGCCTTCGGCAACGTCCAGAACGGGCAGTGCACGATCGGCGACAGCTACGCCGACTACGACCGCGCCTACAGCGCCGCCGAGAGCGTGGACGGCGTCGCCGACACCTGGGACACCGGCGCGCTGCGCGGCAGCTTCAACCAGCTCCGCAAGCTGAAGAAGAAGTACCCGAACCTCAAGGTGCTGTGGTCGTTCGGCGGCTGGACCTGGTCGGGCGGCTTCACCCAGGCCGCCGCGAACCCCGCCGCGTTCGCCGACTCCTGCTACAAGCTCGTCGAGGACCCGCGCTGGGCGGACGTGTTCGACGGCATCGACCTCGACTGGGAGTACCCGAACGCCTGCGGCCTCACCTGCGACACGAGCGGGCCCGCCGCGTTCAAGAACCTGCTGTCGGCCGTCCGCGCCCGGTTCGGCTCCGGCAACCTCGTCACGGCGGCGATCGCGGCCGACGCGAGCTCCGGCGGCAAGCTCGACGCGGCCGACTACGGCGGCGCCGCGCAGTACGTCGACTGGTACAACCCGATGACCTACGACTACTTCGGGGCGTGGGACGCGCAGGGCCCGACGGCGCCGCACTCGCCGCTGACGTCCTACCAGGGCATCCCGCACGAGGGCTTCAACAGCACCGACATGATCGCGAAGCTGCGCGCCAAGGGCGTGCCCGCGAGCAAGCTGCTGCTCGGCATCGGCTTCTACGGGCGCGGCTGGACGGGCGTCACCCAGTCCGCGCCGGGCGGCACCGCGACCGGCGCCGCGCCGGGCACCTACGAGGCGGGCATCGAGGACTACAAGGTCCTGAAGGGCAAGTGCCCCGCCACCGGCACCGTCGCCGGAACCGCCTACGCCAAGTGCGGCAGCGAGTGGTGGAGCTACGACACGCCGTCCACGATCGGCGGGAAGATGTCCTTCGCCAAGGCCCAGGGCCTCGGCGGCGCCTTCTTCTGGGAGCTCAGCGGCGACACGGCGGGCGGTGAGCTGATCACCGCGATCAAGAGCGGTCTCGGCTGAGCCGCCAACGGCGAGGGCGCCTCCCAGCCCTCCCGGCCTGCCGAGACTTCGGGCCCCTGACCCACCGGACGCCGGTCAGGGGCCCGCCCCTTTTCGGGCTGGACGATCTTCGGCCTAGACGAGCGAGAAGCCGCCGTCCACGGTGAGGACCTCACCGGTCATGTAGGGGTTGGCCATCAGGAACAGGGCGGCCGAGGCGGCCTCGTCGGCGGTCCCCCAGCGCCCGAGCGGCGTCCCGGACCCCGCCGCGGCGACGGCCCGATCCCCCGCCTCCCCCGCGTCCGCGCCCATCGCGCCGCGCGACAGCGGCGTGTCGAACTGGCCGAACCGGACCGCGTTGACCCGCAGCCGGCGCGGCGCCAGCTCCACCGCCAGCGCGCGGGCCAGCGCCTCGACCCCGCCGACCGCCGCGAGGGGCGCGGACATACCCGGCCGCGGGCGGGTGACGAGGACGCCCGAGCTGAACGTCACCGAGCCGCCCGGCCCGAGCCGCGGGACGGCCGCCCGCGCGATCGCCAGCGCGCTCCACAGCCGCTCGTCGAACGCCTCGCCCGCGGTGTCACGCGTCATCTCGGCGACCGGCCCCGCGCCGGTCAGGCCGCCCGCCGTGTGCAGGACGTGGTCGACGGCGCCCGTCCGCTCGAAGACCTCCGTGACGGCCCGCTCGTCCCGGATGTCGGCCGCGATGCCGAGCACGTCGCCGTCTCCGGCGTCGCGGACGCGTTCCACGGCGGCGTCCAGGCGGCCCTTGTCCCGGCCCACGAGGACGGTGCGGGCGCCGATCGAGCCCAGCAGCGCTCCGGCGGCCAGGCCGATGCCCGAGCTGCCGCCGAAGATCAGGACGGTGCCGCCGGCGAGCCCGTCCGGCAGCGGTGAGCGCACGGGGATCGGCGCGGTGGTGGTGGTCATGGTACCCCTCCGAAGGAATAAACCATCTGGTTGTTTTAGAGTGGCGGCGGCGGAGCGGAAAGTCAACCGGATGGTTTAATCGGTGCATGAGCTACGACGCGGAGGCCACCCGGCGGCGGATCTTCCAGGCCGCCGCCGCCGAGTTCGCCGCGCACGGCCTCGCGGGCGCCCGGATCGACCGCATCGCCACCGCGGCCAGGGCCAACAAGCAGGCGATCTACCTGTACTTCGGCGGCAAGGAGAAGCTGTTCGGCGCCGTCGTCCGCGCCAAGGTCGACGAGATCTGCCACAGCAACGACCTGGACCCCGACGACATCGCCGGGTCGGTGGGGCACCTGTTCGACTGGTACCAGGACAACCCCGACCTGATCCGCCTGCTGCTCTGGGAGGCGCTGGAGACGCGCGGGCCCGTCGAGGGCGAGGACGAGCGCCGCGTGATGTACCGCGGGAACGTCCGCGAGCTCACGTCCGCCGGAGTCGCCGCCGACCTGCCCGAGCCGGCCCGGACGCGCGCCGCGCAGGACTGGATGATGACGATCCTCGGCCTCGTGGCCTGGAACTTCGCCGTCCCGCAGCTCTGCCGCCTCATCCTGGACGAGCCGGACGACGCCGCGGCGCTCGCCCGCCGCCGCGCCGCCGTCATCGAGGCCGCGCGCGTGCTCGCCGCGTCCCGGGCCACCGCCCCGGCCGCACCGCGATGATCGCCGCCGTGCTGTTCGACCTGGACGGCACGCTGCTCGACCACGACGGCGCGTCCGCCGAGGCGATCGTCCGCGCGTTCCCCGACGCGGACCCGGGGGACCTCGTCCGGCGCTGGCAGGCGATCTCCGAGGCGGCGATCGACCGGTACGTGGCGGGCGGGCTGGGCCTGGCCGAGCAGCGGCGCGCCCGCGCCGTCGCGCTCGCCCGGGACCTCGGCCTCGGCACCTGGGACGACGCCCGCGCCGACGCGTGGTTCGCCCGCTACCTCGACGGCTACACCGCCGCGTGGCGGCCCTTCCCCGACGCCGCCCCGGCGCTCGACGCGCTGGCCGCGCGCGGCATACCGCTCGGCGTGGTCACCAACGGGGAGGCCCGGCAGCAGAACGCGAAGATCGCGGCGATCGGCCTCGCCGGGCGGCTGCCGTACGTCCTCGCGTCCAGCGAGGCGGGCTGCGCGAAGCCCGCCGCCGAAATCTTCCACGTCGCATGCGCGGGCCTCGGCCTGGAGCCGGGTGCGGTCGCCTACGTCGGCGACCGCCTCGCGACCGACGCGCGCGCCGCGGCCGCCGCGGGACTGACCGGCGTCTGGCTCGACCGCTCCGGCCGTCCCGCCGAGGACGGCCTCGACGTCGCGCGCATCACCTCACTCGACGCCCTCCCCGCCCTCCTGGCCTGAGCGCTCCTCGAACGCGGCCCAGCGCGAACGACACTTACCGATCGTCACGCTTCGTAATAGACTGAGCACGGAACGACGTAATCGCTTGATGATTAGGAGCAATGATGGGACAGGTACTGGAGACCTACCGGCGCTTGCGCGGGTTCATCGACGCGGGCGACATCGACCGGCTCAGCGAGGTGATGGACGAGGACCTGGTGGAGAACTGCCTCGGGCTCACGGGCTGGACGCTCGGTCTCGACTGCGCGACGGCCAACCTCGCGGCCGGTTACGGCACGGCGTTCGCCGATTTCGGTGACTCCCTCGTGGACTCCGTCGAGGCCGACGGGGCTCTGACGGTGCACGGCCGCGCGCAGGCCACCCACGTGGGCGCCTTCCTGGGCGTCGAGGCCAGCGGCAGGAGAGTGGCCTGGGATTACGTCGACCTTCTCAGGACCGGTCCCGATGGCCGCTTCAACTGGCGTCTGTATGCGACCGACTGGAACTACGTGCGGCTCCAGATGCTGGACCAAACGCCGGACTTGCCCACTGAGCCGCAACGCCGTGCCGTCCAAGCCGAACTCGCCGCGCACCGGAACTGACCGGGCCGCCTCGGCGTGAGGGGCGGGCAGGTCGAAGGCCCATCGGGCCGTACCTGCCCGCCCGGCCGGCCCCGCCGCCGTGCTCGACGACCAGGCCATCCTCGCGCGCGGCGCAGGAACGGAAGGTGAGGGCGGCGTCTCCCGTCAATCGGTCTGCAGCACCGCCTCGATCTCCAGGACGATCTGCACCTTCTCGCTCAGCGCCAGCCCGCTCGCGCCCGGGACCTTGGAGCTGTCGCCGACGCCGAACTCCAGGCGGCTGATCTCACCGGTCGCGGTGAAGCCGGCGCGGGCGCCCTTGGACGGGTCGTCCTGGCGGAACGGGTCGGGGCCGAAGCCGCCGAGCTCCAGGCGGAGCGGGACCTGCCGCGTCACGCCGTGCAGCGACAGCTCGCCGTCGACCACGAAGTCGTCGCCCTCGGGCCGCAGGCCGGTCGAGCGGTAGGTCATGGTGGGGTACGTCGCGACGTCGAGGAAGTCGGCGGACCTGACGTGCTCGTCGCGCTGCGCGTTGCCCGTGTCGACCGAGGCCAGGTCGATGGTGGCGGTGACGGAGGAGTCGAGGACGTCGTCGGCGGTGACGACCGTCCCCTCGAACGTCCCGAAGCGTCCGCGGACCTTGCTGACCATGAGGTGCCGGATGGTGAAGCCCACCCCGGAGTGGATCGGGTCGATCGCCCAGGTGCCGGCGACGTAGCCGGGGATCTCGACAAGCTCGGCGGTCATGGTGTCTCCTTGAGTTCCGAGAAGTAAGACGGTTCCCTTTCGGAACCGTCACCCCATGGTGCGGACGCGCACCGAACCGGCACAAGAAGGCACTAATTACTGCCTCGGTCACCTGGAGATAACCATGGAGCCCAGCGCGTTCCGCGAGCACCACCCGTCCATGTGCCGGGCGCGGGAGATCCTCGACCGCGTCGGCGACAAGTGGTCGCTCCAGGTGATCGCGCTGCTCGGCGAGCGCACCAAGCGGTTCACCGAGCTGAAGCGCGAGATCGACGGGATCAGCCAGCGGATGCTCACCGTCACGCTGCGCGGCCTGGAGCGCGACGGCATCGTCACCCGGACCGTCTACCCGGTGATGCCGCCGCGCGTGGACTACTCCCTCACCCCGATGGGCGCCACCCTGATGGACGCGGCGAGCACCCTCGTCCTCTGGGCCGAGACCCACCTGGACGAGATCGACGCCGCCCGCGCCGACTACGACGCCCGCGCCGCCGAGATCGAGACCCTCAAGACCTCCTGAGCGCGCCCGCGCAGAAGACGCAGACGTAGTCGTCGTCCTTGACCACGTTGAGTTCCCCACATCCCGGACAGTGCCGGAAGACGAACACCGCCGTGAAGCCGTCCGGACGGTCCAGGCCCGCGCGGTCGAGCGCGGCGGCGACGTCCGGCCACGACGCCGCGTCCGGGCAGTAACCGGTGGACTGGTTGCTGATCTCCCCGACCCGCGTGCCGTGGAAGGTCACCTCCCCGGCGGCGAGGACGGACTGTCCGCCCGCGCAGGCCACATGCTCGCTGCGGCGGGGCGCCACCCGCAGCGTCCCGTCGAGATCGACGACGTAGGTGAACGGTTCGTCGCGCTCGGCGGCGTCCCGGCCGGCGAGCCAGCGCTTCAGGTCCGCGGGTGAGGCGACGCGCTCGCCCACGGTGTCCGGGGACGCCCGTTCGAGCAGTTCAGGAGGGCCTACATAGCCGTACGCGCGCGACACGGTGGCGATAATCGCGTGCCGGGCGGGATACCGCGAGGTAATTTGGGACGTCCCGGAGCGTCCGGGGTGTTCGCGGAACGGAACCGAGCAGGAAGACCGATGGCCTTTCACGAGGTGGGGCGGCGAGCTAGCCGCGCCGAGCTGGGGGACGAGCAGTCGTGCCCGGCCCGGCTCGGCGGTGTGCGCCGTCATCCCATCGACCTCGTGAGGCCGTTCCATGCGCTCTTCTGACATCCGTTCCACCTTCCTGGGCTTCTTCCAGGAGCGCGGCCACCGCGCCGTGCCGTCCAGCCCGCTGATCCCGTCCGATCCCACGCTGCTGCTGGCCAACGCGGGCATGAACCAGTTCGAGCCGTACTTCGCGGGCGAGGCGGTCCCGGAGCATCCCCGGGCGATGTCCGTGCAGAAGTGCGCGCGCACGTCCGACATTGAGAACGTGGGGCGGACGGCCCGGCACGCCACGTTCTTCGAGATGCTCGGCAACTTCTCCTTCGGCGACTACTTCAAGTCGGAGGCGATCTCCTGGGCATGGGAGCTCTTCACCCGGCACTACAACCTCGACCCCGAGCGCCTCTGGGTCACCGTGTACCTGGACGACGACGAGGCGGAGCGGCTCTGGCGGCGCGTCGGCGTCCCCTCGGAGCGGATCCAGCGGCTCGGCATGGAGGACAACTACTGGTCGATGGGCGTGCCCGGCCCCTGCGGCCCGTCGTCCGAGCTCCACTACGACCGAGGGCCGTCCTTCGGAGTGGAGGGCGGGCCTGCGGTGGACGGCGAGCGCTACCAGGAGTTGTGGAACCTCGTCTTCATGCAGAACATCCGCGGAGAGGGTTCGGGCAAGGGCGACTATCCGATCGTCGGTGAGCTACCCGCCAGGAACATCGACACCGGCCTCGGCCTGGACCGTCTGGCGGCCGTCCTGCAAGGCGTCGACACGGTCTGCGAGACCGACCTGCTCGCGCCGTCGCTCCGTCTCGTCCAGGAGATGGCCGGACGCGAGTACCCCGGACGCGACGGGAGCGAGGCGTCCACGTCGTTCCGCGTCGTCGCCGAGCACGCGCGGTCGATCGCGTTCCTCGTCGCGGACGGCGTCCTGCCCGCGCGCGACGGCCGCGGCTACGTGCTGCGCCGGCTGATGCGTCGCGCGATCCGGCACGCGCGACGGCTCGGCATCGACGAGCCCGTGCTGTCCCCGCTGACCGGGAGCGTCATCGCGAACCTGGGCGGCGCGTGGCCGGAGCTGGAACGGCAGTCGGCGCTGATCCGGCAGGTCGTCACGGCGGAGGAGGAGGGGTTCGAGCGGACGCTGCGCCAGGGCTCCCGGCTGCTGGAGTCGGCGATCACCCGCGCGACCTCGGGCGGCTCGGGGTCCATCTCGGGCCAGACGGCGTTCGAGCTGCACGACACCTACGGGTTCCCCATCGACCTGACCCTGGACGCGGCGCGCTCGGCGGGCCTCACCGTGGACCAGGACGCGTTCGAGGCCCTCATCGAAGAGCAGCGCAGCCAGGCGCACAGGGCGGGCCAGGGCCGCAAGGGCGACGCGGTCAAACGGCAGGACCTGTACCGGCGCGTAAACGCGGAGCACGGCCTCACGGACTTCGTCGGTTACGACACGACCACGGCCGAGACCCGCCTGGTGGCGCTGCTAAGCGACACGGACATCGTGCAGAGCGCGCGCGAGGGCGACGAACTGGAGGTGGTCCTCTCCAGGAGCCCCTTCTACGCGGAGTCAGGCGGTCAGGTCGGCGACACGGGAACGCTACGCACGTCCGGGGCGCTGCTACGCGTCCTCGACACCCGGCCTGGGCTGGACGGCCTGCACGTCCACACGGTCCGCGTGGAGGAAGGCGAGATCCGTCCCGGCGAGGAGGCGGAGGCGGTCGTGGACGCGGACCGGCGGGCGGCGACCGCGCGCTCCCACAGCGCGACGCACGTCCTGCACGCGATGCTGCGGCGCGTCCTCGGCGACCACGCGGCGCAGCGCGGCTCGCGGGTCGAGCCCGGACGGCTGCGCTTCGACTTCGCGCACTTCTCCGGCGTGGAGCCCGGCGAGCTCGCCGCCGTCCAGACCCTGGTCAACGACTACCTGCTGGACGACCCCGACGTCCGCGTCTGGGAGGCGAGCCGCGCCGACGCGGAGGCCGCGGGCGCGGTCGCGCTGTTCGGCGAGAGGTACGGGACGCGGGTGCGCGTCGTCGACATCGGCGACGCGTCCCGCGAGCTGTGCGGCGGCACGCACGTCGGCCACGGCTCCCAGGCCGGTCCCGTGCACATCCTCGGCGAGTCGTCCATCGGCACCGGGCTGCGCCGCGTCGAGGCGCTCACCGGCGCGGACGCGCTGCGCCACCACGACCACCAGCGCGACCTGCTCACCGAGCTGGCGGACCTGCTGCACGTCCGCCCGGACGAGGCGCCCGCGCGGCTCCGGCAGCGGCTGGCGACCCTCGCCGAGACGCAGCGCGCGCTCGCGTCCCTCCGCGACGCGGACCTGGACGCGCACGCGGCGCGGCTGGCCGCGTCCGCGGAGGACCTGCCCGGCGGCTGGCTCGTCGCGCGGGTCGTCGACGAGCCCGACCTGCGCTCCCTCGCGACGCGGATCCTCGCGCACCGCGGCGGGGACGGGGCGGTCGTCCTCGGCACGGCGTCCGGCGGCAAGGCGTCGCTCGTCGCGGCGGTCCGGGACGGCCTGCTCGCCGCGGGCCGCTCGCCCGGCCCGGTCCACGCGCGCGACCTGCTGGTCTCCGCGGCGCGCGCGGTCGGCGGCGGCGCGGGCGGCAAGGGGCCCCTGGCCAGCGCCGGCGGACGGCGCCCCGAGCACCTGGCGACGGCGGTCGAACTCGCCTCGGCGGAGGCGCGGCGCTTGATAACCGAAGGTTCCCGGCGTATCCGTTGAGGGAGGACGGCGAGGGGAGTCACGGTGCTGCGCGTCTTCTGTCTGGGCGGCCTCGGGATCACGGTCGAGGACGTGTACCTCATCGACCCCGACCCCGACCGGGGCGGGCACGAGCGCGGCGTCCGCGTCGAGCTGCGGCTGCTCCCCCTCCAGCCGTGGCGCGGCACCCGCAACGCCGCCCAGCCGATCGTGGCCGACCGGGCCGTCTGGCGCGCCGACTTCCTGGAGTCGGTCGCCGGCGGCCCGGGCAGCAAGGACCGCATGCACCACCACCCCGGCATGGTCGACAGCGAACCCGGGCGGCGCGTCTTCGTCCCCGGGCTCACCGCCGACCCGATGGGCTGGCTCAAGCACCAGCTCTTCGACGTCCTCCCGCTCCTGGAGGCCGCCGGGGTGGACGCGGACGCGCACCGCGCGTCCGCCGAGGAGATCCGCGACGCGATCCCGGAGATCGTCGGCACCGTGGCCACCGTCCTGGGCGAGGTCCGCGAGGGCATCCTCGCGACCTCGCCGACGGCCGGCCGCACCGCCGGGACGCGGCCCGCGAGCTGACCGCCCCGGACTCCCGGCTCAACCGTTCGGCAGGATGACCGCCCGGCCGTTCACCCGGCCCGCGTGCAGCCGCTCGTACGCCTCCGGCGCCTCGTCCAGCCCGTACGTCTCGACGTGGACGTCCACGATGCCCGCCCGCGCCAGCTCCAGCACCTCGATCAGCTCCGCCCGGCTCCCCCAGTACGGCGCCCGCACCGCCGTGTCGTAGGGCGTGACGCCGAACCCGACCTGGGCGATGCCGCCGCCGATGCCGACCAGGACCACGTCGGCGTCCACCGCCGTCACCGCGGTCGCCGTCGCCACCGTGGGCGGCGCGCCCACGAAGTCGAAGACCGCCTGCACCCCGCCGGTCAGCGCCCGCACGTTCGCGGCGGCGTCCGCGTCCGACAGCACGACGTCGTGGGCGCCGACGACCCGCGCCAGCTCCAGCTTCTCCTCCGACACGTCCAGCGCGATCACCCGCGCCGGGGTCAGCGCCCGCAGCAGCTGGATCGCGACGTGCCCGAGCCCGCCCGTCCCGATCACGACGGCCGCGCTGCCCGGCACCAGCTTCGGCAGCGACCCCTTGATCGCGTGGTAGGGGGTGAGCCCCGCGTCCGTGAGCGGCACGCTCGTCGCCGGGTCGAGGTCGCCCAGCGGCACGAGATGGCGCGCGTCGTCCACCAGCAGGTACTCCGCGATCGCGCCGGGAGCGCCCAGCCCCGGCGGCTGGATGCCCAGCTCCGCCGCCCGCAGGCAGTAGTTCTCCTCGCCCTGCGCGCATTTCAGGCACCGCCCGCACCCCCACGGCCCGTACACCGCGACGGACTCGCCCACATCGACCCCGCGCACCCCGTCCCCGAGGGCGGCCACCGTCCCGGCCCCCTCGTGCCCCAGCGTCAGCGGCAGCGGGAACGGCACCTCGGGCCAGCTCATCACCGCGATGTCCGAGTGGCACACGCCCGCCGCGGTGACCTTCAGGAGCACCTCCCCGGGCCCGGGCTCGGGGTCGGGCACCGTGACGACCTCGGGCGCGGTTCCGATCGTTCGATACTGGACGGCCTTCATCATCTCCCCTTTCCCCGGAAGCCCGGAGAACCTTCCCTTACCCGCCGCTCCCTCGCCTTAATAAAAGAGTCAATAAAGACGAATACCCGTTTTCCGCCGTTACAACGGACCCGCCCAGGGAACGGCTCGAACCGGCTGGATCCGACCGTGCACGATGACGAAAATGGGGAGAGACATGAGGAAGTTCCTGGGGGCGGCGAGCATGGCCGCCATCGTCATGTTCGGTTCCGCCGCACCCGCGCCCGCGATGGCGGAACCGCCGAAACCACCGGCCGTCCAGAACGTCCAGCACCAGCAGAAGGCACCGGACGACGACGACAACGGCGGCAGCAGCAAGACCGGCCTGTGGGGCCTGCTCGGGCTCCTCGGCCTCCTCGGCGCCATGGGCATGAGGTCCCGCCGGCCCAAGGTCGGCGTCGCCGAGAGCAGTATCAGCGGCCGGCGCCAGGGCCCCGGCGTGTAGGACGCGCGGAACCGCCGCCCGAAACGCCCGGGCGGCGGTTCGCCGGATTGGGGCCTGGTCCGGAACCGATCTTCGGTGCAGACTGCCGTCATGGCGGACGCGGGCTATCTCCTCGGACCGGACGGACTGCGCGTCGAGGCGGTCGAGCTGACCGAGGCCGACCTGGTCTACGCCCGCATGCGGCACCGCGACGCCCGGATCGGGCAGGCGTGGTTCCTCGTGACGCGCCGCGGCAAGCTCGTGGCGTACTGCCGCTACATCGAGGAGGTGGCCGAGCTGGTCGACCTCACCGACCTGCACGGCCCCGGCAGCGCCGCCGAGGAGAGCGGCTGAGCCCTACCGCGGCGGCTCCCCGCCGAACCACTGCCCCGCCTGCCTGCGCGCCGTCCCCGGCGCCGTCCCCGGCGGCGGCCCCTGCGGCCGCGGCGCCCGCTCGCCGGCCGTCCGCCCCGGCCCGTCCCGGTGCGCGAACACCAGGTCGTCCTGCTCCGGGTTCACCGAGACGATCAGCAGGACGGCGAACGACACGATGCTGACCGCCACGATCAGCGGCAGCAGGAAGTCGATCCCCTCGGCCCCGGACGGCGTGTGCAGGCCGTCCGGCGTCCGCACCCGCATGGCGGCCATGCCGGTGTAGTGCATCCCGGTGACCGCCACACCCATGATCAGCGCCGCGCCGACCATCGCCTGCATGCCCCGCACCCGCGTCGCGAACCACAGCGCCGCGGTCGCCGCCGCCACGGCGATCAGCACCGACAGCAGAACGAACCCGTACTGGTACGAGATCTCGCCTTCCATGTCCATGCTGGCCATTCCGGTGTAATGCATTCCGGCCACACCGACCCCGGTGACGACACCGCCGAGAAGGAGCGTCCTGGCCCGTCCGCCACCGAATCCGACCAGCAGCAGCCCTCCCCCGACAATGCCGATGGCGAGGGCCGCGCTCAACAAAGTGAGCCCCACGTGATAGCGAATGTGCATGCCCGACACGCTGAAACCCAGCATGGCGATGAAATGCATGACCCAGATCCCGGTACCGCCGATGGACACCGCCGCGGTGACCAGCCAGGCGCCCCGGACCACACCCTCCGCCCGTGCCGCCCGCGCCGTGCACTTGAGGCCCAGCAGCGACCCCACGAACGACATCAGGTAGGCCAGGACCGGCGTGAACGCCCCGTACGTGAAGTGATGCATCTCGCCCAAGAGTCCGTCCCCGAGAACTCCGGCCCGCTGATCTGCGGAACCTCCGTGCACAAAGTGCCGCGATGCTAGCTGACCAGGCACGACGCACCTCGGAGCCGCCCTCTCACCGTCCGCGACTCCACCCGGGGCAGCCGTAACGCGAACCCGTCCCGGAACGATACGAACGCCCCGTCCTCCGACCCCACCCCCCGACGACCGCATACCCCTCTGACCTGCGGGAAAAGAATTCAACTCAGCATCACCCCCCACATCCACCCCGCTGGCCACTTTCGGTCACCCCGCCATCCTCAATCGGGTCGCCCGCAACCGGTGGCCGCCTCCGATTACGCGGACACGGCGTCCGGGGCCCCGACCGGATCGTCCGCCGACCGGCGCCGCACCAGCAGGCACGCGACGGCACCTGCCGCGATCACCACGATGGGCAGCACCAGCGTCGGCCG
Organism: Actinomadura fibrosa; assembly: GCF_900659615.1. GTDB lineage: Bacteria > Actinomycetota > Actinomycetes > Streptosporangiales > Streptosporangiaceae > Spirillospora > Spirillospora fibrosa. The sequence continues at coordinate 56,342 of NZ_CAACUY010000022.1, read as the reverse complement.
CATGGCGTGGACGAACCCGTGCTCGAACACCGACGCCGCCGTCCGCCGCACAAGGTCCGACGCCGCACCGCCCCGACCGGCACCGACGTCCAGACCGCCCCGGTCGAAACCGGCGACGAACGAACCACGGGCACCCGCCGGAAGCGCGTCGGCCCGCTTGACCGCCTCCGCGTGCAGCGACACGGCCAGGCGGTTCTGCAACACGGCGCCCACGGCGGCACTGCCGGTGATCGTGCCGATCTGCCGGATCGTGTTCAGCACCCCGGACGCGGCCCCGGCCATCGCGGGCTCCACATCGTGCAGGGCGACCGCGACCATCGGCCCGAAGACACAGCCGATCCCCGCCCCGGCCACGATCAGAGCGGGCTGGAACTCCCACCACTCCCGGCCGACGCTGGCGACCCACGTGAGCCAGGCCAGACCGGCCGCGAACAGGACCAACCCCGCCATCAGGACGTACTTGCCGCCGAGCCGGTCCGCCATCCGGCCGGAGACCGGCGACAGGACCGCCGAGACCACCATCGCCGGCGCCATCACCGCCCCGGCCTCCAGCGCGCTGAACCCCAGCACCGACTGCAAATAGATCATCACCGGCAGGAAAAGGCCGATCATGCCGACCTGCACGGCCGCCGACACGGCGCTCATGACCGCGAAGTTCCGGTCCCGGAACAGCACGAACGGCAGCAGCGGATCGCGCCCCTGCCGACCGCGCTGATGAGTCAGGAAGACCACGAGCAGCAAGAGACCTGCCCCCAGCAACGCCCGAATCCAGGCATTCCACCCGTACCGCTGCCCCTCGGTGAGCCCGAAGGCCAGGCACGCCAGCGTCGCCGTTGCGAGCACCACCCCCGGCACATCGAGCCCGCGCCGGACACCGGGCCGGACGTCCGGCAGAAGCCCCCGAGCCATCACCAGCACGACGACACCGATCGGCACGTTGACGAAGAAGATCCAGCGCCACCCCGCCGCACTCACGAGGAACCCGCCGAGCGTGGGCCCGGCGATGGTCGCCACACCCGCGACCGCGCCCCAGACCCCGAGCGCCGCCCCCCGCCGCGCGGGCGGGAACGTGCCCATGATGATCGTCATCGTCTGCGGCACCAGCGCCGCCGCCCCCAGCCCCTGCACCGCCCGTGCCGCGACGAGCTGAGCCGGGTCCTGCGCGAGCCCGCACAGCACGGACGCCCCGGTGAACAGCACGAGGCCCCACACGAACAACGTCCGCGGCCCCCGCACGTCACCCAGCCGGCCACACGTGATCAGCAACGCCGCCAGCACCAGGATGTACACGTTGATGACCCACAGCACCCCGTCCAGCGATGCGCCCAGATCGTCGACGATGCTGGGAACGGCGACGTTGACGGCCGTCAGATCCAGCAGCGTCATGAAGAACCCGAGGCTGAGCGTCAGCAGGACGGCCCAGGGATTCCCGCGCCACCCCACGGTCAACTCCCGGCGGGCGCCTGAAGGCTCCACAACCGTCCATCGGGATCCCGGACGGTCATCTCCCGCGTCCCGTAGTGGGTCTCCTTGAACGGCGTCACCACCTCCACGACCGGATCCACCTCGAACCGATCCGCATCGGCCACCTTCAACGCCACCTGCACCGCGGGCTCCCGATCCTCGGGAACCTCGACGAGCACGAGGTAAGCCCCGTCCCCATTACGGAACACGCCGGACCCGTCCCCGGCCGTGACCTCCAGCTCAAAGCCCAGCGCCTGGAGGAACTTGGCCCCCTTCCCCCAGTTGCGGGTCTCCATGAAGACCGCCTCGATGCCGTCCGTCGCCATTCCCATCACTCCTTCTCGGAAGCGTCGTCGAGGTAAGCACGCAGCGCCTCGGCGACCAGCGCCGACAGCGACATGCCCGTCTCGATCGCCTGATGCTTCACCTGCCGGATCAGCTCCACCGGCAGATACACGTTGAACTGCTTGACCTCCCCATCACCCATGCGGAAAGGCTAGCATGCTAGCAAGCTAGCTACAAGATCATGATGAGAACGCGAACCTCGCCGCTACCGGTCGCCGATCCCAGTGGCCCATGACGATCGCGCTGATCGTCGTCATCGCGGAGATCGCGGGCGCCGTCACAGGAAACATCGCGCTCTGCCGTTGACACGGAGGTCGACGACTGCAAGAAGCACCGGTCGGCCAGAAGAGCGAACGGCAGCGCTCGGCCCGCAGCACGACCTTGACCGGCGCACAAGTCAGGATCGCCTAGTGACCTACATCTCGCCGCCTCGCCGACCAGCGTTGCTGCGCGAACCCATGAAGCATCATGGCTCGGGCGAACGGCGTCGGGGTCGGGCGGCACCTACGAGTATGTGTGACCGGCGATGCGTGAACAGTTGAAGCAGAGGCCGCAGGAGATGGGAGGTCCCCTCAAAGCTGCTGTGGCCGACCCCAGCCATGCCTTCGCCGGGTGAACTACTCGCGCCCCTGCGGCAGACGCACAGCGACAGCATCCCCGATCAGGCGGGGAACCTCGCCCCTCTGACTCTGACCTGCGTCGGGCTGGCGGGATTTGAACCCACGACCCCCGGCACCCAAACAAAGTTCCACCGATCTTGTGACCTGCGACGAACATGGTCGCGCAGGTCAGGCCCCTTATGGCTACCTCGTCGCCCCTCGCCACTACCGTTCAAGCCGGTCAGCGGAGCCAGTCGGGGCTGTCGGGCCTGCCGTGTACGGCCAGGAGCACGACGGCGGCCGCCAGGAGCGCGAGCTTCCAGCGGCCCCCTGGCCGGCATACGTTGCCGAACTCGGTAGCCGGGTCGTCCGGGTTCCCGATCGTCAGGATCCGGCAGGTGTTGGTCGTGGTGATCGCCTCGACGGCCGTCCACAGCTGCTCAGGGATGCCGCATGCCTCGTCCAAGATCACGAGCACGTATGTGCGGTGGGTGCCTTGGAAGCCGTGCGCGTCATTGTCGGCCGCCGACCAGCGTGCCGTCGTCGAGCTTCCACTCGTCGCTCTGGAGGCCGCGGCCGGGCAGCGGGTCGCCGTCGGGGTTCTTGGCGGCCTTGCGGATCTCTTTCCGCAGGATCGCGTGGACCTGCGCGTAGGTCGGCGCCCTGCTCACAACGAAGGCTTCGCCGGGCGGGTGGACGTCGATCCAATACGCGGCGATCTGCGCGGCGATCCAGCTCTGGCCGGCATCGTGGCAGCTCTTCACCGCGGTGTGCTCGTGGTCGGCGATCGACTGGGCGATCTCGCGTCGCATGGACCACAGGTGCGCTCGGCGCCGCTCCTGCATCCAGCGGACCGGGTCGCCCAGGTACGGCGAGACGGGCGGCGGGGCGAACTGGCGGGCGGCGTACTCCCAGGCGAGGTCTACGGCCACCGGTCACCTCCCTTCGGCGTCACCGCGTGCGGGGCCTTTAGAAGCGGTCGTGGCAAGGGTCGAAGTACTCGCGCAGATGGCGGGGGACGGCGTCTTCCAGCGGGATGATCCGTACGTGGCGATGAACCGGTTGCCCTCGCTGGCGTTGAGATCGGTCACCCACAGCGCGGTCGGGCCGTCGATGAGGGCGTCGAAGGTGACGCGGTAGACGGCCCTGGAGTTCGGGACGGCCTCGTCGAGCCACTTCAGCAGCTCGGCGCGGGTCTCGGGCGGGAGGTCTAAACCTTGTCGCTGTTCAGGGTGAGGTAGGAGGCGGTGTCGGTCATGACTTCGCAGGCCTTTCGCGGGTCTGGTGGGAGCGGTTCTGTCGCGTTGTCGGGGACCGAGGTTGACGGGCTGGCCTGTTCCGGCCTGAGATGCGCGGAATGCACCGTTGGGCTGGAGGATGCGCGGGTGAGTACTGCACGCGCGCTCGCGCTCGCCGGACCCGGCGCCCTCATTCTGGCGATAGCCATCGGGTTCTGGCCGGTCCACGCGACGATCGGGTTCGGCGGCACGGTGAACTGCGGGTCGGCGTTCCGGCCGATCCACGCGTCCGACAGCTACGACGTGCTGTCGGACAAGACCGGTGCGGCCCTGGCGGCTACCCAGGCGGTGGACGAGCGGTGCGATGCCGCGCGCTCGGGGCCTGGATATGTGGCGCGGGCGGCTGGCGCGGCCGGGCTTGCGGTGCTGGTCGTCGCGTTCACACGTAGCCGGCGCCGCGAAGGCGCCGCGGCCGAGGGCTGACGCGGCCCGGGAATGCGAGCGCCCGGCGCGGTGGCCGGGCGGTTTTGGGCATGGTGGCCCAGGCGCAGAGTGGTTCAAGCGCGGCGATCTTGTCAAGCAGCGCGTGTCTTGCGGGCGCGGCGCTCCCGGCGCGGGCGTCATCGTGCAGCTTGCACGCGGCGACGACGTCGACCAGCAACTCCCCGTCCTCTCGTCGATGCGCGATGGGAGGTCTTCGGCCTTGTGCCAGATCCGGAAGGCCTCGGCCGAGCGGCCGGTGTACTCGGCAGAGGCCCAGATGGGGGTTAGACGCCCGGCCAGGCGCGCAGTCTCCGAGTTCGCGTCACGTGCCCATTGTGGCGTGATCACTCAGCTACCGGATTGGCCGTGTGAAGCGGAGCGTCTCAGTGTGGCAGGTCTGTGCCGTCCGGACTGGAGCAGCGCGCGCGGGCTCATGATGGTGGCCACTGGTTTACGCTTGTGGGGACTCCTCTGTGAGGCCTCAATCTGCGATGCGGTCGGCGGTGTCTCCCCAGGCGTGAGCCTGTACCGTCGGCCCCGTTTGACGTCTTCTCACGGCCCGTCGTTTCGGCTGGAGCGCAGACTTATCGTCTCGATTGGCTGTCGGAGTGCACGGTGACTAAAGATGTGTGCGCGCATATGTATGGCCGAGTCCGGCTGTGGCCTGCATCCTTCGCTCTGAAGGTCAACCAACGCGAAAGGATCGCGCATGCGCCGTCTGAAGGCCGTAGCCGCTACAGCGGGTCTGGCCATGCTCCCACTCGGCTTATCCGCCGCTCTGCCCTCGCAGGCCGTGGCCACGGTCGAGAGGTCGAATGTACAGCAGTCCGCTCCGGCGAGCCCGGCCGACTGCGTGTACTACCTGAGCCTGGCCGGCTACACCATCACGCCCGCCAGGGTCTCCGCCTGCAATGCAGGTGACGGCCTGAATTGCTGGGTAAGGCTGATGAACACAGGGGTCAGCAACTATCACGCGGCGAACGCCTGCCGGTTGCTCTGAGCCAGTTGCTCGACTGCTACCGACCTCCGTTGACAGGAACCGGCAGGTGTCGACTGCGATGGAACTGGTGGTGTCTCACCAGGCGCAAGCCTGTACCGTCGGCCCCGTTTCGCGTTCCCGCAGCGCGCCGGTCGCTGGAGGAGGAAGGACCCCGTCGCCTCGGCTGACTGCCCGGGCGACGGGGTGGTCATCTGCGGTCGTCGCGCTTGTTGAGAGCCTCGCGAGGCCCTGGATGACCGCCAAGCGGGACCTGATTCAGTAGATCTGGGTGGCGACGAAATCTGCCTTCCACATCGCGAAGTCCTCTCCGGCGTCGAAGAGGTAGTCGCAGGCGGTGAGCTCGCCGTCTTGAAGCAGGACAGCCGATCCACGAGGACGATCGGAACGGTCAGTAGCGACTTGCTGTGGACGTGCATCCAACGATCCACTGTGACCGGTCCGGGCACATGGTCTGGTGAATCCCTGAGCTCGGATCGGGCGTCTGAGTGAAGTGGGTGAGGTGGCGTCGGGCGGCGCACACGGGCGCGTGAGGCGGCGCTGGCGATACGGCAGCACTGGGCGAAGACTCAGGCGCGACGTGAGCCCAAGCCGTTGCGGGTGCGTCCGCTGGCGGCCGGGTTCTGGATACTGGCGCCTGCGGGCGCGGCGGTCGGGCTGATGCTGGCGTTCCGGCGGCAGCGCGATGTCGAGCTGGCGACCGCGCTGAGGCAGTTGGACGCGGCCGAGCGGCAAATAACCGAGCTGTACAACGCCGCCGCCGAACAACAATCACCGAAGAAAATCGAACGCACTATCTAAGGCCTCGCCGCAGCGGATCTCACAACGGACAACCATCCCGTCTTGTTCTGCCCCGATCCGGTTGAGCGTAGAGACGGCGGCCGACGTCCAATGGGTGTGAGCGATGCGAGTGGTAGCTCGGGGCCCGGTTCTGCAGAGCGGGCAGAACAGCCTGAACAGCAAGACGTTGCGGCGCGAGTGTCGGCGCCGACACAGGAAGAACTGGACGCCTTGCCGGCGGATCGTCGGCTGGAGCTGCTGGAGATGGCGCGGGCCCGTGAGGATGCCGAGCGTGTACGAGAACGCGATCGGCTGGAGGCGGAGCGGGAACGGCGCCGGCAGGCTCGTCATCAGCGTTGGAACACCGTCGCGATCCTGGGCCGGGCTCGTGTTCGCCGGCGGGGGCTTGGTTGTGACGGCGCTGACGTTCCGGACCGGGCAACAGGAGGTGCGAACGGCGCGGGAGAACGTCGCCATCGCGCAGCAGGGCCAGGTCACCGGCCGGTCCACCAAAGCGGTCGAGCAACTGGCCTCCGGTAAGCGGGAGGTGCGGACCGCAGCGGTGTACGCGCTGGAGCAATCGCCAAGGACTCCGAGCGCGACCGGCTGGCCATGCGCGACGTGCTGGCCGCCTACGTCCGCGAACACGATCCCGCCCCCGCGGTGAGGACCCAGGACCTACCGGCCGAGCCCGACATCGACGTCACCACTGCCCTCAAAGTCCTGGCCCGACGCCCGCCCGATCCTCCCGCGGCCGGTGCCCTGGATTTGCACAAGACCCGCATCCCCCACACCGCCACTCCGCGCGCGAACCTGTTGACCGCGGACCTGAGCGGCGCGGACCTGACCAGAATCCGTGGGACTTCTGAAGTGCAGATCCGGAAAGTCGCCCGAACCGACGCCAACACCCGGTTCTAGGCAGCCCGGCGAATGACTGGCAGTCAGGTTGGCATGATACTTCTGGACGGAACTTCGCCCGGTTGACGGATGCTGCGTACACAGCCGTGACCTGTGCGAACCGAGTCAGTCTGCGCCTATGAGACAGTGGTCACCGGCACACTTCACTCCAAATCCACGCCGGTGAGTTCATCCGCCGGAGAGAGATCGGCTCGGCGCCGTAGATACCGGACGGCGTGGCGCCACCTGCCGTTCTCTGCTGCGGCGTCCACGCCGATCTCCATCACGACATCGGGGACGACTCGCGTGTACGGGATCGGCTCAGCCATGCCCGGCAGGCCAACGGCCCAGCCCGCGGGCACCTCCTCCGGCCACGAGTGCTCCACGTCCGCAGGCGTGAGCGCGCCGCAGAGCTCATCACGGGCGGATGCGGCGAGTAGGGCGGTGCGCGCCGCAATGCGCAGCCAGCCGCTCGGGCTGTACCAGCCGAGGATCAGGGTGCTGGGCGTTTCGGGGTTCCCGGTGAGGCCGCCCACGGTCGCCTCGGTGGTCGTCCGCCGTTTCACCTTCCACCAGCCGCGGCGGCCTTCTAGGTAGGGGCTTCGGCACTTTTCCCGACCAGGCCTTGATGCCTTGCGCTGTCAGCGCCTCGGAGTAGAGCCGGGTCTGCGTACGCACGAGCGATCGGGGACCCAGCGGACCTACGCGTATCTATTGGTGAATCACTTGCGGTGGTTGGAGCGGGAGGCGCTCGGGCCGGGCACCGTGACGCAGCGAGATCTTGAGCGCTACATGGGGATCAACGAGGAACTGGGCCGGCGCCTGGACAGGACTCGGCTGCCTTCCCGAAGCGACCGCAACCGCATATTGCTGGGCCATGCCGCCAAATCGCTACCGGCTGACCCGCTGGAACCGCGGCGAGTCCGCCGCCGACATCCGAAGCTGCTGCCCGAGGGCGCGCGTGATCGCTTGCTCGAAGAGGTGCACACGGCGGGGGACCGGATGGTGGTGACCTGGCTTGCGGACAGCGGGTTTCGGATCGGCAAGCTCTGCGGCTTCCACCTGGTCGATCTGCACCTGAGAGAGCGGGCGGGCTGCGGAGATCTACGTGCACCGCACGCTCATGTCTGTCATCGAGAGGGCAATGGCAACCGGGCCCGGGTCAAGGTCAAGTACCCCTGGGACCATGTCGACGGAACCGTCTGTGGCGGACTGGTCAAGCCCCGCGATGATCCACACCCACACGATGTCGGGGATGGGCGGCACCTACGGGCATGTGTCACCAGCCATGCAAGGAGAGTTGACGCAGGCGCTGCAGGCGCGCTGAAGAGTCGCTCTGAAGCAGCGGCTGGAGATGTGGCCGACCTCAGCCGTACCGTTGCTAGATGAGCTACTCGGGAGACGCAGAGCAAGATCGTCTCCCGATCGCGTGGGAGGCCTTGTCCCTCTGGCCAGGGATAGGAACTCTGACCTGCGTCGGGCTGGCGGGATTTGAACCCACGACCCCCGGCACCCAAAGCCGGTGCGCTACCAAACTGCGCTACAGCCCGCACACCGCCGAACGCGGTGACGCCGAGAAGTCTAGTGCCGAACAGGCCCGTCCGCCTCGTTCAACCCGGCATTCCGGTCGTCCGGCCCCCACCGAACACGACCGCTCCCGAAAGCCTGTACGCTACGGGATGGCGATCGAGGGCTCCGGCCCTACGCGGGCGTAGCTCAATGGTAGAGCCCCAGTCTTCCAAACTGGCTACGCGGGTTCGATTCCCGTCGCCCGCTCTCTAATTTCCGCAGGTCAGGGGCCATGCATCTGAGATCTTGGAGTCACTCCAAGATTTTCTATCACCGGTTCTATCACTGGGCCCGTACGTGATCATGGCGGATCCGACCGCCTGGAGCGGCACGTGAGAGCACTCCAGCGCCCCGCCGATTGGACATGACCGGGCTCCCGGCACGCGGCGGCCTCACGCCCCGGACGGCACCTAGACCCGGGTCAACGCTTCCGACACCGCTGCCGAGGCGTGGATCCACCTAAAGCAGGGGCACATGAGGCGGCGTGCGAGGCGTGGAGACCCGATAGCAGGGGTGAACTCCGCCCGTACCCGCAAGGTGGTGACCGAGGTGCTCCAGGAGGCGCGTTTCTCGCTGGCGCCATCCGGCCGAGCGCAGGCAAGGCAGGGGCCGCTGTCGGAAGCCACGCGGCATGGCTGAGGAGCAGCGCACGGCAGACGATCGTCATGGAGGTCAGAGCCGGTGTCCCGTCCGGCCCGGATCTCGTCGAACCGGCCGTTAGTCAGGACGCCGCAACAGAGACGACCTTCGGACGGCCATTGGCCCTCTCGGACCATTCGCCTTCCGGGCAGTCCCGCTCGCCGCAACGGAGACGACCGTCGGCCGTGGGCAAGTCAGCGAGGTCGGTGTACTTCATGGGCTGCATGAGCGTGCCTCCGTGGATCCGGGATTACGTGGTGGGTCTCAATCAGGTGAAGCACCAGCCGCTGTCGCAGGTGCCGTCGCCTTCGTCGAAGGGGAGGGTGTCGGTGTCGGGGGTGACGTCGGCGAGGGGTGCGTTGTAGCGGGTGAGGTAGACGGGGTCTTTGCCGAGGGTGGCGCGGCGGTTGTTGATGGTGTTTTCGAGGTGGCAGGCCTTGGTGAACAGGTCGGGTTGGTCGCGGCGCATGTCCTGCCAGGTGGTGAGGCGGTGGAAGGGGCAGAACCAGCAGGCGGATTTGGGTGGGACGGGTAGTCCGGCGGAGCGGATGATGCGGGGGCAGTCGGTGCGGCGGATGCCGAGGTCCAGGAGGGGGTAGGTGATGCGTTCGTAGGGTTCGTGGCGGCGGTTGTTGGCACGGTGGATGTCGCGGCCGTAGAGGGTTTCGGTGGTGCCGTCGCGGCGCGATCGTTGGGGATGACAAGGGTGTGCCTCCTGAGGGGTGGGTGAAATCCCCGATGAGCGCGTTCTTGCGGCCGGCGTGGCCATGGGGAGTTGGACACGCCTGGGGACTGCGCTGAGCCTGGCGATCCGGTGGAGGGCGAAGCAGAGGGTGGGGACGCGACGGCGCGCAGGTGCGGGCGGTCGCGTTTTTTGCGCCGGTTCGGGTGGCGGCTCAGGTGGGGGCGGTCAGCAGACGCCGCCGGCGATCGAGATCTCGGCGCCGGTGATGTAGCTGGCGCGGTCGGAGGCCAGGAACATGACCAGTTCGGCGACCTCGTCGGGTGTGCCAGAGCGCTGCATGGGGATGAACGCTTTGAACAGGTCGAGCATGCCGGGCGGGTTCTCCTCCAGCATGGGGGTGTCGATGACCCCCGGGTGGACGGAGTTGACCCGGATCCCCAGTGGGGCGAGTTCGAACGCGGCGACCTTGCTCATGCCGCGGGAGGCCCATTTGGTCATCGAGTAGGCGAACGAGCCGGGGAAGTTCATCATGCCGGCGGTGGAGGAGATGTTGACGATCGAGCCGCGGCCGGCGGCCGTCATCGTCTCCAGGACGGCCTTCATTCCCAGGAACACGCCGCGCTGGTTGACCCGGTAGTGGAGGTCGAAGTTCGCCTCGTCGGTGTTGGCGAGCGGCTTGGGTTTGTAGATGCCGGCGTTGTTTATCAGGATGTCGATGGTGCCGAACGCTTTGAGGGCCTGCCGTACGACCTCGGCCCAGTCTTCGGCCGAGGACACGTCGTGTGGGACGAAGATCGCGGCGTCGCCGAGTTCGTCGGCGACGGCGGTGCCGTCCTTGTCGAGGTCGGTGAGGACCACCCGGGCGCCGTGGGCGACGAACAGCCGTGCTTCGGCCGCTCCTTGGCCGCGAGCCGCTCCGGTGATGATGGCGACCTTGCCGTCGAGTTCTGTCATGGGAGGTCTCCTTGCTACCAGGTGCGGTCCCGGCCCCACAGGAACCGATCGGCGTCCAAGCCGGCGTAGTCGGGATCGAGGTAGATGCTCATGCGGGAGATCAGGGGGCCGTTGAAGTCGAAGACGGAGGCGAACCGGCCGCCGGGGGTCCTGCCGCCCTCCCAGGTGTTCCCGGCCTGGTCGGCGCCGCTGGTGCGGCCCTCGACCACGACGGTCTGGCCCTGGCTGACGTACCGGAAGGAGTCCAGGTCGTGGGCGATGGAGGCGATCGAGCCGATCAGCCCGATGGCCAGTTCGGCGACGGCTTCCTTGCCGCGCCGCACCCCGAACTTGGGGAAGTACAGTTCGACGTCCTCGGTGAACAGGTCGAGGGTGTCGGGCCGTCCGGCGTCGGCGCGCCGGTAGTACTCGGTGGCGGTGTCGATCCGCTGCTGCGGGGTCACGGTCACGTCCGGGCCCTTCCGGTGTGGGGGTGGGTGCCCGCCGCGTGGAACAGGTCGCGGGCGGCGGGATAGTCGGCTTTGCCCGCCGGGTTGCGGGGGACGCGCGCGACGACGATCACCGAGCGGGGCAGCTTGTAGGCGGCCAGGGAGGCGCGCAGCGCGTCGATGGTGGCGCCGGTGTCCTCGGTGGAGCCTTCGGGGCGGGAGATGACGGCGGCGACACGCTGTCCGAAGCGCTCGTCGGGGACGCCGAACACCAGGGCGTCCTCGACCGTCGGCAGGGCTTTGAGGGCTTCTTCGACCTCTTCGGCGAAGACCTTCTCACCGGCGGTGTTGATGCACTGGGACCCGCGACCGAGGAGCTGGAGGGTGCCGTCGTCGTTGACGGTGGCCCAATCGCCGGGCAGCGTGTACCGCCTGCCGTCGATGGTCTTGAACGTCGCGGCGGTCTTCTCGGCGTCCTTGTAGTAGCCCTCGGCGCCGCCGGGCAACGCGACCAGGCCCTTCTCCTCCGTCCCGGCCCCGATGCGCCGTCCTTCGGGGGTGACGACGATGACGCCGGGCGAGGGGTGGAACCGGCCGGTCGGCACGGGCGCGCCGGCGGTGGCCAGCGACATGCCCATGGTGCCCTCACTGGCGGAGATCAGGTCGATGATCATCGCGTGCGGAAGGCAGTCCAGCAGGCCGGCCTTCACCTCGGCGGAGAACATCGCCCCGGACGACCCGATCGAGGTCAGGCAGGACAGGTCGCGGCCGGGGTTGGCGCGCAGTTCGGCGAGCATGGGACGGGCGAAGGGGTCGCCGACGATGGTGATGTTGGTGACCCGCTCCCGCTCGACGGTGTCCCACAGCGCGGCGGCGTCGAAGCGGCGCTCTTCCAGCAGGACGAGGGTGCCGCCGGTGTTGAGCGCGGGCATCGCGCCCATCGCCATGCCGGTGTTGTGCATCAGCGGCGAGGCGGGCAGGCCGATGAGGCGGGCGTCGCCGAGCGCGGCGGCGAAGCCGGGAACGTCGTCGATCTTCTGCGGCGGGTGGCCCAGCAGCGGCGGCACACTCTGCAGGACGTAGTCCAGCGCGGGTCCGACCTTGAACATGACGCCCTTGGGCATGCCGGTGGTGCCGCCGGTGTAGATCATCGTGATGTCGTCGGGGTTTCGGCTGATGCGGTCGGCCGGCTGTGCCGTCGCCAGGGCCGTCTCGTAGCCTTCGGCGGCGGCGAGCACGGGCCCGGAGGTCCCGTCGTCGACCTCGATGACGGCCTTGAGCGAGGTGCCGCCGGTCAGGGCGTCGGCGACGACCGCGCGCAGGCTCGCGTGGTAGATCAGCGCCTCGGCGTCGGCGTTGTCGAGCAGGTAGGCGATCTCGGGCGCGGTGTAGCGGTGGTTGATGTTGAACGGAACCGCCCGCAGCTTAAGCGCGGCGAAGTAGCTCTCGGTGAACTCGGGCGTGTTGTACAGCAGTTGCCCGACCTTGGCGCTTCGTCCGACGCCGCGTGCGGCCAGCGCTCCGGCCAGGAGGGCGGAGCGGTGCTCGAACTCGGCCCAGGTGCGGCGGGTGGCGCCGTGGATGATGGCGGGCCGGTCGCCGAGAGCGTCGGCCAGGTGCTCCCACAAGGTGGCGGGATGGGTCTCCATCACGGCTCAGGCACCCGCCCCGATGAACTCGATCTCGGTGGTGAAGAAGAACGCCGAGCGTTCGATGTCGATGAAGTTGCGCTCGTCCTCCAGCAGGGCGAGGTTGGCGTGGAGCTGCGCGGCGGTCATCTCCCCGTCGAGGTCGTCGGCGTCGAACCACACCTCGGCGATGCCGTCGAACGGTTCGATGCCGTTGCGGGAGCCGCTGAACAGGTCGGTGAGGTCGCCGCGCAGCAGGTGCGACTGGACGTACCGCTTGATCTTCAGGTCTCCGGCGACCGACGTCACGATCTCGGAGTGGTTCTCGCGCCAGTAGGTCGCGAATTCCTCGACGGTCAGGCTGGGCTTGCGGCGAATGCAGGCCACGGTCTTGATCAGCGGCATGTCAGGAGACTCCGATGCAGGTGTTGGTGATCTCGCCGATGCCTTCGACCCAGCTGACCAGCGTGGAGCCGGGCTGGAGGAACCGTGCGGGCTGGCGGACGATGCCGACGCCGGCGGGGGTGCCGGTGAAGATGAGGTCGCCGGGCCGCAGCGGGCAGACCGCCGACAGTTCGGCCACCAGCCGGGGGACGGAGAAGATGAGGTCGTCGGTGCGGGACTGCTGCATGGTGTCGCCGTCGACGGAGCAGCCGAGGGTGAGGTTGTCGCGGTCGGGCAGCTCGTCGGGGGTGACCACCCACGGGCCGAGTGGGCCGTAGCCGCGCCGGGACTTGCCCAGGGAGAACTGGCCGCCGGCGGCGAACTGCAGGGTGCGGTCGCTGATGTCCTGCCCGACGGTCAGGCCCGCGACGTGGTCCCATCCGTCGGCTTCGGGGACGCGGTCGGCGGTGCGGCCGATGACGGCGACGAGCTCGACCTCCCAGTCGACGGTCTCGTTCACGATCTCGATGGGATCGAACGGGCCGGCCAGCGAGCCGGGGAACTTGGTGAAGGTGGCCGGCACCTCGGGGATGGGCATGCCGGATTCCTCGGCGTGGCCGCGGTAATTCAGGCCGATCGCGAACACCTGGCTCGGGCTCGGCACTGGGCAGGTCAGCGTTGCCCGGTCCAGCGGCGCGGTGCCGGTGGTGAGGGTCGCGGCGAAGGCGGTGAAGGCGCCCCAGTCGGCGTAGACGCTCATCGGGTCGGGCCCGAACCGGCCGTCGGAGGCGGTGGCGATGTCGGCGACCCGGTCACCCAGGACCAGGACGGCACGGCCGTCGATGGCTGCGATCTTCATGGGTCACAGGGCCTTCTGTCGCAGCGGCTGGTGGCCCCAGGCGCTGATGCGGTCGTAGCGGCGCTCGTCGTCCCATCCGTCGGTGATGACGCGGGCTCCGTGGCCGACCTCGACCTGGAAGCCCGCGGGGCTCTCGACGTAGAAGCTGAACATGCCGTCGTTGTCGTGGCGGCCCAGCCCGTTGGGGATCGGCAGGTCGGTGGCCCAGGCCCGGTCGAACGCCGCGCCGACATCGTCGCGGTCGCGGGTCTCGACCATCAGGTGGTGGAGCTTCTGCGGCAGCTCGAAGGGGGCTCTGGCCAGCGCGACGGTGTGGTGGCGCTGGTTGCAGTGGTAGAAGTTCACCTCTAGCTCCAGGCCGGCCATGATCTCCATCTCCAACCAGTCGGAGCGCGCGAAGCCGAGCCCGTCGACGAGGAACCGGTGGGACTCCTCGAACTCCGGGGTGGCGAACACGACGTGACCGAAGCCCACCCCGCCGGTGAGGAACCCGCCCGGCACCAGCGGCGAGGCGTACGGCGACGACGCGTCCGCCAGTCCCTGGACGATCTCGATCGAGATGCCCCACGGCGCCCGCGTGCGGGCCAGGCGCCGCACCCGGCGGGCCGCGGCCTGCTCGCCGGTGCCGTCTGCGACGGCGAACCCGACAGCGCGCAGCCTTTCCACGGTGGCGGTGAACGCCTCGTCGTCGACGGCCTCGAAGGCGACGACGGTGGCGTCGTTCGCGGCGCCCGGCGACACCATGACGCGATGGGCCTTGTCGTCATTGCGCCAGGTGAGGGCGCCATCGGCCGACTCACCGGGGACGAGGCCGATCACCTGGTCGAAGAAGCCCGTCAGGGTGGCCGGGTCGGGCACCTCGATGCCGACATAGGCGATCTCAAGGTCGTGATTCATCATTGTGCTCCTCAAGGGGTGCAGGCGAGGATGGCGGACAGGGCCGTGCGCAATTCGGCGACCGGATCGGCGGCGGCGCCCGTCGAGCGGTAGGCGATGCACCGGTCGGGCCGCACCAGCACGGCGCCCTCGGGGCCGTACTCGCGGACCCGCTGCCAGCGCAGGCGCGGGTCGCGCAGGTCGCCGCGGGCGTGGCCGATGGTGTAGGCGTCGATGTCGATGCCGAGTTCGGCGGCGACCTTGGCGACGGCGGCGCACCACGCCTGCCCGTCCTCACCGGCGATCACCGTGAACCGGTCGGGTGCCACCAGGTCGAGGGTGGAGCGGCGTTCGAACCGGTCGTCCTCGACCCAGGCGTGCGGCAGCGGGTGGCCGGGCCGGGTGGAGGGAATGAAGATCCGGAAGTCGTGCTCGGCCGGTTCGGGGCTGCCGTCGGGGATCACGGCGGCCGAGGCGTGCCGGTAGCCGTACTCGACGTCGTGCTCGTGGAACTCCTGCGACTGCGCGGCCATGATCTCCAGGGCGGTGCGGCGGAAGTCGGCGTCGGCGGGGTCACCGCTCCACAGCCGGGCCAGCCGGGCCCAGCGCTCCGCGGGGCTCGCGTCCTGGTCCTCGACACCGAGCGTCTCGGCGAGCGCCATGTAACCCAGCGCGTTCTCCAGCGACCGCTGCACGTTGCGGGCGTCGACCGGGCGCCGTTCGACCTCGTAGGTGTCCAGCAGTCCCTCGCCTGCGGTGCCGCGCACGACGTGCGCGAGCTTCCAGGCGAGGTTGTGGACGTCGTGCATGGCACTGGTCAGGCCCAACCCGCCGGTGGGCGGGTGCTTGTGGGCGGCGTCTCCGGCCAGGAGGATCCGCCCGGCTTTGAACCTGTCGGCCAGCACGCCGCCGATCGTCCAGCGGGTGACAAGGTGCACCTGGAGCGGGTGGTCGCCGATCCCGAGCGCGGCCCGCAGGTCGGTGAGCACCGCCTCATCGTCGAAGGCCCGCTGGTCGTCCATGGCGTAGTTGAGGTGGACCACCCACTCCTCGCTGTCGGGCCCCCAGCGGGTCGGGCCCATCGGCGCCATCACCACCAGCTTGGCCATCTCCGGGCACAGCACCCAGCGCAGCAGCACGTCCGGGTCGCCGGTGAAGCCGGACAAGTCGGTGCTGAGGTAAGTCGTGGCGGTACGGACCAGATCGGTGACCCCCTCCAGTTCGATGCCGGCGGCCGGGCCGATCGTGCGGCCGCCGTCGCATGCCAGCAGCCACTGGGCCGCGACCTCGTACCGGGTCCCGCTCCCGTGGTCGACGACCTGCGCGAGCACGCCGTCGCCGGTGTCGGTGACCTCGACGACCTCGTGGTGGAACCGGATCCGGCCCGGGGAGAGCCGTTCGGCGTGGGCTTTGAGGATCGGCTCCAGCCGGATCTGCGGCAGGTTCGTCGTCAGCTTCGGGCTGGCGGCCACCCAGTCCGGATCGGCGCCGCCGCCACCCCAGCACTCCTGCTTGTACAGCATCCGGCCCGCGTCGGGGCGGCCGGCGAACCCGGCGTAGAACGCGGTGTGGCTGAGCTGTTCGGGCGGCGTCCCGATCGCGTAGACGTCGTCGGCGGCGCCGCAGATGTCGAGGATCTCCATGGCCCGCTGGTTGAGCACGTGCGCCTTGGGCTGCACGGAGGTCTGGGGCAGCGCGCTCACCAGGAGGGTGTCGACGCCCATCCGCGCCAGCAGCATCGACGCGGTCAGACCTGCGCCGCCGCCGCCCACGATCAGGACCTCGACCTCGATCCGCCCGGGGGTGTCAGCGGTCACTTTCATGTCCATGGGACGCATGGAACCCTCTTTCTCTCCAAGTGTCAATAAATTTGGTGGTGGATTCTTCACGCAGCCGAAACCCACGTCAGGGCCGGTCAGCCGCCCATCCAGGTGTCAAGAACTGCGGTGGTAGGGTCTCGGCCATGGCCGTGACCGACGCTGAGGGCAAGGCGAGGCCAGGACGGGGCCGGCCCCAACTGCACGAGGATGCGGTGATCCTCTCCGCCGCGCTGGCGGCGTTCGCCTCAGCGGGTTACGAGGCGATGTCGATCAGGTCCCTGGGGCGCGACCTCGGGCTCAGCCACGGCACGTTGAACCAGCGGTTCGGGTCCAAGGAGCAGCTGTTCTACGCCGCGGTCGACCACGGCTTCGGCGGTCTGTCCGAGGCGATGGCCCGGCACCTGACCCGTTGGCCCGAGCCGCGGACCGACCTCGACGCCCTGCGCAACGGGTTGCGGGCCTTCCTGCTGGCCTCCTTCGAGCGCCCCGAGCTGGTCCGGCTCATGAACACCCTTGGCATCACCGGCTCGCAGCGCCTGGACTACGTGTTCGATCGGTACATCGAGCCGACCGTCGAGCCGCTGCGCCGGGCGGCCCTCATCAGCCGGCCGAGCGAGGTGTCGCCGATCTCCGGCCGCGAGCTGTTCTTCTTGACCGCGCATGGTGCGGCGGCCCCGTTCACGCTCAAGGGACTGTCGGATCGCTTCAATGCCGCCGACGGCCCGCTCGATCCCGAGGTCTACGCCGACCACATGGCGTCGATACTCCTGCGCACCCTCGGGCTCTGAGGAGGGTCGCTCCCGGCTGCGGCCGTCTCACTTGTGATGCCTGGCGGCCAGGCCCGCGTACCGGCGCAGCGCGTGCCGGGGGGCGATGCCCATCAGCCCGGCGACCACCCGGTACCCGAACCCGGCCACGGAGTACATCCGGCGGCGGCGCGCGTCGTCCAGGGCGTCGGCGGCCACCCGGTCGGGGGCGAGCCAGGCGAAGTCGGGGACCGGGCCGAACCCCTCGGGGTTGCCGGTCCGGTCCAGGAACTCGGTCTTCACATAGCCGGGCAGGACGACGCAGATGTCGACGCCGCTTCCCCGGACCTCCTCGCGCAGTGCCTCGGAGAAGCTGGTGACGAACGCCTTGGTGCCGCCGTAGGTGGCCATGGTCGGGACCGGTTGCAGTCCGGAGATCGACGACACGTTGATGACGGTGCCGCGGTGCCGCCGCGTCATCGCGCCGAGGGCCGCATGGGTGAGGTGCACCAGCGCGCCCACGTTGAGTTCGACCTGGCGCAGCTCGGCGGCCAGCGGGAGTTCGGTGAAGGCGCCCTTGGAGCCCATGCCGGCGTTGTTCACCAGCAGGTCGATCTCGGGTTCGGCCGCCAGTCGTTCGGCCACCGTAGCGGCGCCCTGGGAATCGAGCAGATCAGCGGCCAGGACCTGCACCTGTATCCGGTGCGCCGCCTTGAGGTCGTCGGCCAGGGCCTGCAGCCGTGCCTCGTCGCGGGCGACGAGGACCAGGTCGGCTCCCTGGGCGGCCAGTCGGCGGGCGAAAGCCTCTCCGATGCCAGCGGAGGCGCCGGTGACCAGGGCGCGCCGCCAAGCGGCGGTCTTGAGTGCGCTGGGGGCGTTCATGGGGTTCTCCAGAGTCCGGTGGCAGGGGGTGGCCGGTTCACGCGGCCCCGGCCACGATGGACGATTTTCTCTCCATGTGTCAACTAAAAGTTGAGCGGTGGTTTGCGGCCGGCGTGGAGCCGACCACCGCGACGGTGCGGCCCACGGAGAAGGCGTGGACGGCGGTGCAGGCCAGATGCTGACCGTCGATGACGGTCTTGAGCGGGCGCGAGGCGATGATCTGCTCGGTGTGGTCGCGGGTGGACCTGCTCGACGAAGTTCCGCAGCGTCTTGGCCGAGTCGGCGATGTCGCCCAGGCCGCCGATCCGTCCGGCCGACACGAGCGTCTGGCCGTAGTTGAAGGCGTAGACGCAGTAGCCGGCGTTGGCCAGCGTCGGGGACAGGGTCACCCAGTTCATGCCGAGGTTGACGAAGGTGGCGTGGACGAGGACGACCGGGGTGGGGTGGGCCGCGCTGGGCGTGCAGTTCCAGTTGTTGGCGCCGGCGACGCGGTCGGGGCTGACGGTGAAGTTGATCAGCGCGGTGCCGAGGCCGCCGACGGGGTAGTCGGCGTGGGCGGGAGCGGCGGTGAAATCGTTGACTGTGCAGGTGCACATGGCCCGCCACCCCCACCACCATCCGGGATCTCGTCCACCGGGGCCTGGGGGACCGCGCACTGCACGCCTACCGGGTCGGACAGAACGTGGCTTGGCGGCACTGGATGGCGATCGCGTTCACCCTCACCGACGACCCCGGCGAGCTGCGCGAACTCCTGGACCTCACCTCGCGGTCCCTGTCGGACCACGTCGACACCGCGCTGGCCGCCGTGACCGCCGTCATCGCCCGCGAACGCCCTGCCGCCGTCATCCACAGCACCCACCCCGCCCCGCAGCCCGGCGACCTGGAGGACATCGCCCACGTGCTGGCCACCTCCGTGCCCGCTTTCAGGGGCCGCCGCCCCCTCGCCGTGCTGGCCGACCCCGCCACCCTGTGGCTCTGGCTCCCGACCGTCCACCACCCCGACCCCGCCGTCCTTGAGGCGGCCCTGGGCCGCCTTCCCGACGTCCGCGTCGCGATCGGCGCCACCGTGCCGGGCGCCGACGGCTTCCGGCACAGCCACTCCACCGCCCAGGACACCCGCCGTCTGGCGGAGAATCCCGCGGCCCCCTGCCACATCACCGACTACGAACGGACGCAGGCCGTGGTCCTCGCCACCCAGCAGACCAGAGCCGCCCGCCACCTCGTCCACCACGGCAACGCCGCCGCCACCGCCCGAGCCCTCTACCTGCACCGCAACACGGTCCTCAGCCGCCTCACCCGCGCTGAGGGCCTCCTCCCCCAGCCGCTGATCGGCCAGACGCTCAACGTCGCCCTGGCACTGGAGATCCTCCACTGGTTCGGCCACGCCCGGCCGGCAGCGGCTCACCGCTGATTGCGGCGGCCAATGGCAGGCATCCAAAGGGGCGATGACGCAATTGCCGGGCGCGTCTTGTGTCCTGCGTCACGTCGTCCATACAGTCGGGCGACCGCACGGCAACGGACGAAGGAAACCATGGGACGACTCGCCGGGAAAAGGGCATTGATCAGTGGGACGGGCGCGGGAATCGGCCGGGCGGCTGCGCTGGTCTTCGCGGCCGAGGGCGCCAGCGTGTTCGGCTGCGACATCGACTGCGCGTCCGCTGAAGAGACGGTCCGTCTGGTGCGGAAGGCGGGCGGCCTCATGGAGTCGCTCGCGCCGGTCGACCTTTCCACGGAGGAGGGCGCCGGGAAATGGGTCGCGGCGGGCGTCGCGGCGCTCGGCGGAATCGACATCCTCTATAACAATGCCTCTGCCCTGCGGAACGGGCCGTTCGCCGAGATGCCTGCCGAAGACTGGTACTTCACGATCAGGAACGAGCTCGACATCCCCTATTTCTGCACGCGCGCGGCATGGCCGCATCTGATCGAAAGCGGCGGGGCCGTGCTCAACGTCGCGTCGGTCGCCGCCGTGCGGGGCGCCCCGTTCATGCCGATGGTGCCGCACGGCGCGGCGAAGGGCGGGGTCCTCGCGATGACCCGGCACCTGTGCGCCGCCGGCGCGCCGCACGGCGTCCGCGTCAACGCGATCTCCCCCGGCATGACCCGCACGCCCGCGACCGCTCCCTTCCTCGACGACCCGGACGGCCCCCGGGCCCACCTGGAGGAACGCATCCCTTCCGGCCGTGTCGGAACGCCTGAGGACATCGCCCGCGCGGCGGCGTTCCTGTGCTCGGACGAGGCCGCGTTCGTCAACGGCGCCAACCTCATGGTGGACGGCGGCGACAGCGCGATGGCGGGCTGACGTGGACGCCCGGTTCGATCACGTCGGCGTCAACGTGCGGGACCTGCCCGCCGCGACCGCCTGGTACACCGCCGCCTTCGGGCTCCGCCCGGTCTTCGAGTTCACGCTGGACGGGCCCCGGCTTTCCGGGATCGTGCTGGAAAGTTCGCACGGCTACCGCATCGAACTGCTCGCGCGGCCGGGTTCGGTGCCCGGGCCGCGTCCCGCCGATCCATTGGCGGCCGCCCTTACCGAGGGGTATGGGCATTTCGCTCTCAGAGTCGTCGACCTGGATGGTGTGCACGCGGCTCTGGTCGCCCATGGGGCGCGCGACGTCATGGCGCCCCGCCCGTCCCCGGAGCCGGGTTTCCGGATGGCGTGGGTGGCCGATCCCGAAGGAAATCTCATCGAATTGATCGCGCCCTCCCCTGCATGAAAGGCAGAACGGTGTCGGCTCAGGAGAAATCGTCAAGTCTGGATCGCGGCACGCTCATCGCGTGCTGCCTGGCGGTGGCCATCGCGCAGATGTGCATCACCATTCCGTCCCCGATCAACGGAGAGATCACCGCGGCGTTCGGCGCGTCCGGCGGGCAGGTCGCCTGGGTGACGTCGGCGTTCATCCTGCCGACCGCGATCCTGGAGCTGAACTTCGGCGTCGTCGGGGACATGTTCGGCCGCAAGCGGCTGCTGGTCCTCGGCGCGGTGGTGCTGGCGGCCGGGGAACTGATCAACTCGACCGCGCAGGGCATCGAGTGGATGTGGCTCGGGCAGGCCGTCGCCGGTGTCGGCGCGGCAGCGCTGTTCCCCTCGTCCCTCGCGTTGATCGCGGCGGCGACCCCGGACACGCGGGACCGGGCGAAGGCCCTGTCGCGCTGGGCGCTGAGCATCTCGCTGGCGTCCGCGGCGGGCCCGCTGATGTCGGGCGGCATCGCCACGGCGGTGGAGTTCCGCTGGGTATTCGTCCCGCTGGTGGTGTTCGGCCTCATCGTCGCGGCGGTGTGCGCCCGCTGGGTCACCGACTCCAAGGCGCCGGAGGGCCGCTCGCTGGACTGGCCCGGCCAGATCACCATCGCGATCGCGCTGACGGCGCTGCTCTGGGGTGTCATCCAGGGCGGCGACCAGGGCTGGGGCAGGACGGAGATCATCGCGGCGCTGGTCGTGGCGGTCGTCGCGCTGGCCGGTTTCGTCGTCGCGGAGCTGCGGTCGGCGTCCCCGATGATGAACCTGTCGCTGCTGCGGATCCCGTCGTTCGCCGCCGCCGCGATCGTCGCGCTGGTCGGCATGGCGGGCTTCATCGGCACCGCCTACTGCGTGAGCATCCGGCTCGGCGCGGTCATGCACCTCAGCGCGCTGGACGCCGGGATGCCGTTCGTGATCCTGCAGATCGTCCCGCTGCTGCTGGCGGGAGTGCTGAGCAAGCTGCTCAGCCAGGCCAACCCGCGCTGGCTGCTGCTCGGCGGGCTGCTGCCGATGGCGGCCGGCCAGTTCTGGCTGGCGGCGCTGCCGATCACCACGACGTCGCTGGTGGCGTTCCTCGGCCCGGTGCTGCTGCTCGGCGTCGGGTTCATCTTCGTGGTCAGCTCGCTGACGGCCGCCGCGGTCAACGCCGTCCCGGTGCGGCTCACCGGGATGGCGAGCGGCGCGACCAGCCTGGTCCGGGAGTTCGGGCAGGCGCTCGGCCCAGCGGTGATCAGCTCGGTGGCGATGGGCGCCGCGTCGTCGGCACTGGTCGGCAAGCTGAGCGGCCCCGGTGCGGCGGTGGAGGCGGCGGGCGGACCGCTCGCGGTGGTGAACGTCCCGAACGTGGGGCAGGCGGCGCAGGACGCGGCGCGGGACGCGCTGGCGCACGGGCTCAGCCTCGGCATGGTGATCTGCGGGTGCGCGTCGCTGGCCGCCGCGCTGATCACGATGGTGCTGGTCCGGCCGGACTCCAGTCACCAGGAGTCCGGCGTCGAGGCGGAGCCCGCCGCGGCGTGACCCGAACGGTGAAGGGGCCGGTCCCGCGCGGACCGGCCCCTTCACGCCGTCTCAGGACGCCGAGCTCAGCACGCGGACGGACGCGTCGCCCTCGACGCCGCCGTCCATCTCGGCGGCGATGCGCTGGATGATGGACCGCAGCCAGGCGTTGGCGGGGTCGGTATGCCGGTTCTTGTGCCAGTACAGGGCCTCGACCAGCGGGACGTCCGGGAACGGGGTCGGGACGGCCACGCAGCGGGTGAAGGAGGTGTACTTGGCGGCGAGCCGTTCCGGGACGAGCGCGACCATGCCGGTGCCGGCGACGAGGAACGGCAGGACGGTGAAGCCGGGAGCGCTGGCCTGCACCCGGCGGTCGATTCCGAGGACCTCCAGCTGCCGGTCGGCGGGCGTCCCCGACCCGAGGGCGGCCGCGGCGTGCGGCATCTCGGCGAGGTCGGCCAGGCCGAGCCCGCCGTCGCGCAGGCGGGGATTGTCGCGGTCGACGATGCAGACGAACCGGTCGAGCAGGATCTGCCGGCTCATGCCCGGCAGCCCGTAGCCGAGAGGCAGGACCATCGCGTCGTGGCAGCGCAGGTTGGTCTCGTTCTCCGGCTGCCCGACGATCAGCGGGTGCAGGTCGAGCCGCGCGTGCGGCGCCTCCCGGGCGATGGCGGCGAGCAACGGCTCCACCATGATCGACATCATGTAGTCCGACATGACGACGGAGAACCGCTGCCTGCATTGCGAGGGGTCGAACCGCCGGGTGAGCGACAGCGCCTCCTCGGCCTTGCAGAGGGTGTCCTGGACGGTCGGCAGCAGCCGTTCGGCGAGCGGCGTGAGCTGGTACTCGCGGCCCACCCGGACGAGGAGTTCGTCGTTGAAGTGGCGGCGGAGCCTGGCCAGCGAGCCGCTCATCGCGGACTGGCTGGTCGACAGCTGGGCGCCCGCGTGGGTGACGTTGCGGTGCACCAGCAGGGCCTCCAGGGCCACCAGCAGGTTGAGGTCCGTGGATTCAAGGCCCATGGGGCACCTCTCGACGGGGTGGATCAACAGAGGTGAAATGGAGTCTAACCAGCACAAAGACCCCCTGGAAGGGGGCCTTTGCACTCTCATGAAAGCTTCATCCGCCGGCAGGACCGGGGGCGTGCGGGCTCAAGGCCGGGGCGTGCGGCCGCGCGCGCGGGCGCGCGGCAGGTAGGCGCCGGCGCGTCCGGGCACGATGGTGTTGCGGATCGTGCCGATGCCCTCGACGGTCATCGTGACCTCGTCGCCGGGCGAGAGCGGGGGCGGGGTCCGCTCGCCGGCCCGTCCCCAGATCTCGGCGAGGCAGCCCCATCCGCACGTACCGGATCCGAGGACGTCACCGGGACGCACCCAGGCGTCGCGGGAGGCGTAGGCCACCATCTCGTCGAACGTCCATGACGCGTTGGCGAGCGTGTCGCGGCCGAGCGGGGCTCCGTTGAGCGACACCCGCATCTCCAGGTCGAGGTAGCCGTCGGCGTCCCGGCGGTGCTCCAGCTCGTCGGCGGTGACCAGCCATGGGCCGAGGGTGTTGGCGAAGTCCTTGCCCTTGGCGAAGCCGAGCCCGAGCTCCTTCTCCGGCTTCTGCAGATCGCGCGCCGACCAGTCGTTGAAGATCGTGTAACCGATGATGTGGTCGCGGGCCCGCTCGGGCGTGAGGTCGCGGCCGGAGCGTCCGATGACGGCGCCGACCTCCAGTTCGAAGTCGAGCACCGAGCAGCCGGCCGGCACCGGCACGTCGTCATGCGCCCCTACGGCGGCATGCGGGTTCGTGAAGTAGAAGGCGGGCGCCCGGTACCAGACCTCGGGAACGTGCTCCATCCCGTCCAGGCTCCTGGAGACGCCCTCGATGTGGGCCTCGAAGGCGACGAAATCGCGGATGCTGGGCGGGTTCAGCGGTGGCAGCAGCCGGACGTCCGCGACGGTGTGGACGGCGGGCCGGCCGAGTGCCTCGGTGCCCTCGTCTCGCAGGGTCCCCGACCGGATCAGCTCCAGCACGGTGGCGCCCTCGGGCAGCGGGTGGATCCCGTCGCCCTGGACCACCCCGGCCCGCTCGGTCCCGTCGTGCTCGTACGTCGCGAAGCGCATTCCTACAGCTCCCAGTGGTTGATGTTCAGGAGCCCGTCGTCATCGACCAGGTAGCCGGCGAACAGGCCCTTCGGGTCGCGTTCGGCGCGGATGCGCCGCAATCGCGCCCATTGCCGGTCCCCCATGAACTTCAGCCGCCGCTCGGTGAAGTCGGAATCGCCGAGGTACTGGCCGGCCGTGACCGCTTCCATGTCGGCCATCGCCCGCCGCAGCCATTCCGCGAGTTCCTCGTCGCGGGAGGCGTCGTCGTAGACCACGTAGGTGGCCGAGTAGATCTCGCTCTGGAGCGAGAACGCCATGTCGGGCAGTTCGCGCAGCGGCGCCATGCTGAACCAGATCGTGAAGCTCCGCTCGGTCGGATGCGTCGTGAACGCCCTGCGCATCGCCGGGACCACCTGATCGGGCGCCCCCCGCAGCCAGGCGTTGTCGACGAGGTAGCGGTGCCCTTCCGGGTTGGCGACGCGCTGCTTGGCGATCTGCTCGCCGAGGCTCGTGGGCTCCGCCTCGACGCGGAGCAGCGCGCGATCGGCGTAGGGGTTGGCGTGCAGGGGCGCGAGCGCCCGGCGCCCTTCGTCAAGGGTGTCGGTCATGGCGACGCCGGTGACGAGCAGCACCTCGCCGCCGGTGTGGCCGGGCAGCGGCTCGTCCGGCGTCTGGGTGACGGCGACGATCTCGACGAGCGGTGAGACCGTGTGATGCATCCCGTGCAGCCACGTCATGACCTGGTCGAACAGGGAGAGCGGATAGGCGTGGACCGTGAACGCCATCGCCTTGGGCAGCGGACGCGTCCGCAGATGGAAGCGGGTAACCGCGCCGAAGAAGCCCGGACCGGCACCGCGAGCCGCCCAGAACAGGTCCGCATTCTGTGTCTCGTCCGCCCGGACCAGTTCGCCTTCGGCGGTCACGAGGTCGATCGCCGCGATGCTCTCGGCGGCCCACCCCCAGCCGCGCGCGTTCCAGCCCTGGCCCCCTTGCAGCAGGAATCCGCCGATGCCCACGGACGGGCAGTGCCCGCCATTGAAGAACCGCCCGAACCGGGCCAGATAAGGGTTGAGCTCGTCGCCGCCTTTGATGGACGGAGTGGCGGTGACGGTCCCGGTGGCCGCGTCGTAGCGCATCTCCCGGAAACGGCCGAGGTCGATGAGCAGCGCGTCGTCCCGCACGCTCCACGACGCCCAGCTGTGCCCGCCGGACCGCACCGCGACCTTCCAGCCGCGCTCGATGGCCAGCCGGACACCGTCCACCACGTCCTGTTCCGTCGCGGCTTCGAGGACGGCGGCGGGCCGGCGGTGCGCCGGACGCCGGGCGTTGAAGAGCCGCCCGGACACGGCCTCGGCGAAGCCGTCGTCCCCCGGCAGATGCAGCGTGCCCGTGAAGGTCATCCCCATCCCAGCAGTTCCTTCGCGTTCCGTCCGGCGACCGCTTCCCGGTCGGCGGGGTCGAGTCCGGCGGCGTCCAGACGGCGGAGCGGGTCGTCCACGCCCATGTCGAACGGGTAGTCGGTGCCGAGCACGACCCGGTCCGCACCGGCGGCCTCGACCAGGTGCCGGAGCCCGGCGGAGGTGTAGACGAGGGCGTCGAACCACATCCGGCGCAGATACTCGCTGGGCGGCCGTTCGCACCCGCGGGCGTCGTCGCGGACGTGCCAGGCGTGGTCGCTGCGCCCGATGTAGGTGGGCAGGTAGCCGCCGCCGTGCGCGGCGACCAGCCGCAGCCGCGGGAACCGGTCCAGCGCGCCGGTGAAGATCAGGTGGGACAGCGCGAGCGTGGTCTCGACCGGTTGCCCGACGGTGTTGCCGAGGTAGCGGGCCGCGAGCCGCTCGCCCAGCGAGCAGCCCCAGGGGTGGATGAACACCAGCGCGCCCAGGTCCTGGGCCGCCGCCCACACCGGGTCGTGCGCCGGGTCGGCGAGCTCGCGTCCGCCGACCCTGGTCGAGACGCTGATCCCGCGCAGCCCGAGTTCGCGGCACCGCCTCAGGTGCGTCACGGCCAGGTCCGGGTGCTGGAGGGGGACGGTCCCGAGGCCGGCGAGACGATCCGGAGCCTGCGCGCAGTGCGCGGCGACGGCTTCGTTGACGGTGGACGCCAGGTCCTCGGCCAGGGCGGGCCCGGCCCAGGGGTGGTGCATCGGCATCGGGCCGACGACCTGGACATCCACCCCCATCGCGTCCATGTCGACGAGCCGCACCGCGACGTCCGTCAGCTTGGGACGGAGCCGGGCGAGCTGGGCGCGGTTGAGCGCCAGGCTCACCTCGGCGTGGGTGCGCCGCTCGTCGGCCAGTTCGCCGGCGAAACCGGGCTCGCCGTCCACCAGGGAGTCGGCGGCGGGCACCGCGAGATGCCCGTGGAAGTCGACGTTCACGCGGGCTCCCGCAGGAAGTCCAGCGTCCGCGACATGACGCCGGCCGGGTCGGCGCCGGGCGTCCCGGGGTTGATCTCCCAGTCGGCCAGCAGCAGCGAGTTGTCCAGGACGGTCCTGACCCGCGGCATCCGCCGGTCCATGAACTCCCGCAGGGCCTTCTCCAGCGGGGCCGTCCCGGTGACCTGCTCGGCGAGCACGACCGCGTCCTCGGCGCACATCGCCGCGCCCTGCGCGATCAGCGGCGGACAGGCGTGCGCCGCGTCGCCGACGACGATCACCCGTCCGGCGTACCAGGGGTCCTCCAGCAGGATGCTCTCGATCCAGCGGTAGTCGACCCGGGTGCCCTCCGGGAGCGACTCCAGGATCGCCCCCCACATGCCGCCGTACCCGGCGCCTCGCTCCCGCAGCAGCGGCATCGGCGCGTCCGAGCTGATCAGCGAGGCGTCCAGGTTCTCGTCCAGCAGGTAGGCGTAGCACCGGTCCGCGGAGATCGGGCTGTACCCGGCCTTGTACCTGGGGCCGCCGTAGTACACCTCGGCGCAGTCCATCTCAGGGGGGCGGGCGGCGACGAAGCGGAAGATGCTCATCCCGACCGGGCGCGGCGCCGCCGCGAACCCGAGCATCGACCGCACCCGCGACTGGATGCCGTCCGCCCCGGCGACCAGGTCGTACCGGCCGGACGAACCGTCGGTGAAGGTGACGTCCACATGCCCCGGCGCCTGGTCGAACCGGGCCACGCTGAGGCCCAGCCGCACGGTGACGCCCGCCTCGGACACGGCGTCGCACAGGGCCTCCTGCAGCGACGAGCGCAGCGAGCCGGCCGTCGCGGGCAGGTCGTCGCCGCCGGTGCGCGGAGTCGGGACCTCGGCGATCAGCGAGCCGTCGGCCCGCCGCATCCGGAGCATGTCGAACGGCACGGCGTGCTCCAGCACCCGGTCCAGGACGCCGATGGAGCGCAGCGCCTTGAGCGCGTTGCCCTGCACCGTGATGCCGTGCCCCACGCCGAACCAGCGCGGTGAGATCTCGGCGAGATGGACCTCGACGCCGCGCCCGGCAAGGGCCACGGCCAGCATGCTGCCGGTGATGCCGCCGCCGACGACGAGCACTTTCGAGACGGACATGGACATCCTTAGAGAGACGGGACGGCGGCGCCGAGCGGCGTGTAGTGCTCGACGACGGGGGCGGCGGCGAAGAACGGCCCGACCAGGGCCCGCCACCGCGCGAACAGCTCGGACCCGCGGAAACCCTCGGTGTGCGCCTCGACCGACTCCCAGCCGACCAGGAGCAGGTGGGCGCCGGGCCGCTCGACGCAGCGCAGCAGCCGCACCCAGCGGAACCCGTCGGCCTGCGCGATGACCTTCGCGGCCTCGTCGAAGGCGGACGCGAACTCGGCCTCCCGGCCGGCCGCGACGGCCAGCTCGGCATGCTCGACGATCACAGGGAACTCCTCGGGTCCGGGGTTCCTCGACCTTGCTGCGGCATCCGCCGAAAGGTCAACGGATCGAGCCATCGGCAAGCGAGGGGGTACGCATCGCCGGGCGCGATACCCGCGGGCGGGGCGGCGGCGATGGCGGTCCGACGGCGGTCCGACGGTGAATCGGCGGTGGTTCGGCGGTGGTTCGGCACCGCCGATGCCTGCCATCGCCAATGACCATTTCCGCCGCCGCCGTCCCGTTGCCTAGCGTCGTCGGTGCGACCCCGCCCCTCCCGACACTGGAGCCAGCCGTGCCCGACTCACCGACGACACGTCCGCCCGTCCACGCGGGCCCGTTCGCCCTGGGCACGTTCGCGCGTGACGGCCGGCGCTTCCCCGGGCTGGTCGTCGGGCCGCGCGTCCGCGACCTGTCGGACCTGGCCCCGGCCGTCCGCGACCTGTTCGACGACTGGCCCGGCACGCTCGAACGCCTGGCGACGCTGGCCGGCGATCCCGGCGGGACGTGGCACGAGCTGGCGGAACTGGCCGTCCTGGCACCGATCGAGCCCGGCCAGATCCTGCAGAGCGGTGCCAACTACCGGCGTCACGTCGTCGACCTCGTCGCGGCGGAACGCGAGAGCGTGCACGGCGCGACGCAGGAGGAGGCGCGCGCCGACGCCGAGCGGATGATGGACGAGCGGGCCCGCGACGGCGTCCCGTACATCTTCCTCGGCAGCGTCCGCGCGATGTGCGGGCCGTACGACCAGGTGATCCTTCCGGCGGAGGGCGAGCAGCACGACTGGGAGCTGGAGCTCGCCCTCGTCATCGGCCGGGCGGGGCGGCACATCCCGCGGGCCGAGGCGATGTCGCACGTCGCGGCCTACACCATCTGCAACGACATCACGACCCGCGACCGCCTCTACCGGCCGGACCTGAAGGCCATCGGCACCGACTGGTTCACCGCCAAGAACGCCGACACGTTCCTGCCGACCGGGCCGTTCCTCGTCCCCGCCGCGTTCGTGCCCGATCCGTCCGACCTGCGGATCACTCTGCGGCACAACGGCGCGGTCCGGCAGGACGAGTCGACCAAGGACATGATCTTCGACATCGCGACGCTGGTCTCCTACGCCTCCGCGACGAGCACGCTGCGCCCCGGCGATCTGCTGCTGACCGGGTCCCCGGCAGGCAACGGCGCCCACTGGGGGACGTTCCTGCGCCCCGGCGACGTCCTGGACGCGGAGATCACCGGTCTGGGCCACCAGCGCAACACCTGTACAGCCGACTCCCAATGAGAGCGACATGACACTTCAGCCCATCACCCACCTCCGCCACCTCGACCTGGCGGTCCCCGACTTCGAGCGCCAGCGCGCCTTCTACACCGGCGTCTGGGGGCTCACGGAGGTCGCCCGCGATGGCGGGCTGGCGTTCTTCGCCGCCGAAGGCAGCCCCGAGCACTACGTCGTGCGGCTGCGCCGGGACGAGCGAAAGCGCATGGACCTGGTCGCGTTCGGCGCCGCGACCAGCGCGGACGTCGACGCCCTCGCCTCCAGGCTGATCGCCGGGAACGTTTCACTCGTCCACGAGCCACGGCTTCTGGACACGCCGGGCGGCGGCTACGGCCTCCGCTTCTTCGACCCCGACGGGCGGGTCGTGGAGGTCTCGTCCGGTGTGTCCCCGCGCGTCCACCGCAAGATCGAGGAGCGCGAGGCGATCCCGGTCCGCCTGTCGCACTGCGTGGTCAACTCCGATCATCCGGAACGGCTGCGCGCCTTCTACGAACGGCACCTCGGGTTCCGGCTCTCGGACACGCTCTACAGCCACCGCATGGGCGACCTCATGTACTTCATGCGCTGCAACCGGCTGCACCACAGCTTCGCGATCGCCCGCGGCCCGCACGTGTCCCTGCACCACGCGTCCTTCGAGATGCGCGGCGTCGAGGAGTACATGCGCGGGACGGGCCGCGCTCTGCGCGCCGGCACCAGGCTGACCTGGGGCCCGGGCCGCCACCTCGCGGGCGACAACACCTTCTCCTACTTCCACGACCCGCACGGCAACACCGTCGAGTACACGACCGAGCTGGCCGTCGTCGACGAGGACACCTGGCATCCGGACCGGCACGACGTGGACGACCAGCGCACGCAGGACCAGTGGGGCACCGCCGACCCGATGAGCGAGGTCATCGCCAAGGAGCAGTTCAACGACCCCGACGTGCTGTTCCAGGCGCCGCCGGTATGAGCGGCGCGAGCCCGCGCAGGGTCGTCACCGGCCACGACGCGGCGGGACGGTCGGTGTTCCTGTCGGACGGCGCGCCGCCGGTCGCCCGTACGGCGCCCGACGGCGCGGCCTTCCACGAGATCTGGTGCACCGACGCCATGCCCGCGCCCATCACGGCCACCGAAGGCGAGCCGACGGCGCGTTCCCTGACCGTCCCACCCGAACCGGGCGGCACGAAGATCCGGGTGAACGTGTTCCCGCCCGGCCTGGTCTCGCCCACGCACCGGACCCGGTCGATCGACTACGGGATCGTCCTGGACGGCGAGGTCGTCCTGGTGCTGGACGGCGCCGAGACCGTACTCCGCGCGGGCGACGTGGTCGTCCAGCGCGGCACCGTCCACCGCTGGGAGAACCGCGGCGCCGTGCCCGCCCGCATGGTGTTCGTGCTCGTCGACGGCGTCTTCACCGACTCGCTCGCGGACGTGCTCGGCCCGGACGTCCTGGGCTCCCTCTTCCACGACCCCATGCGCCCCCGAGAGGAATCCTGACGTGTCATCGACGTTGAAGGGCCCATCCGCCCCGGTCACCGAAGCCGCCGACGACCGCGTCCGCGAGACAGTCACCTCGGTCATCGCGGACATCAGAGAGAACGGCGACGACGCCGTCCGCCGCTACTCCGAGAGGTTCGACCGGTGGTCGCCGGAATCGTTCCGGCTGTCCCCCGAACAGGTCGAGGAGATCGTCGCGGGCGTGGACCCGCAGGTGATCGAGGACATCCGCTACGTGCAGGCCCAGGTGCGCGGCTTCGCCGAACGGCAGCGCGAGGCGATCACCGACATCGAGGTCGAGACTCTGCCGGGCGTCGTCCTCGGGCACAAGAACGTGCCGATCGGCGCGTCGGGCGCCTACGTGCCGGGCGGCCGCTACCCGCTCGTCGCGTCCGCGCACATGACGATCATCACGGCCAAGGTCGCGGGCGTCCCCCGCGTCGCCGCCTGCACGCCGCCGATCCGGGGCGAGATCCCGGCCGCGACCGTCGCGGCGATGGCGCTGGCGGGCGCGGACGAGATCTATCTGCTCGGCGGCGTCCAGGCCATCGCCGCCCTCGCCCTCGGCACCGAGACCATCGGCCGCGTCGACCTGCTCGCCGGCCCCGGCAACGCCTACGTCGCCGAGGCCAAGCGGCAACTGTTCGGCACCGTCGGCATCGACCTCATCGCCGGCCCCACCGAGATCCTCATCGTCGCCGACGAGACCGCCGACCCCGTCACCGTCGCCGTGGACCTGCTCAGCCAGGCCGAGCACGGGCCCGACTCGCCCGCCGTCCTGGTCACCACGTCCGCGGACCTCGGCCGCCAGGTCATCGACCTGGTCGATCGCCTGCTGCCCGGCATGCCGACGAAGGACTTCGCCGGCCCCGCCTGGCGCGACCACGGCCAGGTGATCGTCGCGGCGGACCGCGCCGAGGCGTGGGCGATCGCGGACTCCTTCGCGTCCGAGCACGTCGAGGTCCTCACCGCCGATCCGCGCGACGCGCTGACCTCGATGCGCAACTACGGGGCGCTGTTCCTGGGCGCGGGGACCTGCGTCTCCTACGGCGACAAGGTGATCGGCACCAACCACGTCCTCCCGACGCGCGGCGCGGCCCGCTACACGGGCGGCCTCTGGGTCGGCAAATACCTCAAGACCGTGACATACCAAGAGGTCACGGACCCTGTGGCCGCCGCCGAACTCGGCCGGGTGTGCGGACGGGCCGCCCGCGTCGAACTGTTCGAGGGCCACGCCCGCTCCGGCGACCTGCGCGCCGCCCACCTCGACGGCACCCCGTCCTGGCTCAAGGAGATCGGGATCCCATGAGCCCCCTCGACGGCCGGACGGCCCTGGTCACCGGTGCGGGCAGCGGCCTCGGCGCGGTCATCGCCCGGCACCTCGGCCGGGCCGGCTGCCGCGTCGTCCTGGTCGGCCGCAACGCGGGCAGGCTGGCCGCCGTGCGGGACGGGCTGCCGGACGCGCGCTCCGCGATCTGCGACGTCTCCGTTCCGGCCGCCGTGACGGCACTCGGCACGGAACTGGCCGACGAGCAGATCTCGATCCTCGTCAACAACGCCGGCGTCGGCGGGCCGGTCAAGCCGCTCGTCCAGATCGACCCGGACGAATGGGACGACGTGTTCGCCGCGAACGTCCGCAGCATCCACCTCATGTGCCGGACGTTCCTGCCGCCCATGTACGAGCGCGGCGACGGCGACGTCGTCAACGTCGCGTCCGTGACGGGCAAACGCCCCCTCGTACGCCGCACACCGTACGCCGCGTCCAAGATGGCGGTTCTCGGCCTGACCCGGACGCTCGCCTTCGAGGCCGGGCCACAGGGTGTCCGCGTCAACTCCATCTCTCCGGGGCCCGTCCGGGGCGAGCGGATGGAACGCAACTTCCGCCTGGAGGCCGAGGCCTCGGGCGGAACCGCCGAGGAGGCCGAACGCGCCTTCGTCTCCCGCGCCGCCCTCGACCGCCTGGTCGAGGAGGACGAGGTCGGCGCCGCCGTGGTCGCCATGCTCCAGATTCCCGGCATGTGCGGAGCGGACATCGACGTGTCCGCCGGAATGATCGCACCGTGAAAGGACCGCGGATGGGCAGAGCCGAAGGGAAGGTCGTCGTCGTGACGGGCGGCGCGCGCGGCCAGGGCAGGGCCGCCGCCGAGCACCTGGCCCGCGAGGGCGCCCACGTCTGGATCGCGGACGTCCTCGACACCGACACCACCTGGTCCGGGCCGGGCTCCCTCACCCACCATCGCCTGGACGTGACGAGCGAATCCGCCTGGAGGTCGCTGCGGGACGCGCTCCAGGCCGAGCACGGCCGCCTGGACGGGCTGGTCAACAACGCGGGAGTCGCCGCCCGCGACCGCCTGCCCGATGTCGGTCTCACCCAGTGGCGGCGGGTCCTCGACATCAACGTCACCGGACCCCTGCTCGGCATGCAGACGCTGTTCCCGCTGATGCGGCCGGGTGGCTCGATCGTCAACATCGTGTCCGTCGCGGGCATGTCCGGGCACGCCGCCGCTCCCTACACCACGAGCAAATGGGCGCTGCGCGGCCTCACCCGCTCCGCCTCCCTGGAGTACGGCGAACTCGGCATCCGCGTCAACGCCGTCTTCCCCGGCCTGATCGACACGCCGCTGATGGCGGACGCGTCCCCGGCCTTCCGCAACGTCGCGATCGGCGAGACCCCCCTCGGCCGCATCGGCGTCCCCGAAGATGTCGCCCCGCTCATCGTCTACCTGATCTCCGACGAGTCCTCCTACGTGAACGGCGCCGAGATCACCGTGGACGGCGGCCTGACCGCCCACGTCTCGCACAAGTCCATCGCCGACGCCACCCGCCCCGCCCCGAAGCGCCACTGAGCCTCTGACGCCAGCCGGCCACGGCCCGCGTCGTCCAGCCAGGCGATACGGGACGCACCGTGATCGTCACGGCGCCCCCGACGGCTGGCGGACGTCGAGGAGGAAGCGCTCGAACCAGCGGCGCAGGTAGGCACGGAACTCCTGGGGCGAGCGCGGGGGGTGGCCGGGATCGATGACGAAGGACTGCAGCAGTCGGAGCATGAGTTCGGCGAGTTCGTCCAGATCCGTGGCGTTGTAGCCGCGGGCATCCCAGTCGATGTCGAAGCGGGTGAGGATCGTGTGGGCGAACGCCGTCGCGGTGGGTGAGGTGATGCCCTGGGCGAACGCGCCGGTACGACCGCTGGCCAGCAGGATCCCCAGGTAGGGGTCGTGCGGCAGTCGGTCGTAGGTAGAGAACATGCCCTCGGCCAGGATCTCGGCGTCGCCGCTCAGGGGGGCGACGTGCGCGGCGAGCCGGTCCAGGAAGCCACCGACGGCATGCTGCGCGGCGGCCACGAGCAGTTCCTCGAGCCGGCGAAGTAGAAGTAGACGGTCTGCCGGGTGACGCCCAGTTGCTCGGCCACATCGGCAAGGCGCGTCTTGGCCCCGTACGTTTTTCCGAAGGTGGCGCCGGTCACGCCGTCGCTGGTCGGCACCGTGCTCTTCACCGAAGGCCTGACCGGGGCGAAGACCATCACCGCACCGGGCAAGTGCGATCCGGAGGCGGTGTCCCTACCGAAAACTACATCTGTGCAGGTCACACCACATGCTCGTACTCGTTGAGGATTCCGCCCAGTCACGGTGAACCGCGGCAGGGGGGCTTTGGATTACCCGGACGGAATCGCGGACTGACTAGTCTGTGCCTATCCGTTCGGAAGCGCTGTCTGGAAGGGAGGGACCACGTGACTGTTGGCAGTACTGGGCCCTCTCCGTTCGGCGGTTTCGGATCGTCGATCTTCCGCATGATGCACGCCTCGATGACCAAGAGTTTGAGCGGTTTCAGCGCGCAGCTCGCCGAGGCGGCGCGGCCGCAGATCCGGGTCTCGACGGCACTCGACAACCTCTCGGCGGACGCAACCAAAGCCTTCTCGGCCATACACGCCGATCTCCTCAAGGCAGCACAACCACAACTCCCGGCCTTGACATTCAGCAGCGGTCTAGCGGAGGCAGCCAAGCCGCTCTCGGCCATCCACGCCGACCTGTTCAAGACCAACAACCAGTACAGCGCGCAGCTCGCCAAGGCGATGCAGCCGCAGATCCCCGCATCCATTAGGTATTGCGGTCTTCTTGCTGGGCTTGGTCTGTCGCGGGAGCTAGGTGAGCTCGCCCAGTCCTTCCGGGAGACGTTGCGCAAGGTCATCGAGTACAGGCCGGTCGCGCGCTGGCTGGATGCCGATGCTCAGGCGCGGCCCGAGCGCTGGCCGGACTCGAGTGCCGCGACATCGTCCCAAAGACCCGCAACGAGGCTGGACGCCGCCCTGCGGTAGCCGGATACTCTGTCCGTGCGGCGAACGCAGCCTTTCGGACTGTCCTGAACACCGGCCTCATCCACCCTTTGCTGCTGTCAGGCATCCTTCGACGGAGCTAGTGGGGCGGGGAGAGGACGAAGGTGTCGCGGCCTGACTTGGCTCTGTGCTGTGAACTGGTCCGCGATGATTGCTTGGAGCTCTGAGATCTTTGTCTGGGCCTCTTCGAGTTGGTTTTGGAGCTCCTTTACATTGTTCCGCTCCCCCTGCCCTGCGCGCATCTTGTCCAAAGCTTGCAGGGCCGTCTCGTCTGCATTTGGGAGGCTGTGCAGGTAGCGCTCGGTCGTTGAGATACGGCGATGGCCGAGGCGCTCCTTGACGACCTGGAGATCGGCTCCTCCAGCGAGCAGCCATGAGGCATGGGCATGACGTAGGTCGTGGATACGAGGCTTGCAGTCCAGCCCGGCGCCATCGCGGGCAGGGTACCAGCAGTGTTTCCGGAACCAGCTCGCGGAGATGTGGGGATCCGTGTCGGCGACACGCGGCTCTCGCGGATTGTCTTTGCCCTTGGCGCGGCGGCGTGCTCGGTAGTCGGCGTATGCGCGCCTACAGCGGACGCACTTGCATTGCCGAGATTGTAGGCCGTGATGGTGCCATGCGTATAGGTCCGGCCGTTGGAGGCAACGAATGTCAGCTCCTCCGCATCGAGGAGTTGCGGCTCCAAATCAACCGGCTCGTTACTTCTAGAGAAGAGGAGGTCCTCTGATCTCAGTCTATTGGCATCGACGTGCGCCTTGAGCTTTGCGGTGATCTGCGTACTCAGCTTGAGGCGGGTCCTGGCCGGACTCGGCGAACCCGGCAGGACGATCGAGCTGCGCCGGATCGTCGTCTCCGCCCAGTACCGAGGGGTGGGACTCGGCCGGTCATTGCCGCGCGCGGGCGTCGGCCGCTGCTACCGGCGGCATGGCGCGCGCCGCGTCTGGCTCGACGTCAGGACGCGGAACCTCAAGGCCCGGACGCTCTACCGGTCTGAGGGTTTCCAGCCGGTCACGCGCGAGTTCGTCACGGACAACGCCACCGTCGCCGGCGGCGAGCCCGACCCAGACCTCATCGTGATGTTGCACTCGAAGCACGTCAGCTGAGCCGCGGCCGGCCACCGGGCAGGCGCGTCGACCTCAGCACACCTGGCGGACGGCGGCATCGAGAGCCGCCCGTGACCGACCGTCTCTCCGGCCCGCTCACCCCTCACCACACTGGCCCCGCCGCATCGCCGGCGAGGCCGGAGTCCTCTAGGAGCGTGCGGTGCGTTCCAGCTCGTCCGCGAAGCCTCGGATCAACGCGGCCAGCCCCGCCTCGAAGGCCAGCTCCCGGTGGTTCGCCGGGGCTTGGAGCAGCGGCCGCAGCCCCGGCGGCAACCGCTCCTCGGCGACCGGCGGCACGGCGTCCGCCGGGTCGTCCAGTGCCAGAGCCGAGCCGATGAGGAAGTACTCGACCGCACGGACCAGCGGCAGCAGCCGTCCTTCCGGCCAGCCGGCCTCACGCAGCAGGGCGAAGGCGTCCGAATAGGCCCGCAGCGCCGCCGTCGACCGCACCGGCCGCGCCGCCAACAGCGGTACCGCGCGCGGATGGGCGGCGAAGGCCGCGCGGTAGGAGCGGGCCCAGCTGTCGATGGCGGCGGTCCAGGGCGAGATGGACGGATCGAGCGTCATCTCGGCCACGATCAGTTCCCTGATGCCGTCGACGACCTCGTCGCGGCCGGTGATGTGGTTGTAGAGCGACGGCCCCTTGACGCCCAGGGCCGCGGCGACGCGGTTGACCGACAGCGCCTCCGCGCCGTGCTCGTCGACCAGGACGAGGGCGGCCCGCATGATCGCGTCTCTGGTCACCAGCCTGCGCGGCGGCCTGCCCATGGTCCGTCCCCTCCCGAGCTCGGCCTCTTGGCGGTGGCCGACGGCCAGTGTAGTGTCCCCCGCACTGAAACTACGGCTTCTAGTTTTATGGAGGCGCCATGGAGTACGCCGAGTACCGCGCGCAGGACGCGGTCGGCCTGGCCGGGCTCGTCGCCGCGGGCGAGGTGACGCCGGCCGAGCTCCTGGACGTCGCGATCGAGCGCGCCGAGGCCGTGAACCCGAGGATCAACGCGATCGTCACGCCGATGCACGACCTCGCGCGCTCGCGCAGCGCCGGCGTCCTCACCGGGCCGTTCGCCGGCGTGCCCTTCCTCGTCAAGGACCTGGCCCAGGACTACGCGGGCCTGCCCACGGGCAGCGGGAACCGGGCACTGCGGCAGGTCGTCGCCCAGGAGCACGCCGAGGTGGTCCGCCGCTGGCTGGACGCCGGACTCGTCATCTTCGGCAAGACCAACACCCCCGAGTTCGGGGCCAAGGCCATCACCGAGCCCGAGGTCAACGGCCCGACCCGCAACCCCTGGGATCTCGGGCGCACCCCGGGCGGCTCCTCCGGCGGCTCGGCGGCCGCGGTCGCCGCGGGCATCGTCCCGGTCGCCGGGGCCAACGACGGCGGCGGCTCGATCCGCATCCCGGCGGCCTGCTGCGGCCTGTTCGGCCTCAAGCCCGGCCGTGGCCTGGTCCCCGCCGGACCGCTCCACGCCGAGCATCTGGCGGGCGCGGCCGTCGACGGCGTCGTCTCCCGTACCGTCCGCGACAGCGCCGCGATGCTCGACGTGCTCACCTCGTCCGCCGACCCCGGCGGACCCTACCTGCCGGCCAAGCCCGAGCTGCCCTACGCCGAGCTGGCCCGGCGCGTCCCGGAGCGGCTGCGCATCGGCTTCGCCACCGCCTCCCCGCTCGGCACCGACGTCGACCCCCAGGCGATCGCCGCCGTCGAGGACGCGGCGAAGCTGCTGGCCGACCTGGGCCACGACGTCGAGCCCGCGCGGACCGGCATCGACGAGCGGCGGCTCGCCTTCGACTTCCTGGCGATGTGGTCGACGCAGCTCGCCTGCACGGTCGACGAGATCCGCCGCGCCACCGGCGCCGGCTCCGACGCGTTCGAGCTGGACACGCACCTGGTCGCCGCGGCCGGCCGCGTGCAGCGGGCCCCCGGCTACTACGCCGCCCACGAGCGGTGGAACACCTACAGCCGCCAGCTCGCGGCCTTCCATGCGCGCTACGACCTCCTGCTGACCCCGACGCTCGCGAAGCCGCCGGTCCGCATCGGCGAGCTCGACACCCCGGCCCCGCTGCGCCTGCTCGGCAGGGCCGCGCTGGCACTGCGCCTTGCCGGCCCGCTGAGCAGGAGCAAGGCCTGGAAGCAGGCCGTCATCGCCAACCTGGCACCGGTGCCCTACACCCAGCTCGCGAACATCACCGGACGTCCGGCGATGAGCGTGCCGCTCCACCGCACGGCCGACGACCTCCCGCTCGGCGTCCAGTTCGTCGGCCCGCTCGGCGGCGAGGGGCTCCTGCTGGCGCTGGCCGCACAACTCGAAGCCGAGCGACCCTGGGCCCACCTGGAGCCGCCCCTCTGACACCAGGCGCGCAAGCCATTCCCCGACTTCGCAATGCCGAATGCTCGGTCCTCTGGGGAGCGGAGCACCCAGCGCCTGAGCACGGGTCGCGAGGCGGTACGAGTCGGCGGTGGTTGCGCTACGAGCTGGGGTCGACCGGATGTTCCTTCGTCTCGTACCTGGTCAGGACCACGCCGCCGGGGAACGTCCGCGTTTCCACCAGGTTCAGGTTCACCCAGCTCTCCAGCGCGGTGAAGAAGGGCTTGCCGCCGCCCACGAGGGCCGGATGCGTGACGATCTCGTACTCGTCGATCAGCCCGGCCCGCATGGCCGCCCCGGCGAGGGTCGCGCCACCGACCCTCATCGGCCCGCCGTCCTCGGCCTTGAGCCGGGTGATCTCGGCGATCGCGTCGCCGGTGACCAGGCGAGCGTTCCAGTCGACCTTGTCGATCGTTGAGGAGAACACCGCCTTCGGCGTGTCCCGCCAGTTCCGCGCGAACTCGATCTGCGCCGGGGTGGCGTCCGGCTGCTGGTCGCCGGTCGGCCAGTAGGCGCTCATGGTCTCCCACAGGCGGCGTCCATACAGGAACAGGCTGATCGCGCGCTCCTGATCGAGCCACCACTGGAACAGCTCATCGCTCGGCGCGCTCCAGCCGAGGTCGTCGCCGGGCGCGGAGATGTAGCCGTCCAGGGAGAGGTTCATGCCGTAGATCAGTTTCCGCACAGCGCCACGCCTTCCGTCAGTCGGTTCCGGGAGGGTAGACCGGGCGAGCGAAGGAGACCCGTCGGAGCGCCTCGTTCATACGGCGCCTTGCTCTTGCCTCTCGCTCGGGGCTTTCGAGGCTACGGTCCTTACCGGGCTAGACGCGTCCTGGTCTGTCGGGCACACCATCCGAGCATTCCGAGCCCGCCTAGTGCTATCCATGCGCGGTTCAGGATGGACCAGTCCTCCGCTATGAGCGGGAGCACGAGCGCCATCACCAAGCCGAGGCAGGCCACTGAGGCGATCGCCAGCCATGTCAACGCGGTTCCGATCACGCCGCGCAGCGTACAGCCGGGGAGGGTGTTCGGTTCGGGCGTGTCCCCCGGGTTCGAGGTTTTTCGAAGGAAGTTGGGGTGGGGTGTCGGATTGGGGGTGGGGTGTTCGTAGCCATGGTGAGAGGCCGTTGTCACGATCAGAGGAGAAGCCGATGTCGCACTCGCAGGCCAAGGTTCAGCGTATGGCGGAGCTCATCGAGCCGGTCGCCACCGTCACCTTCTCCGAGGTGCCGAACGAGGCGTTCCTGGCCGTGGGCATGCGCAACTACTGGGACGGATACTTCGCTGGACGGGCCGCGCCGCTGGGGCTGGCGCCGGCCGAGGTGGTGCACGCGGTCTTCTACAACTTCGCCGAGGGCGAGGTGGCACGCCACATCCCGTGGGTCTGGGGGAAGGTCACGCCGCAGGAGGCGCTCGCGATCAGGGAGCGGAGCAGCGCCGACGCGCTGCGGCAGATGATCGGGGAGCTCGCCGGCTCCCCCGGTCTGGTGCGGGTCGCCGACCTCGCCACCCGGGCGGCGGTCAGCGCTCCGATGGAGGGGCGGGTCCTGTACGCCGGGCTCCGGGCGCTCGACGTGCCCGAGGAGCCGGTGGCCAGGCTCTGGCACGCGACGACGCTCCTGCGCGAGTACCGCGGGGACGGCCACAACGCCGCCCTCGTCGCCCACGGGATCGGCGGCACCGAGGCCCACGTCCTCATGGCTCTCGCCCTCGGGATGAAGGCGGAGGAGTTCGGTAGGGTCCATCACCTGCCCAAGGCGCAGCTCGGTGCGGTCGTCGACGGGCTGCGCCGCCGTGGTCTCGTGGACGGCGACGGCGGGTTCACCGATGCCGGGCGGGAGACCAAACAGCGGATCGAGGACCTCACCGACGAGCTGGCGGCGCCGGCGTTCGACGTGCTCAGCGCGGAGGAGCTCGACGAGCTGATCGCGGGGCTCGACCCGATCGCTGCGGCGGTTCGGGCCGTTGAAGGCTGAGCTGGCTTCGCGGGCCGGGCCCGGCCGCGGGAGCGGCCGGGCCCGGCGTTGGGACGGGTGCGTCAGTCGGCGCAGATCGCGTAGGCGCTGATGCCGACGTCGTTGTAGCCGATCTGGCGGCCGAGCACGATCCAGCCGCGGGCGTCGTCCGTGGGGAACGAGCCGACCAGGATGGCGCCGTTGCCGCGCGCCTCGCCGCCGCCTCCGAGGACGTGCTTGGTGCCCGGGCAGTAGATGACGCGGCGCTGGAAGTTGGGGACGTTGGCGTTGGGCAGCCCTATGAGCTGGTAGCCCGGCGGGAGGGCGGCGGCCTTGGCGGCGGCCGGGCGGGCGGGGGCGTGCGTGCTCTGGGCGCTGGCGGCGCCGGTCGTCACCAGGCCGGTCGCGGCCGCGGTCGCGGCCAGGGCCAGAGCGGTGGTCCTCATCGACGGCATCTGCTCTCCTTCGACGGTCATCCGCGCCGCCGAGTGCCCGGGAGCGGACGGAACGAGCGGGGGGTGTCCGGTGGGCACGGGCGGCGGGAATCCAACAAGGATCGAACACGAAGAGTGTCAATCCTGTGACCTATCGTGTCTATAGCTCTGTGTGGTTGATTAATTACGGAGGGTTTGCAAGGGGTGGTTACGGAGAGTGCCCGATCGGGGAACAAGGCCGTCACCTGGGGTGATGCCTTCCAGGCTCGGTATGGCTGGCCGGATCCGGCCTCCTGTGGCACGCGTCTTGACCGAACTCCTCCGCGCACCTTGGCGCATGAGTGGCGGTGATCACGCGGGGGCCCGCGGTGGTTCTCCGGAAGTCGGCTGCCTGCGGGTGACCGATCGGGCATGATCGAAAGGTGGCAGATCACGAGGAGTACGCGCCGCCCGGGATCGATGTGAGCAGTCCCAGCCCGGCGCGCATCTACGACGTCTTCCTCGGCGGCAAGGACAACTTCGCGATCGACCGGGCGGCGGCGAAGGTGGCCACGGACGCCGGGCCGGACGTGCCGCGGGCGGCGCGGGAGAACCGGGCGTTCCTCGGACGGGCCGTGCGGTTCGCCGTGGAGTCGGGGATCACCCAGTTCATCGACCTCGGGACCGGGCTGCCCACGCTTGGCAACGTGCACGAGGTCGCGCAGGCGCTCGACCCGGCCGCCCGGGTGGTCTATGTCGACAATGACCCGATTGTTCTGGTGCACGCGCGGGCGCTGCTGCCGCCGTCCGACACGACGATCGTCATCCAGGCGGACGTGCGGGAGCCGGCGGGGATCCTGGAGAACCCGCGGGTGCGGGAGCTCATCGACTTCGACAAGCCGGTGGCCGTCCTGATGCTGGCCATCCTGCACTTCGCCGAGGACGACGAGGTGCGCGACATCATTGGAACCTTCCGAAACGCGATGGTCCCGGGCAGCCTGCTGGTCGTGTCGCACAGCACCGTCGAGGGGCATCCGGAGAGCGGCGACGAGGTCGTGAAGGCCTGGAAGAACGCGACCGTGCAGATCCACAGCCGGAACCGGGACGAGATCACGGCGTTCTTCGAGGGGTTCGACCTCCTGGAGCCCGGGGTGGTGTGGGTTCCGGAGTGGCGGCCCGACCGGCCGGGCGAGGGCACCCGGTGGATGTACGCCGGGGTCGCCCGCCGCTGAGGCGGCCGTACGGCGGTGGCGATCTTGCTTTCTGATTCTGTATGGAATATACGGTCCGTATGGGAAACGAGCGGGACGCGGCCGGGGCGCATGCGCGGTTGACGGAGCGGGACGGCGTCCTCACCGTGACGATCGACCGGCAGGCCAAGCGGAACGCGATCAGCCCGCAGGTCACCGCGCTGCTGTGGCGGGCCGCCGGGCTCCTCGCGGACCGCGACGACCTGCGCTGCCTGGTGATCACCGGGACGGGGCCGTACTTCACGGCGGGAGTGGACCTGTCGGCGCCGGTGGGCGACCGGCCGGGCGACCCGGAGACCGAGCACCTGCATCCGGGCTGGAACTTCCGCCGGAACTACCGCAGCCACCATCTGCTCTACGACGAGTTCGAGACGATCGAGAAGCCGGTCATCGTGGCGGCGCAGGGCATCTGCCTCGGCGCCGGGGTGGAGATGGCGGTGTCCTGCGACTTCCGGTTCTGCACGCCGGAGGCCGAGTTCGGCGTGCCCGAGGTGCGCCTCGGGGTGGTCGCCGGGAGCGGCGGCACGAGCCGGCTGACCAGGCTGGTCGGTCCGGCGTGGGGCAAGTGGATGGCGATGGCCGGACGCCGTGTGGGGGCGGAGCAGGCCAAGCAGATCGGGCTCGTCCATGACGTCTTCCCGGCGGAGACCTTCCTGGACGACGTGTACGCGTTCTGCCGCGAGCTCATGGAGATCCCGGCGGAGACGCTCGGCGTGGCGAAGCTCGCCGTCGACATGTACGCGGACGTCTCGGACCGCACCGCGCAGCGCCACATCGACCGGCTCGTCGTCAGCGGCATGATGAACTCGCCCGACTTCCTGGAGCGGGTGAAGCGCTTCGGCTTTCCCGGCGCGACGTCCTAGAGTGGCTTCTACCGCCGTGTAGAAGGAGGCACCGGATGGCCGGGCGGGACCGGAGGCGCGCCGCCGGGGCGCTGGAGTCGGAGATCATGGCGGTCCTGCACCGGGCCGGGGAGCCGCTGTCGACCGCGCAGGTGCAGGAGCGCCTTGAGGCCGACCTCGCCTACACGACCGTCGTGACGATCCTGACCCGTCTCACGTCCAAGGGCCTGCTGGCGCGGGCCAAGGCCGGCCGCGCCTTCGCTTACGAGCCGGTGAGCGACGAGCCGGGGCTGGCCGCGCGACGGATGCACGAGGTCATGCGGGGGCGGTCCGACCGGGACGCGGTGCTCGCGCGGTTCGTCGGCGCCCTGTCCGACCGGGACGAGAGCCTCCTGCGGGAGCTGCTCGGCGAGCGGGCGCACCGGCCCGGCGAGGACGGCTGATGGACGCCGACGGCTACCTTCCGCTGCTGATCTCGCTGGTCGGGGCCTGCGCCGCGGGGCCGCTGTCGGCGCGGTTGCCGCCGCGCACGGCGACCTGGCTGCTGACGCTGATCGGCGCGGTGCTGGCGGGCAGCGGCGCGGCGGCGCTGGGGGTGCTGGCGCTCGGCGGGGCGCTGCGGCTGGAGCCGGTCGCGGTCCTCGGGCACCTGTCCGAGCGGGTGCCGCACCGCGGTGACGACCCCGGTGCCGTGACCGCGGCGGTCGCGGCGGCCGTGCTGGCCGGCTGCGTGCCGGCGGCCTTCCGGACGGCGTTCCGGCAGGTCCGGGCGCTGCGGGCGGCCGCGCGCACGGCGCGGAGCCTGCCCGGCGACGGGGACGTCACGATCCTGGACGATCCGGCCGTCGAGGCGTTCGCGCTGCCCGGACGTCCCGGGCGGATCGTGGTCTCCACCGGGATGCTCGCGATCCTGTCGGACGGGGAGCGGCGCGCCCTGCTGGCGCACGAGCGCGCTCACGTGAGCGGGCGCCACCATCTGTTCCGCGCGGTGACGGCCGTGGCGACGGCGGCGAATCCGCTGCTCTGGCCGCTGCGGGGCGC
Source organism: Actinomadura fibrosa (assembly GCF_900659615.1). GTDB lineage: Bacteria > Actinomycetota > Actinomycetes > Streptosporangiales > Streptosporangiaceae > Spirillospora > Spirillospora fibrosa. The sequence continues at coordinate 11,888 of NZ_CAACUY010000022.1, read as the reverse complement.
GGTGGCGTTCACGACGGAGCGGTGGGCGGACGAGGCCGCGGCGGCGGCGGTCGGCGACCGCGCGATGACGGCGCGGGCGATCGGCAAGGCGGCGCTGGCCGTCGGCCGCCCGTCCGGGTCCGGCCCGGCGGCGGCGCTCGGCGTCGGCGGCGGTGTGCCGGGGGCCGTGTCCCGGTTCCGCGGTTCGCGGCCCGGTCCGGTGCCGCGCAGGGTCGCGGCGCTGCTCAAGGCGCCGCCGCCCGCGCGGCCGGGGCTGGTCATGGCCGCCGTCGCCGTGGCGGTGGTGGCGGTGCTGACCGTCCAGGACGGCGCGGTCAACGTGTACGACGTGTTCGAGCATGAGCAGGCGGCCGCGCCGCACCGGGCGGGCGCGCAGGCGGTCATGCTCCGGCACTGACCTGGACCGGGGTGCCGGACGGTCTCGGTGCGGGTCGCCTGCCGGTGTGCCGCTTCGTCGGTGTGCCGGACGGCCCCAGGGTGGGCCGTACGCCGCGTTCGGACGGTGCGGGGGCGGGCCGGACGTCGGGGCCTCCGGCCCCCGCGTCCAAGGAGGCGACGTGCTCGGTGATCCAGCTCAGCATCGCCGGGAGCGCCGCGCGCCACGTCCGGTAGTTGTGGCCGCTGCCTTTCACGAGGTCGAGGGGCGCGAACGCGTGGTGGTCGCGGAGTGCCGCCGCGAACTCGGCGGCGAGCGCGACGTCGCCGCCGGCGCCGGTGCCCGCCGCGAGCCAGAACCGCGGGACGTGCGCGCGGGCGCCGAGCGTCCGCACGCGCAGCAGCGGGTCGTTCTGGTCGCGCAGCCTCCGGTCGTGGCCGAAGGGGTCGCGCCGCCCGCCGGGGATCTTGTCGAACCGCAGGGGCGCGAAGTAGCCGCTCATGACGGCCGCCGCCGCGTAGGCGCGGGGGTGGCGGAGCGCGAGGTTGGCGGCGCAGAAGCCGCCTTCGGAGAAGCCCGCGACGCCCCAGCCGGGCCCCGGCGGCTGGAGCCGCGCCATCCCGGCGAGCTGCGTGGGCACGTCGACGGCGAGGAAGGTCTCGTCGCGGGGCGCGCCGGCCTCGTCCAGGCACTGTTCGGAGTAGGCGCGGCCTCCGTTGGCGTCGGGCATGACCAGCACGGCGGGGCGGGCCCGGCCGGTGACGATCTCCTGCCGCAGGACCTGCGGGGCGTGCATCCGCTCGAACCAGTCGGTGGGCAGGCCGGGCGCGCCGTGCAGGAGCTCGACCGCGGGGAACCGGTGCGTGGCGTAGGCGGGGTCGAAGTACTGGGGCGGGAAGTACAGGTCCACGGTGCGCGTGATCCCGCTGCGCTCCCCGGTGAGGACGGTCTTCACCAGCCTCCCGCCGGGGGCGGATCTGCGCTGGGCGAGGTCGCCGTTCACCTGGCCGAGGCTCGACAGGTGCCGGCCGGTCCCGCCGGACAGGTCGGTGAACAGCTCGCCCCAGCCGGTGTAGTAGTCGTAGTACCGGTTCACCGCGGCGATGCCGAAGACCGTCGCGACGGCGAACGCCGCGACCGCGGACGCGATCCGCACCAGGACGTGCGGTACCCGGTACGGGAGCCAGCTCAGCGCGGCGAAGGCGGCGATGAGCAGGGTGAACACCAGGATGCTCTGCGGTCCCGGCATGCCTCCTCCGTTCCCGGCGCGGCCGGATCGCCCGGCGTGCGTCCCGTGGCGCGAGGACGGGCGCTCATCGGCCGAGCTCGTCGGCGACGGCGTCGGCTCGTCCGATCATGGCCCGGCTCTCGCCCGGGCTCCCCCGCCGGGTGAGGCTCCTCGCCGCGGACCGGGTGTCGGACACGATGAAGTCGCGGTCGGGGCGGCCCGGTGGGCGGGGGGCGTGCAGCCGCAGGACGGACGGGATCGGCATCGCCGGAGCGCCACCCCCGGGCGTTCCCTGCCGCGGCCCTGAGGATGCCCGGCCGAGGACGAGCAGGATCCCGATCCCGGCCGCGACGGCCAGGCCCCGTCTCATCGTCATGGCTGCTCCGCTTCCGATGCCCTGCTCGCCTACTACAAGTCTGTAGAACTTGTGCCGCCGACATTACCGCACACAGGGCGCGCACCGCGGTTCCAGTGGGAGCCCGGCCCGTCCGGTAGCGGCAATCAGAGTCGGGCACTACGGGACGCTCTCGGCCGTTCTTCCTTCCTCGGAAAGCCGGTCCGGTCCACGTCTTGCCTGGCCACAGGCTTGGACAGGGCATACTGGAACGTATGTTCGAGCACGGTGGCCGCTGACGTGGGGAACGTTCCACCCGTCGTCGCCTACCGCGTCACCGGCGGCCCGGCCTACCTGGTCGCGTGGGAGCGCCATCCCGACCGGTCATGGTGGGCCCGCGTGATCTGGATCGAGATCGCCCGGGACGGATACACCGGCAAGCACGCCCGCGTCCGCGCCGAGGACGTCGCCCCGGTGCCCGGGCAGGACTACCGGGCGGTACCGCGCGTGCGGGTCGATCCGCGCCGGACACCGCCCAGCGATCCGACCGACCCGCGCGATCCCGTCAACCGGGCTCCCCGAGGCAAGGCCCGCTACCGGCGGGCCTTCGAGGCCGCCACGCGCCGTCCGCCGGAACCCGACTTCTGATCCCCGGGCCGCTGGTTTCCGGGATGGATCTCGGGAAAGGGCTCGGAGGGCCGGTGCGCGAGATCGAATGAGGCCGGCGCCGCCTTCCGATCGGAGAAGCGATGACGGCCACCGGCGTCGAGCGCGGGACGGACCGCGCGCCGACCAGCCTGCGGGCCCCAGGAATCGTGCTGGGCGTGGGGCTGGGCGGGTTCGTCGACGGCATCCTGCTGCACCAGCTTCTGCAATGGCACCACATGCTCACCAGTACGAACACCGACAACATCGGGGTGAAGTACTACTCGCCCCACACCGTGTCGGGGCTCCAGATGAACACGGTGTGGGACGGGATCTTCCACGTCGTGTGCTGGCTCTCGGTGCTGACCGGCCTCGCCATCCTGTACTCGCGGGTCACCCGCGAGCGGAGGCGGGTGTGGACGTCGCGGGTCCTGTGGGGCTGGGTGCTGGTCGGCTGGGGCCTGTTCAACCTGGTCGAAGGCATCATCGACCACCAGGTCCTCGGCATCCACCACGTGCGCGGAGGCGAGCACGAGATCTGGTGGGACATCGGGTTCCTCGTGCTGGGCGCCGCGCTCATCGCCGCGGGCCACCTGGTCCAGCGCGGCGGAAGGCCGCTCGAACCCGGACGCAGGCCGCCGCCGACCGGCGCCGCCCACCAGGACGGGGCCGCCTGATGCACGACCACCAGATGCACGCGGACGGCGGGTCCGGCTGGCAGACGCCGCTCGTGGCGGCCGGAGTGATCGCTCTCGCGGTCGCCTACCTCGCGGTGGTCGTCCGGGCGCGGCATCGGACAGGCGACCGCCCCGGCGCCCGGACCCAGACCTTCGCGCGGGCCGCGGCCTTCCTCACCGGCTGCGCCCTCATCGGCGTCGCGCTGCTGCCGCCGGTCGCGCCGTTCGCGCACCACGACTTCCGCGGCCACATGATCCAGCACCTGCTGCTCGGCATGTACGCGCCGCTCGCCCTGGTGCTGGGCGCGCCCATGACCGCGCTGCTGCGCGCGCTGCCGCCCGTCCACGCGCGGAAGGTGACCGCCGTCCTGCGGAGCCGGCCCGCGGAGCTGCTGGCCCACCCGGTGACCGCGCTGCTGCTGAGCGCCGGCAGCGTGGCCGTCGTGTACGGGACGCCGGTCTACAACGCCGCCGCGGAGCGGCCGGTCCTGCACTGGCTGCTGCACCTCCACCTGCTGCTCGCGGGGTACCTGTTCGCGTGGGTGATCGCGGGTCCCGACCCGGGGCCGTCGCGCCCGGGCGTCCCGGCGCGGCTGGTCGTCCTCGGGGCGGCGATCGCGCTGCACGCCTCGATCTCGCAGCTCATGTACGGCGGGTTCCTCATCGACGTGGACGCGCCCATCGCGCAGGTGCGCGGCGGCGCGGAGCTCATGTACTACGGCGGGGACATCGCCGAGCTGCTGCTCGCCGCCGCGCTCGTCGCCACCTGGCATCCCGCCCGGCGGCTCGCCCGGCGGGGCCCGGAGGCCACGGCGCGTCCGGCCGGAGTCTGACGCTGTCTTTCGCTAGGACGAGAAAGCCGTGAGGAAGCGGTTACGGAAGTCGCTCATGGCCCACAGCGGCGCCTGCTTGCCGGGACGCAGGCCGTCCTGCCAGTTCCAGCCGGAGACGCGGTCCAGGACGGCCTTGTCGTGCGCGACGATCGTGATCGGGACGTCCCGGCTCGCCTTCTCGCCGGTGATGACCGGGGCCGGCTGGTGGTCGCCGAGGAAGATCAGCACGAGGTTCTTGTCGCCGTACTTCTCCACGTAGGAGATGAGGCTGGTCAGCGTGTACTCGATCGACTTGCGGTACTGGGCGCGGATGCGGGTCTTGTCCTTCCAGACGTAGCCCTGCTGGTCGGCGGACGCGGCCATCTGCTTGTAGACCGAGCCGTCCCCCACGGCGTCCCAGTCGATCATGTGCGGGATCGGGGCCCACGGGGCGTGGCTGGACAGCATGGGCATCTCGACCATCAGCGGCGGATGGTCCGGCTTCGCGAACTCGGTGCGGTGCAGGGTCAGCAGCGAGTACTGGTCCGGCATGGTCGCCCACCCGAACGGCGAGCCGCGGTACCCGAGGTGGTCGGAGTCGTAGACCTTGTCGAAGCCGAAGAACCGGCTCTCCGGCCACGCCCGGCTCACGCCCGGCACCAGCCCGACGCTCCGCCAGCCCGCGCGCTGGAACGCGCGGTTCAGCGTGAGCCGGTCGCTGCTGACGAGCGTCCGGTAGCGCTGCTGGTTGTTGATCCACAGGCCGGACAGCAGCGTGGAGTGCGCCAGCCAGCTCCCGCCGCCCGCCGTCGGGGACGTGAGCCAGGCGCTGCGGGCCGAGTAGCCGGCGGCTCGCAGGCGCCGTGTCCCGTCGTCCAGGACGGCGTCGACCTGCGGCGCGAACTCCGGGTCCTCGACGGCGTCGCGGCCGTAGCTCTCGACGAAGTTGAGCATGACGTCCTTGCCGCGCAGACCGGTCAGCAGCTTGTCGCCCGGGGTGTCGCGGAACGGGTCGACGGCGGCCTGCGCGGCGAACTTCTTCCGGTCGTCGATGCTCGCGCCGACCTGCTTCGCGTGCGCCATGGTCAGCGTCGCCGAGCCGTCCGACGCGACGGGCACGCCCTGGACGAACTGCGCGCCGAGCGCGGTGCAGGCGGCCCAGGCCGCGGCGAGCACCACCAGCCCGCCGGCGGCCGGACGGTGGTACCGGGCCGCGACGCGGGCGATGCGCAGCACCGACAGGGCCATCAGGACGAGCACGGCGACCACCAGGAGCACGACGGCGATCACGACTCCGACCGCCGCCGAGCGCCCGGACGTCCCGTCCACGAACTCCACGGCGGGACGGAGCATCACCCAGTCGAGCACCGGGTCGAACGGCCGGACGAGGACCTCGTTGAAGCCCATGTCCAGGCACTTCACGATCGTCAGCAGGCCGAGGAACGTCCCGGCGGCCACCGCCGCGACCGTCCGGGCCCGTCCGGGCAGGACGAGGAGGATCCCGGCGCCCACCACTCCCTCGATCGGGATGCGGGCGAACGCGCCCGGTGTCAGGCGGACGAGCTGGTCCGGCAGGAGGAGCCCGAACAGGACGAGCGCGACGGCCGCCACGGTGACCGCCCAGCCGACGACCGACCGCCATCGCCGCGGCGCCGACCCGCCGTCGTCCTTCTCGTCGGCTTCGGCGCTGTCGGTTTTCGCGTCGTTCTGCTCGGCGTCGGCGTCGGTGCTCTGGAGCTCAGCGGCCTCCTCCGACCCGGCGGACTCCCGGTCTTCGGACTCGGTCTCCGGTCCCGGAGCCGCCCCAGGCGTGAACAACGACACGAACGCCCTCCCCCGCACACATGGCCTCAATGGAGCGCCACCGTGCCCACACTCGGCGGCACTAGTGGTACGGACGGCGGCGGCCGAAGGTTCAGTCCGGCGCCGGACCGGAGGTCAGCCGCGCGGCGCGTACATGATGAGGACGACGCCGGCCAGGCAGACGAGGGCGCCCGCGATGTCCCAGCGGTCGGGCCGGAACCCGTCCAGGACCATCCCCCAGACCAGCGACCCGGCCACGAAGACGCCGCCGTACGCGGCCAGGACGCGGCCGAAGCCGCCCTCGGGCTGGAGCGTCGCCACGAACCCGTAGGCGGCGAGCGCGACGGTCCCGCCGGCGATCCACGGGGCGCCGCGATGCTCGCGGACGCCCTGCCAGACCAGCCACGCGCCGCCGATCTCGGCGACGGCGGCGAGGGCGAACAGGGCGAGCGACCTGAGAACCGTCACGACCCGCACCGTACCCGGAGACGCCCTGGTCAGGACCGCGGGGTCGCGTCCTCGAACGGAAGCGGGCAGCGCTCGTGCCGGGCGCACTCCATGAGGTCGTCGCAACCGGCGGCGACCGCCTCCCGCAGCGTCGCGCGGACGGCGGCGAGGTCCGCGATGCGCCGGTCGATCTCGTCCAGCTTGGCGCGGGCGCGCTCGGCCAGCCCCGCGTCGCGCCGCTGGTGGCGGGCGGTCTCCAGCAGGTCGGCGACCTCGTCGAGCGTGAAGCCGAGCCGCTGCGCCGCCTTGATGACGCGCAGGACGGTGACGGCCTCCGGCGGGTAGAGCCGGTGCCCGCCCAGGGTCCGCCCCGGGTCGGCGAGCAGTCCGCGCCGCTCGTAGTAGCGCAGCGTCTGCGGGTTCACCCCGGCCGCCTCGGCGAGCTGGCCGCTGCGCAGGCCCTCGTAGTGCCCGCTCATCTCGTCCGCAGCCCCGCGTTCGCGAGGGCCTCAAGACCGTCGAGGGTGGGCGCCGCGTCCGGCGGCGCGGTCACCGCGACGGTCACGCCGGAATCCACCGGTATATAGGTGAAGGTGAGGAAGGCGCAGCATTCCTGCTCGCGGGCGAAGAGATCCCGTGCGCCCGCCTCCTCGGCCGCGGTGAACGTCAGCCGCAACTGCAGCGGCTCGCGCTCCAGCGCGGTCAGCCCCCGGGCGAACAGCGCCTCCATCTCCGCCAGCCGGTCGGCCATGCCGTCCGGCGGCAGCGTGCACGCGACCGGAGCCGCCGCCCCGACCGCCGATGCCCCCGTACCCGATGCCTCGCCCATGCTCGCCCCTCGTCCAGGACGGCGCCGTCGGCCGCCTCACTCCGACGCTAAGCCCGTACCTGGGTACCGCTTGCAACAAGCACGAGCCCCCGGCCCCAAACAGCGTGGCCCCGGTCCTTGGAGGACCGGGGCCTTGGCGGGGGCCCCGAGGGGCCGCGGTGCCTGGCGGGAGGGGGAAGGCGTCAGGCACCGGGCGGGGGGCCGCCCGCCTCGCCGCCGGCGGGTGGCGGGCCGAGCGCGGCCAGCCGCTCGGCCAGGTCGTCGCGCTGCCGCCTGACCTCCGCGAGCTCGTACTCCAGCTCGATGATGCGGCGGATGGACGGGAGGGTCATGCCCTCGCCCATCATGGTCACGACCTGCCGCACCTGGCCGATGTCGTGCCGGCTGTAGCGCCGCTGCCCGCCGGCGGACCGGCTGGGGGACACGACGTTGTGCGCGTCGATCCGCCGCAGGAACGCCTGCTGGACGTCCAGCATCGAGGCGACCTGGCCCACCGTGAACAGCGGCGCGTGCTCGTCGTCCAGCCCCGGCACCCCGGACGATCCACCGACCATGTACTCCAGCGTCCCTTCGTTCGCGTCGTGCTCGGGGGCGCTCCGCGTCAGCTCCGGATGGCCTTCGCGGACTCGCCCGCCGTCTGGATCTCGATCTTGCGCGGGCGGGCCCGCTCCAGGACGGGGATCCGGACGGCGAGGACGCCGTTGTCGTAGGCCGCCTCGATGGCCTCGGCGTCCAGGTGCTCCGACAGGTAGACGCGGCGGACGAAGGAGCCCATGACGCGCTCGCGGACGAAGAAGCGCTCGCCCTCGGAGGTCTCCTCGTTGCGCCGGGCCGTGACCGTCAGGACGCCGCGGTCGACGGTGACCTCGACGGAGCCGGGGTCGATGCCGGGCAGGTCGAAGCGCAGGACGACGTCGTCGGCGCGGCGGACGCCGTCCATCGGCATCGAGGTCCCGGCGCCCTCGGCGGCGGCCTGCCGGGTCAGCCGGTCGAACTGGCGCTCGAACTCCTGCACGAACGGGTCGATCGACGTCAGCAACATCATCATCACCTCCGAAGATCCGGGAGCGGTGCGGCTCCCGCTACCTGTCCTCCGAGCCAGAGGAAACCTACAACCAGATTTATAAGTAAGGTGCTCCTGGATTGTCAAGCCCCGTGCGCCGATCCGATTCGTCCGCCGTCTGACCAGCTTCGGCCCTTCCTCCGCGCGTTCCAGGTGTGATCGCATTGGGCGGGTGGTGGTGGCGCCCCGTCCAACTTGGGCTACGGTCGGACGCGACCCTCCCGCCCGGCGCGGCGGGAGGCGCTGGGGCGCCGCCGCGGCGGCGCGACCGGATGGCTCCATGCGAAAGGCGGGGGTGTGACTCAGCGAGGATCGCGGCGGTCCGCGGGCGATCCGGCCGGCGGCGAGCCGGTCCGCGACGGGCGGGCGGACGTCCCGGACGATGTCGCGGCCGCCGTGGAACGGGTGCTGAGCACCGCCGCGCTGCTGTGGAGCCGCGCCGACCAGGGGCTGGAGCCGGCGGTGTCGCCGATCCAGCTGCGCGCCGTGGAGGCCGTCGCCCGCTTCGGGCGGCTGAACCTCGGCGGGCTCGCCGAGGAGCTCGGCGCGATCCCGTCCTCGACGAGCCGGCTGTGCGACCGGCTGGAGGCGGCCGGGCTCGTGGTGCGGGAGAGCGCCCCGGCCGACCGCCGGGAGACGCTCATCCGGCTCACCGACCAGGGGGAGCGGCTGCACGCCGAGCTGGCGCGGCGTCGGCGGGAGGTCGTCCGCGAGGTGCTGGCGCAGATGTCGCCGGCGTCGCGGGGACGGCTGATCGACGCGCTCACCGACTTCGGCCAGGCCTGCGACCGGCAGGATCCGGCCGCGCCGGGCGCGCTCGGCTCCCGGTCCGCATGACGCGGACCACCGGCTTCGTCCCGGTTGCCAGCGGTTCGCGGTACCGCGCGGACGACCCTCAACATCAAGTATTTGCCATACGGCAAACTCTTTGACAGTCTTCCTCTGCGGTCCTCCGTCCGCGCCGAGACGGACCTGCCGGAGACGCCGCGTCCGCGCGCGGACGGCCGGTCGAGGGGTCGGCCGGCCTCCCCGTCGCCGCACGTCGGAACGGGCGCGGACGAGGGCGAGCGGCTCCGGCACGGCGTACCGGACGCCCGCCGTTCTCACGGGAGAGTTCAACGAGATGGGGTCGCAATGAGCACGCACGGCCGCCCGGCCAAGGTGGAACGGGCGCTGCGCCTCGCCCCCGCGCACTCGCTGCCCGAGACGCTGGCCGCCACGCTGCGGGACGAGTACCCGCCGATCACCTCCGCCCGGCTGCTGGTGAACGACTACCACTCGCGCTTCCTGCTCCAGGTCGCGCCGCTCCTGGCCGTGCCCGCGCCGGCCGGCGACACCACCCCGTCCGCCGTGGCCGCCGCCGTGGCCGCGGCCGAGGAGCCGCCCGAGCCGCTCAGGATCCACGGGTCCGACGCGGGGCGGGCCTTCGTGTCCCGCCGCCCCGTCCTGCTGTCCGCGGACGGCTCCCTCGACGGGCACGGCGGCCAGGGCGGCGACGGCGACCCGGACGCGCCGCCGCAGACGCTCTTCGTCCCGGTCACCGCGCGGGGCGAGCGGCTCGGCGTCCTGGAGCTGGGCGCGACGGGCGGCTGGGCCGGCGGCGACCTGGACGAGCTGGCCGAGATCGGCCAGGTGCTCGGCTCGGCCCTCAAGGTCGCGTGGGACCACACCGACCGCTACGAGCGGGCCCGGCGCCGGCAGCGCCTCACCCTCGCCGCCGAGTTGCAGTGGCAGCTGCTGCCGGGGCACGCGTGCACGGGCGAGCGGTTCAGCCTGGCCGGGCACCTGGAGCCCGCGTACTCGATCGGCGGCGACAACTTCGACTGGTCCGCCGAGCACGACCACCTCGCGCTGACCGTCACCAACGGCGCGGGGACCGGCATCCAGGCCGCGCTGCTGACGTCCCTGACGGTGGGCGCGCTGCGCAACGCCCGCCGCTCCGGCGCCGACATCGGCGAGCAGGCGAGCCTCGCGAACGACATGGTCCACGTCCGCTACGGCGGCCGGGAGTTCACCGAGACCCTCGTCATGCGGATCGACTTCGCGGACGGCGTCGTCCACGTCATCGACGCGGGCTCCCCGCGGATCCTGCGGCTGCGCGGCACGGAGGTCACGCCCGTCCCGCTGGAGCAGCAGCTCCCGCTCGGCATGTTCCCCGACACCGAGTACCGCGCGCAGCGCTTCCCGCTGGAGTCCGGGGACCGGCTCGTCATCGTCAGCGACGGCGTCTTCTCCGCCCGGGGCCCGCGCGGGGAGTTCGGCACGCACGCGCTGGAGCAGGCCGCGCGCAGCGCCCGGCTGCGCGACACCGCCGACGTCCCGCTCGCCGTCATCGACGAGCTCATCGAGCATCACGAGGGCACCGACCTGGCAGACGACGCCGTGGTCGTCTGCTTCGACTGGAACTAGCCCCCGGTTGGAGCCGGGTGCGGCGTACCGCTGAGGGCGGCCGTTTGCCCAGCGGTACGCCGCGGTCCCGGCATGTCCGACGCTAGGCGGACGCCGGGGCGGGCGAATCCCGCGGATGACCGGTGCCCGGAACCTCCGCGCCTGCCCGCGGAAGGCAGTAACCTCCCGGTTACCTGGAGACCGGGAGCCGGGAGGTGCCATGGGCGGGCTGAGCGCCGCGGAGACGGTGAAGGCCGCCGACCGGATCGTGCACGACGTGGGTTCCGCGTGGATGCTCGACCGGACGACGGCGGAGCGCGGCAAGCAGCTGGGGTTCGACAACCCTCTGGCGTTCTACTTCGCGGGACGCGGCGGCGTCCTCGGCGACGTGGACGCGGACGTGGTCGTGGCCGCGCTGGGGTGGTTCGAGCCGGGGCTCGTCCGGGCGATGTGGGACGAGGGCGTGGCGGTGGCCGGGGCGCGCGAGGCGGCGCGGCGGTACGGGCGCGCGTGCGCGGCGTGGGGCGAGGAGCGCCTGGCCGAGCTGGAGGGCGTGGAGCGGCTCGCCGAGCTGGCCGAGCGGGTCGTACGGGCGGCGGAGGGCTCGGGGCTGCCGCTGTTCTGCGGGTGGCGGGCGGAGCCGGCGCCGGAGGCGGGTCCCGGGCGGCTGAACCACTTCCTGCACGTCCTGCGGGAGTGGCGGGGCGCGCTGCACCTGGCCGCGACGACGGCGGCCGGGCTGGCGCCGCTGGAGGCGATCCTCACCGACGACGGGCCGGGGCAGGCGCGCATGTTCGGCTGGCAGGGCGACCTGCCCGACTGCGCGGCGCTCGTCGGGCGCCGCCGGGAGGCCGAGGCGACGACCGACCGGCTCGCGGCGGCCGTGTACGAGCGGGCGCTGTCGCCCGCCGAGCGCTCCGAGTTCGCCGGGCTGGTGGGGGCCACGGGCGCCGCCGTCCTCGGCTGACGCACCAGGCCGGCACGACCGCCGACTGACGCACCGGGCTGACACGACCGCCGGTTGACACCGCCGTCGGCGGACGTGGGGCCGCATCGTTCGCCGAGGTGGGCGGGCCGTGTTGTCGGCGGGCAACAAAGCGTGCCGGATTTTGCGTCAGCGGATATGTGTCGCCCGAGGGGGCGGGCGTCCATTGTTGCCCCGTGACAGATCACGTCCGGAAGGAGAACGCGATGGGGCGACCACCCCACCCCCTCGTTCGCGGCCGGTCGCGGCGGCGCGGCGCGCTCGCGGTGCTGGCCGCGGCGGCGCTGGCCGCCTCGTTCAC